>NZ_JBNAIC010000078.1:0-17384 GCF_050031695.1 Pleomorphochaeta sp. | reverse complement strand
CAGGTTTACACGATTACCCATGAAGGACTTTATAATTAAGTCAAATTAGCTTTATACAAAAAAAAGCTATTTTTTAATTCCTTATATTGAAAGAATTTAAAATAGCTGAATTATTGTATCAACAATATGTACTTAAATGCCGAAGACAAGACTTGAACTCGTACAAAAAGTAGATTATGTATTCAATGCCTAATATTAATAGCTATAAACTCTCTATATTATTTTTGCTTAAATTAAAAAATACGCTAAATTTACTTATTCAGTAACTTTAACTATGATAAACTTGTTATATATATCAAGGAGAAGTTATATGAGAAAGAATTATTTAATATTATTTGTATTGTTCATAATTTTAAGTCCATTAAGTGCTAAAGATGATACATCCTTATATATTAATGGTTTAGAAGCAATTATTGAGGAAAATGAATCTGAAGCAAAAGAGTCATTTAGTGAATTAATAGATTTGTATCCAAGCTCAAAATATCAATTTAATGCTAGTAACTATCTTTTTGATCTTAATAATGCTAAAGATAATTCAGGAATTGTTCCTTTTTATCTAAATAATATAGCAACCATTACATATACTGCGTTTGGTATAAATAGTCTATTAGAAATAGAACAAGATACATTAACTATTGGTTTAACAGGTTTAGCTGGTGTTGGCGGAGGATTAGGTCTTTCGTCTTTATTAGCTAAGGATTATGAAATAACAAAAGAATTATTTACAAGAATGGCTACAAATCAGACCGTAGCAATGGGAAATTATTATTATTTACAAGGTATATTATATGATCAAGATTTAATTGGTGATACAGCTACTGAAGATAAAATAGTACTAGCTTCTCAATTAGCTACACTAAATGGTTCATTATATTTATCATATTTTGGTTTAAGAGACAAAGAGCTAGAAAAAGGCAAAGGATTCTTTGGCTTTCAATCCTATGCATGGGCTAACTATTATTATTGGTTAAGTACATTACTATTTGAAATGGATGATACAACAACACAATTAGGTTTAGCTATGGGGATTTCTGATTTAGCTTATATTGGTTCATTTCCACTTTGGGATAAATTACAATGGTCAGGCGCTAGAAGTGGTTTAGTTTCTGTTGGTGGTATTGGTGGTGCATTAATAGGTTTATTCACAAATTTAATTGTTGAAAACTTTGTTACTTTAGACGTTAAACAAGTAACTTCTATTGTTTTAGGTGGCACATTATTAGGTCAAGCTTATTCTGTTTATCTAACTAGAAATATGGGCTCAAACAGATATAGTAAAATTGCAGATAATAATTTGATTATGCCTTATCCTATTATCAAAGCTAATAATGAATATGGTATTGGGTTCCATACTTTTATTTAATTAAGAGCTAAAAAAAATATAATTAATTTTGTTTATAGATTAGTTATAAAAATAAAATAAACTGAATGTTTTAACTTTAAATTAAGTTTTAATATTCAGTTTAATTTTATTATTTGTTATTTAATTCATCTTTTATGCTAATAGCCTTTTCAAGATAATTAGTGGTTAATATATCTATATTATTAGATATTAAATCTCTCATGTTTTCTTCATTATCTACAGTCCATACATTAATGAAATATCCTTTATCATGTAGTAAAGTAATTGTTTCTTTATCTAAGGCTAATGGAAGAGTTCCTGGATCTTTACTTTTCTTCATTAAAGATTTAGCTAAAGACGAAGATGCTGTATCTAGTTTTTCTAATTGAAAAGAATATGGCCCTATATATTTAGTTTTAACTCTTTTTAATTCACTTTCTATACCCTTAACTTTATCTAAAGAAGAGCCTGTCATGCATGAGTTTTTCTTAATTAATAATAGAGAGGGGATAGAAGAATCAAGTTTTAAAGTGTTAGAGATTGTAGATTTTGAAAAACCGATTATAATAGTTTTTTCTTGCATTTCTGTTTCATAAATTAAATTAATAACATCTTCTTCTATATTAGAAGCCTTAATTTCAAGAACTGCTATCATATTATTTTGTTTTAAGTAGGTTAGTGTTTCTTTTAAGGTAGGTATTTTTTCACCTGTGTATTTTTCATCTTTCCAACTTCCTGCATCTAACGTGGATAAATACTCATATGATAATTGTTTTACTTTTCCACTTCCGTTAGTTGTTCTATCTACTGTGTTATCATGAATTACTACTAATACATCATCTTCACTTATTTGAACATCAAATTCACATGCTTTAGCTCCAGCTTTTTTAGCTTCTTCGAATGCACTTATAGTATTTTCAGGAGCTATTGCTGCATAACCTCTGTGAGCAACTATTAATGTACCATTTTCTTCAACGTAGTTTGATATAAAAGTAGGGTTGTTATCAATTTGTTTTGTTTGGCAACTGCTACTACTAAATAAAATAATTAGCATTAATATTAATAAAGAGATATTTTTAAGGTGATTTTTACTCAATCTTACTTCCTTTGTAATTTGAATTATAATTTAAGCATAAGAAACGAATATCCATATGTCAATAAATTTCTAAAAGCATTAATTATTATATATATCTAAATATTCTTCTAAAAGAAATTATTTATACTGAGATATGATATATCGTTGACAAATATATCGGTTTTCGATATATTGTATAACGTAATATAAAAATAGGAGGTTATTGTGAATAAAGAAGGCCCATTAACAGAAGCAACTTTCTATATACTGCTTGCATTAAGACACCCAAATCATGGTTATGGAATTATACAAGAAGTAACGCTTTTAACTCAGGACAGAGTATCTTTAGGCGCAGGGACATTGTATGGAGCAATTAACTCATTAATAAAAAAGAAATGGATTAAACTTTATAGTGAAGATAAATCTTCTAGAAAGAAGAAAGAATATATTTTAACACGGGTAGGGTATGAAGTTTTTAAACAGGAAGAAAAAAGGTTAGAAGAATTGTCAAATTCAGCAAAACTTATGGAGGAATTCAATGATTAAATTTAGATTATTATTTGATAAGGATGTTGAGGTTGCTTGGTTAAATGAAATGTCAAATAATGGTTGGGCATTTACTAAGTTTATATTAGGTTTTTATAAGTTTGAGAAATGTGAAGAATCAGAATATGTATATGATATAGATTTACTAAGTTATTATTATGATTATGATAATTTTAAAACTTTTATGAAAGAAAGTGATATTGAAGTAGTTCAGAGATGGTATAGATGGGTATATGTAAGAAAAATTAATGATTATAAAGGGTTTGAATTATATAGTGATACTGAATCGAAAATCGAACATTATCAAAGAATTTTAAGCTTATTTAAAGTTGCTTTCATAATTGAATTAGTTTGTTTTCTTTTTGAAATAGGGATCCCATTAATTACAAGAGAGATGACCGCTTTTAATTTCATCGCAATAAGTTTAATAGTACTTTTCGCAATTTGTGTATTTGGTGCATATTCTAAAACACAAGAAAAGTTGAAATATTATAAAAATATATTAGAAACATAATAAAAAGACATGAGGAGAGCTCCTCATGTCTTTAATGCTTATCTTTATTAGTTTATATCTCTAACTAATAATGCATAATTGTATATAACTATATAATCTGCAGCATTTTCACTATTACTAAGATCAAATTCAGTTGTTGTATCACTTTCATCATAAGAATAGGGGTATGTTTCATCATATAAATCAGCCCAAAAATCTCTTGATAATTTAGGTACTTGAGTTACTTCATAAGTTGTATCTTTATAATCAGCTCTCATACATCCCGGTCCATGTACATCAACAAAATCTTCAATAGTTGCTGTATCTGATGATGTGTCTTCGTCTAAGTCGATACCATATCCTCTACCAAATGCAATATAATCTGCCATTTCAGTAAAGTCGCCACAAGTTGTACTTGAGTAAACATAACAGTTAGGTCTACTTAATGTAAAGAAATCAGGATCGGTTGCAGGGAGTTCAGTTTTTTCATATTCAACTATACTTTGTAGTTCTTTAATATTGGGTAATCTCCAATCATTATAACCAAATAAAGAAATATCATTCATATCTTCTACCCATGATAAAGTATCAACCCAGTCTCTACCTAAGCCAAAATTATCATCTGTAGAATTTCTAAAAGAGCCATCATCATTTAAATAACCACTATCTACTTGTGTCCACATAAGGCCTGTAGCATTGTCACTAATAGTATAATCTTCGTTATCTTGAAAATCATTTACACCATAAACATTTTCTTCGCCTCTAACAGCTCTAACTCCTGCAGGAATAGAATAATCGCTTTCGCTTCCATCTATATTATAACCATCTGCATAAGATTTTAGGTGACCATCAGCCCAGTTAAAGCCGTAGTTTTTTTCCATTTCTTCATAATCGTTTTCAGCTGGCATTTTACATACAGTGCTTGTCCAATAAGAGCCTGTATAAGGTTTTGCTTCATCATAAAAAAAATCAAAATAATCAGTATCGATATAAGGCTGAGAATTAGAAGTGTCAGAGGCATCTAGTTCTCCAGCTAACATAGCAATAGAAAATGATTCTTTAATTGTTGGAAGTCTCCAATCTGCATAACCTCCAATTTCTAAATCTTCTACATATTCAACTGCTTCATCATAAGTCATTTTATTAGTAGGCGGGGTTTGTTGCCACATAAATCCTGTATTATTGTCAGTAACAGTTCCATCCCCATTATCTGTATAAGATGGTACAACCCCTTCATATTGAGCATCTTGGCCATAATATAATTCGCCTTTTTCAGGGGCATCAATAATGGTGCCTTCATTATCATAAAAAGATGTTTGCATAGTATCAGTTACAACAAAAGATATTGTTGGAGTAGTATAAGAGGTATTAATTGAAGAAGAAGATAAATTGCAACCAATTAAAATAGTAACAGTAGATAAAAGGAGTATTATTCCTTTAAGAATTATATGGTTAGTTTTTTTCATAATTTTAACCTTAATGTATTCATATAGAAAAACATAGAAGTTCATTCTATGTTTTTCAAATAAAATTTTTATTTCTTATATTAGTATTAATCAATATCTCTTACTAAGAATGCATAGTTATAAATAACAATATAATCAGCAGCATTTTCACTATTACTTAAATCAAATTCAGTAGTAGTATTGTTTTCATCATAAGGATATGGATATTCAACACCGTATAAATAAGACCAGAAATCTCTTGATAATTTGGGAGCTTGTGTAATAACAGAACTTGTATCTTTATAGTCAGCACGCATACAACCAGGACCGTGTACATCTACAAAGTCTTCAATTGTTGCATCTTCTACATTAAATGATGGAGTTGAACTGCTTTCACTATTTTCCATTTCAGGTGGTGGTCCCATAGGTCTATCACTATCTTCCATTCCTGGAGGAGGTCCCATAGGTCTATCACTTGAACTACTAGAACTATCAAAATCTGTATTTGGGAATAAAGAAGGCATAGTCATTTCTGAAGAATTAGTAGCTAAATCAATGCCATAACCTCTACCGAATGCAATGTAATCAGCCATTTCTGGGAAATCACCACAAGTTGTGCTTGACCATACAAAACAATCAGGTCTACTTAAGTTAAAGAAATTAGGATCTGTTGCAGGAAGTTCAGTTTTTTCATATTGTACAATACTTTGAAGTTCTTTGATATCAGGTAATCTCCAATCACTATAACCTAAATATTCAATTTCATTCATTTTTTCAACCCAAGCTAATGTGTCTACCCAAGTTCTACCATTACCATAGTTGTCATCATTTATATCTCGAATACTACCATCATCATTTACCCAACCGCTATCTTGTTGGCTCCACATAAGATTAGTTGCATTATCACTAATTGTACCATCATTATTATCTTCAAAATCATTTACGCCATAAACGTTTTCTTCACCTCTAACAGCTCTAACTCCAGCTGGAATTGAATGATCAGTTGTGCTTCCATCAATGTTATAACCATCACCATATGATTTTAAGTGGCCATCAGCCCAGTTGAAACCATAATTTTTTTCCATTTCTTCATAATCGTTATTTGCTGGCATTTTACAAACAGTGCTTGTCCAATAAGAACCTGTATAAGGTTTTATTTCATCATAATAGAAATCAAAATAATCACTATCAATATAAGGAATAGCTAATGTAGTGTCTTCAGGATTTAATTTACCATCTAGCATAGCAATTGAGAAAGATTCTTTAATTGTTGGTAGTCTCCAGTCTGTATAACCACCTAATTCAAGATTTTCTACATACTCTAGTGCATCATCATAAGTCATTTTTGATTGTAGTGGAGTTTGTTGCCACATTAATCCTGTATTGTTATCAGTTACTGTACCGTCCCCATTATCACTATAGGAAGGAATAATTCCTTGATATTGTGCATCTTGTCCATAATATAATTCGCCTTTGCTTGGGGCATCAATAACATTACCTGAAGCATCATAACAAGAAGTTTGCATAGCATCAGTTATTACATATGATACCTTTGGAAGTTCAATAACTTTGATATCTTCTTTTGTATTTGTTGAATTACAACTAATTAGTAGAACTGATAAACTTGAAGCTATAAATAAAAGATTAGTCAATTTATTTCTTTTCATATAATTTCCTTTATAAGAAGTGTGTTAGAATTTTGTAAATATTAAGAAAAATAGAATATTAACTATATTACGATATCTCGATAACACAAATTGAGTCAATAATTTATTATGTATCCTTAGTGTAGGTTTTATGGAGTTGAAATTAATATAAATATATGTGATTTAAAAAGTATTATTCATTAATAAATATATATAAATATAAAATAATAATTTTACTTATAACCCAAAAGCTTTTTACATATAGCCCTTTAAAAAAAATAATTTTTTATGTTTGACAATGTAATAATTCGCATGTATTCTAGTTATGTTAAGAAAAATTAACATTAAGGAGAAGGTTTATGAAAAAATTATTGTTGATTGCGTTATCTTTATCTCTATTAGCACTTCCTGTTTTTGCAAGTGGTAGTCAAGAAGAAGAAACAGCACCTGTTGTTGAAGAAAAAGTAATGACTCATGATGAGTTAGTTGCAGCTGCAAAAGAAGAAGGTAAAGTTGTAGTTTATGCGACTACTAGTAGAATTGCTAAAGCAGCTGAAGCTTTTAGTGCAAAATATGGAATTGAAACAGAAACTTCAAATCTTAAAGATTTTGAGTTAATTGAAAAAATTTCAAAAGAAGCAGCAAGTGGTGCATTAGGTGCAGATTTTGTAATTGCTCAAGATGGTGGTAGAGTAATGGGTGAATTAATTAACCTAGGTTATTTATATTCTTTTGTTCCTGAAAGCATGAAAGAAGTTATTCCACCTCAATATCAAGATCCACTAGTATTCTCTGTTATTAATAAATTATTTATCTTCAATAATGAAGACTTTACAGATGAACCATTTGATAACATTTGGGCATTAACAACTGATGAATGGAAAGGTAAATTCCAATTCAAAAATCCTTTCCAAGAAAGTGTAAATGCTAACTTCTTAACTATGGTTACAAAAGATGAAGTTGCAGATGAAATTGCTGTAGCATATAAAAACTATTTTGGTAAAGAAATTGTATTAACAACTGAAAATGCAGGTTATGAATGGATTAAAGCTTTATATGAAAATGATTTAATAGTTACAACTTCAGATACAAAAACTGCTGAAAGTGTTGGAGTTAAAGGCCAACATAAGGATGAAAATGCTGGTTTATTTGTATTCTCTAAATTACGTTATGTTGAAAGTAAGAACTTAGCACTACAACCAATGTTTGATGTAGAACCATTTAGTGGTTTCTATTATCCACTATATGCATTAATGGTTAATGATGCTAAACATCCAGCTGCTGCTAAATTATTTATTGAATTCTTATTAACAGAAGATGGTTTCTCTCCTTGGTCTAGCAACATGGGTACATATTCATCAAATCCTAATGTTACTTTAGTTGATGGTGATTATCCTGTAAGTTTCTGGGAAAATATTTTAATCAGTGAAGATCCAGTTTGGTGTTTTGAAAACAGAGCACAAGTTGAAGAATTCTTAAACGAATATCTATATTAATAAATTTAAAAAAATATATATGGGGTTGCTTTACAACCCCATATCTTTAGAGGATTAAAAATGACTTATAGAAATAGATTGAAAATGTATTTCAAGAAGCCTCATAATATTATATTAACATCTTTATTTATTGTTCTAATTTATTTAACAATAATTCCAATGATTACAATTATTATTGATACTTTTACTGTTCACCAATCAGAATTGATGAGAATAAAAGGATCTAAAGTTGGCTCTTTTACCCTATACCATTGGTCTAAGGTATTTTTTTCATCAATTAGTGAGAAAATGTTTTATCAACCATTATTAAATACTATAGTTGTAGCATTAGGCACTTGTTTTGTTGCTATTTTGATTGGTGGAGTAGTTGCATGGCTAATTACTAGAACTGATATGAAGTTTAAGACTATCATATCTACTCTTTTTATTTTCCCATACATTATGCCATCTTGGACAATAGCAATGGCTTGGTTAAATTTCTTTAAAAATCCATTAGTAGGTGGAGCTCCGGGGTTATTTACAGTTCTTACTGGAGTTGAAACTCCAAACTGGTTTGCTTATGGACAATTCCCTATAATAATGGTTTTAGGATTGCACTATGCACCATTTGCTTATATCTTAATTGGTGGAATATTGAGAAATATGGATGCTAATTTAGAAGAGGCTGCACAACTTATGAAAGCAAGTAGAGCTAGAATAATGAGAAAGATTACAATACCAATTGTTCTTCCTGCTCTTTTATCAACATTCTTATTAGTTTTCTCAAGTGCAATGAGTGCTTTTGCAGTTCCTGCTTTTTTAGGAACTCCAGTAAGATATCAAGTATTAACAACTCAGATGTATAGAACTTTAAATGGTTTAAATCCAGGGTATGGTTATATAATGGCATTAGTAATGATTGTAATTGGTATCTTTATATTAACAATGAATCAAAAGATTATTGGAAGTAGAAGATCTTTTACAACAATTACAGGTAAATCATCTAATATTGCATTAATTAAACTTAGAAAATTTAAATGGTTAATTTCATTAATAGTATTAATATCTACTTTGTTAGTATGTATTGTTCCACTAATTTCATTTGCTGTTGAATCCTTTATTGTTGAACCAGGAAATTATTCACTATCCAATTTTTCAACAATTTTCTGGGTAGGAGAAGGCTCTCCTGAAATTGCAAACGGGGAACCTGGAATATTAAGAAATCCATCTATATTATTAGGTTTAGTAAATAGTGTAAAACTCTCTGTAGTTGTTTCTTTAGTAGCTGGTACACTTGGAATTTTAACAGGTTATTCTATTTCAAAAGCTAGAGGAACTAAGCTTGCTTTAATTGTTAACAATTTAGCTTTCTTCCCATATTTAATGCCTAGTATGGCATTTGGTGCTATTTATTTATCAATGTTTGCAGTTAGAAGAGGTTTTATTCCTCCTCTTTATGGTTCCTTTACATTACTAGTTATTGTTGGTTCAATTAAATATTTACCATTTGCATCAAGAGCAAGTATTGGAGCAATGCATCAATTAAGTGGTGAAATAGAAGAAGCAGGTACTATACAAGGTATATCATGGTTTAAGAGAATGGTTAAAATAATAATACCTATCCAAAAGGCAAGTTTTATTTCAGGTTATTTATTACCATTTATTTCTTGTATGAGAGAATTATCATTATTTATTCTTTTAGTAACACCTGCTACAAGAATCTTAACAACATTATTGTTCCAATATAATGAAAAAGGTTGGTCTCAATATGCTAATGCAATCAATTTATTGATAGTATTCTTTGTTGTAGGAAGTAACTTAATCGTTAATAAAGTTACAGGTGCTTCAATTGATAAAGGTATTGGAGGAAATTAAAATATGCCAGAAATAAAATTAAAAAATATAACAAAACGCTTTGGTAAAGCATTAGCTGTAGATAATTTATCTATGACAATTAAAGATGGAGAATTTGTTTCTCTTTTAGGACCTAGTGGTTGTGGGAAAACAACAACACTTAGAATGATTGCAGGTCTTGAAACACCTAGTGAAGGAGAAATATATATTGATGATAGATGTGTTTTTTCCTCTAAACAAGCAATAGATGTTTCCCCTGATAAAAGGGATGTAGGTTTTCTTTTTCAAAACTATGCTTTATGGCCACATATGACTGTATATAAAAATATATCATTCGGTCTTGAAAATATGAAATGGGATAAAAAAGCTATTGATGAAAGAGTTCATGAATTAGTGAAAATGTTAAAAATTGAAGAATTTTTAGAAAGATATCCTTCTGAACTTTCTGGTGGGCAACAACAAAGGGTTGCTATAGCTAGAACTTTATCTACTGGTCCTAAAGTATTATTTATGGATGAACCTTTAAGTAATTTAGATGCTAAACTTAGAATGGAAATGAGAACTGAATTAAAAAGATTGCATATAGAAACTGGTGCAACCTTTGTTTATGTAACTCATGACCAACTAGAAGCTATGACTTTATCTACTAAAATATGTTTATTAAAAGAAGGACTATTACAACAATACCAACCTCCTTTAGAAGTTTATAGAAATCCAAGCAACTATTTTGTAGCAGATTTTGTTGGAGCTCCTAATATAAACATAATTGAAGTAGAAGGAACAACAGTAAATATTGATGAAGTTAAACTTACTAATCCATCAATTAATTTATTATTTTCTCCACTATCTAAAGTTGTATCAATTAGTGAAAATCAAAAATTATTATTAGGAATAAGACCTGAAGATATTCAAATAGAAAAGGAAGGTGATTTTGAAGCTGAAGTCTATTCTACACTTCCATCAGGTATGGAAACTATAGTGAAATTAAAAATTAAAGATATAATTTTAACTTCTGTAGTATTTGGAGATGTAGATTTTGATATTGGATCAAAGATAAAAGTTTCTTTTCCTAATGATAGATATATATTATTTGATAAGGAAACTGAGAATCAGTTAGCAAATGGAAAATTATCTTAATTAAAATTAATGTTGCCCCGTTAACATATACGGGGTAAACTATAAAAAGTTATATAATTGAGGTTTGTTAATGAATACAGTATTAATTGTTGATGATGAGAAAGCAATAGTTCAAATGCTTAGCATAAATTTAAAAAATTTCGGATATAAAGTATTGAAAGCTTATGACGGTTTTGATGCTTTAGAACTATTGAGTTATGAAAAAGTTGATGTTGTTCTATTAGATATTATGATGCCTAATATGGATGGAATTACTGTATGCAACAAAATTAAAGAGAATTCACTAACTAGAGCTATTCCAGTAATATTTTTAAGTGCAAAAACACAAGTTGAAGATAAGATAATTGGTTTAAATAATGGTGCTGATGACTATATTACTAAACCTTTTGATTTAAATGAACTTAAATCAAGAATTGATGCTGTAATAAGAAGGGTTGAAACCTTATCAAATCAAAATAATATAATATCTAAAGGTGATATAAAAATAGATTTATCTGAATTTAGAGTTTTTTGTAATTCTAATGAGCTAGAATTAACATTAACAGAATTTAAAATTTTATCAGAATTAGTTAAAATTGATAATTCTCTAGATAAAAATAGGCTGACAAGATTGATATATAATGATGAATCTTATCAAAATAAAAGAGTTTTAGATGTTCATATTAGAAATTTAAGAAGGAAACTTGATGATTATAATTCATCTTGTAAAATTGTTACATTAAGAGGGATAGGGTATATCCTTGAAATCAAACAAGACTAAAATATTTATTATTATAGTTCTCTCTATAATAGTTGGGGCTCTATTGATTTCTACATATTTTTTTGCTTTTAGATTTGTTATTCAACAAATTTTAGTTAGAGGCGACTCTGATACTAATAATTTAATTGCTTTAATAAATAAATATGATTCAGTTGATTTAGCACTTGAAAATTTTTCTGAAGATAGAGATTTAGAAATTATAATAGTTGATAATAATTATAAAGTATTAAGTAGTAACTCCTCGACTCTTAGAACTCAATATTTTTCTAATAATATTACTTTTGCTAAATCTCAAGGGGATGCATATTCATTTATTAGAACAGATGCTGGGAAGACTTTTTCTCTTATTTATTCTAAAAGTGATAAATTTAATGACGAGATAATTGTTGTTAGCATAGAATATCCTTTTTTATTATATTATGACTTTAGAACAACCATTTTTTCAATATTGATCCTTGCTATATTTATTCTAGCTTTAGATACTTATTTAATTACAATCTTTTCAATTAATACTTACATTAATGATTTAAATGATTATGTAAAAAACAGACATTTATATAATGAATATGATGAGACTTTAAATAAACTACCTTTAGATGGTAATAGTGAAGTTATAAACTTACTTAAAACTTTAGAAAAATTTAAAACTAGATATGAAGATATTTTAGAGAATAATAAAAATAGATTTTCTAAAATTAATTCTCTTTTATCAATAATACCATCTGGCATTTTAATTATTGATACTAATAAAAATATTACATTAATGAATGAATCTGCAAATTCCCTTTTAAATTTAAAAAAACGCGAAATTTTATTTCCAAAAGAAATAGATAATTTAAAAATAATATATTTGATTTGGGAAAATGTATGTAAAAGAAATAAAATAGAAGTTAGAGATTATAAATTGAATGGAAAAATTATTGAGATTGAGGCTATTCCATTAATAGATAAGTATAGTCCTTATGAATTTATTGGTGTTTTGTTTTTAGTTAGAGATGTGACGAAAACTAGAGAATTATCAATTATGAAAGATGAATATGTTTCTAATGTTTCTCATGAAATTAGAACCCCATTAACTATAATTAGTGGATTTTCACAAGCTTTATTAAATTCAAATATATCAGAAGAAGATAAAGAGATTTGTATTAATTCAATAAACGAGGAAGTAAATAAAATGACTATTCTAGTAGAAGAGCTTCTTCAGCTATCTAGAATAGGTAAAAATAATAAAAATGAAGAAAAAGAAATATTTAACCCATTTGAAGTAGTAAAAAATCAAATTTCGCTTTTTGTAAATAATGCTAGTGAAAAAGAAATTAATATACACATTGAATTAGATAATAATGAAAAATGTAATTTGAATTGCAATATAGTTTATTTTAGACAAATTATTAATAATCTAATCGATAATGCAATAAAATATTCTAATCAAAAAACTAATATTTTGATACATGAATTTATTGATGATAAATATTATTACTTTAGGATAAAAGATGAAGGTATTGGAATTGATAGTGAGTCCTTACCATATATTTTTGAAAGATTTTACAGGGTTGATAAATCTAGAAATAGAGAAATAGCAGGGAGCGGCTTAGGTCTTTCTATTGTTAAATTGTTATTAGATACAATAAATGGACAAATAGAAGTAGAAAGTGAAGTGAATGTTGGATCTACATTTACAGTTAAAATAGATAGGATAATAAATGAAAAATAAAATAAATAGAACTATTTTTAAAGCTTGTGATATAAGAGGTGTATATAATAAAGAACTTTTTGATATTGATTTTTATAATATTGGTAAAGCTTTTGCATCAATATTGGAAAAAGAAAATAAAACAACTTGTGTGGTAGGATATGATTGTAGACTTTCATCTAAAGTTTTATTTGAGAATATAAAAAAAGGATTAATTGAAGGTGGTATAACAGTTTATAGTTTTAATGATTTTGTTAGTACACCATATCTTTATTTTGCACTTAATAAATTAAAAGTAGATAGTGCCTTAATGATTACAGCCTCACATAATCCATATATATATAATGGATGCAAATTTGTAATGAATGATAGAATCTTTCATCAAGATGATATTCAAAATCTAGCTAATATAATTGAAAGTGATAATTATCAAATAACAAATAAAGGATCTATACAAATTGTTGATTTAAAAGATGAATATATAAACTATTTGATTTCAAAATTGGATATTAATAAATTAAAAGATAAAACAATAGTTTGGGATAGTGCAAATGGTGCAACAACTTTTATAATTAAAGATTTTGTTAAATATTTACCTTCAAAGAATATACTAATATTTAGTGAACCTGATGGATATTTTTCTAATCATAAACCAGATCCAAGTAAAGAAGAAAACTTAGAATTGTTAAAAGAAGAAGTTCTTAAACAAAAGGCTGATATAGGGATTTCTTTTGATGGTGATGGAGATAGAGTTGGTTTTGTAGATGAAAAAGGTAGATATATAGATGGAAACCAATTGTTAATATTGTTATCAAATGATTATTTAAAACATAATCCTGGCGAAAAAATAATAAGTGAGGTTAAAGCTAGTATAACCCTTTATGATACTATCAAAGATTTAGGTGGAATTCCTATTATGTGGAAAGTCGGTCATACAAATCAAAAATCAAAGATGATAGAAGAAGATATAAAGTTTGGTGGAGAAACTAGCGGGCACATATTTTATAAAGAAAATAACTATTATGATGATGGAATGTTTGCAGCCATAAAATTGTTAAACTATTATGTATCTACATCATTAACATTAGCTAATTTAATTGATCAAATATCTCCAATTTATAACACTGGTGAGATAAGACTTAAAATGAATGAAGAAGAAAGAACTCTTTTCTTAGAAAACATTGTAACTCAACTAAATTATGAGAAAAAAGAATTTATAGATATTGATGGAATGCGAGTTGAATATAAAGATGGTTTCTGGTTGCTAAGAAAATCTAACACAGAACCTCATATAACACTTTATTGTGAGTCTAATAATCCTATTGGTTATAATAAAATACTGTCAAATTTAAAAAAATATATTTCAAATACTAATTATGAACTAAATGAAATTTAAATAGTATAATACAATAAAAGAAAAAGGAGATGTATTTATGAAATTACAAGGTTTTGGTTTATTTGTTATTGATATGGGTAAAATGATTACATTTTACAGAGATGTTCTTGGTTTCGAAATTAAAGATGATAGTGATACCTCTAATGTATATTTAATTAAAGATGGTGTACTGTTTCTTTTATATAGACGTAATGATTTTGAAAATATGACGAATCAAAGGTTTGAATATAGTAAAAAAGTAAATGGTCATTTTGAAATAGCATTAGAAGTGGAAAATTATGATAGTGTTGATAATACATATAAAAAAGTAATTTCACTTGGTGCAACTCCTATCATGGTTCCAAAAACGGAACCATGGGGGCAACGAACCTGTTATATAGCTGACCCTGAAGGTAATTTGATTGAAATAGGCTCATTTAATAAAGAGTAAGTAATTTTAACCAAATCCTAATTTGTATGCTAATAAAGCTAATTGTGTTCTATCTCGAGTATCAAAAGTTGCTAAAATATTTGTCATATAATTTTTAATAGTTCCTTCTGATAAATTTAGATTTGACGCAATTTCTTTATTAGTTTTTCCTTCTCCTAAACATTCAAAAATTTGTTGCTCTTTTTTATTTAAAGACTGATAACATTCTCTAAGGAGTTGGATATTTGGGCTTTTATCTTCTTTATTAGAATTAATTAATATTTTAGATAATCTTGAGATAATTGAATTAGTTGCTTGGAATGTTCCATATTTAACTTGTTTTATAGCTCTCACTAAATCTTCTGTTGGGATATCTTTAAGAAGATAGCCATCTGCACCTATTTTTAATGATTTAATAATATATTCATCGTCATCAAAAGTTGTTAGCATGATGATATGTATATTTTTATTAGTTTCTTTAATTTTTTTAAGTGCTGTTATTCCATCCATTACTGGCATTCTAATATCCATAAGAATGATATCTGGATTGTGTTTTTTTGCTAAGTTAATTGCTTCATTACCATTAGAAGCTGTAGCTACAATTTCAATTTCTTCATTAATATTAAGAAGAGATGCAAGACCATCTCTAATAAGTGTTTGATCATCAGCAATAATAGTTTTAATCTTATTCATTGTTTTCTCCAATTAGTTTTACTGGATCTTTCGGTGCATATGCTGTTATTATAGTTCCTTTGTTTTCTGAACTCTTTATATTTAAACTACCATGTATTAATTCAAATCTTTCTATAAGACCTTTAATTCCCATCCCTGAATTGTTATCAGTTTTCAATTTATTATAATTAAAACCAATACCATTGTCTTCGATTTCAATTAAAGCAAATTGCTTTTTATATTTTAAACTAAACTTAACTTTAGTTGCATTTGAATGTTTAATAATATTAGTTGAACATTCTTGTGAAAATCTAAATAAAGCTAATAAAGAGGAATAATTAAATTCTGAATTTTGTTCTTCAATATTAGACTCAACTTCAATTCCACTTTGCATAAGGATAGATAATACAGAATTAATTTTTTCTTTTAAATTAAAATCAGCGTTTGATTTAGATAAATCATTTAATACTGCTCTAGTGTCTTTTAAACTAGAGGCTGAAACTTCTAAAGCGGCTTCGATAGATTTTTTACTTTCATCTTCATCTTTTTTAATAAAAGCTAGAGCTTTTCTTAGTTGAATTTGGATAGCTGTTAATGAGTGTCCTATATTATCATGCATTTCTCTTGCTATTCTTGTTCTCTCTTCTAAAATTGTTATTTTCGATATTTCATTAGCATATTCTTTTAATTCATTTTTGGATTGATTTAATTCTAAAACTAATTTATCTCTTTCTATGGTATTACTTAAATCAGATTGCCAAAATTTTGCAAATAAATAAAAAATAAAATTGATTATTATTCTTTGCAGTTTTAATAACCAAGAATAGTAAATAGGAAATTGATTTAAAGCTAAATTTTTATCATTATAAATAAAATTTAAGCCACAAAAGAAAATTAAAGTAGAAAGGCTTAATTTAGGTGGGAATATAAAGAAAGAGTAAAATACTAATAAAGGTATTATATTTACATAAAACGGATCTATATTATTTTTATTTCTATATTCAAATAAAAAAGTTATTATTATTGCTAAGACTCTTATAATAAAGAGAAAGATATTTAGTTTCTTTTTTTCACTGTCATAATTATTATAGTATTCTATTAATTCAAATATTACAAAACTAATTATAATTGTAGTTTTCAGAATTATATTAAATATATTATTCATTTTATTAGGTTCAAAAGAAAATTGCAGTGGTGTCATGAATAATAAATATATGATTATGATAAATAATCTTATGTACTTTTTACTTTTATATTTTGAAGCATCCATACAATACATAATGACATAGTTTTTAAATATTTTGTATGACTAAAGTAATAAATTATTTGTTACTTATCTCATCATCTTATTAGTTATTAGCTATTAATATTTTATTATGCAAAATATAAATTAAAAGGGATTTGTATATGAAAATTGAAAAAAAGATTATTTCTGTTTTTT
>NZ_JBNAIC010000077.1:0-13021 GCF_050031695.1 Pleomorphochaeta sp. | reverse complement strand
GAAAAAATGTTAGAACTTTTTCAATTAAATTAATTACAGTAGTTTTTATATTATTTGTCACAATTACTCAAATAATGAATTTAGTTGAGAAAAATGTTTATAAAAATGAAAGTATAAGCTTCTTAGACAACACTTTTATTGATTTAAATAATAAAATATTTATGCAAATGGAACTTCACAATAAAAATAATAGTTTCATTAATGCAGTAATAAACAATACTGTAGATAAAAAACTTGTTTCAACAAATAATTACACTTTTTCTAAAACTATGAGTTTAAGATATAATTATAATATTTACGATGATAATCTCACTCCTATATATGAAGAATCCCCCTTCTCTACTTTAAGATATAAAATGTATTTATCAATTATTAGAGAGAGAATAGTAAATAATAATCCTATTAAATTTATAATGTATTCTGATTTAGATAGTAATTCATATTTAATCTTTTATGGTGGCCTTTATGAAAATGACAGACTGATAGGAATTGATACCTTTTTAATAGACATAAATGATTTAAGTTATTATTTACTACCTAACTCTGGAAACTATATAATTGCCAATGAATTTGATACAGTTATTGCAAGTAATAACTATGAGATCTTAAATTCTAATGAAAATTTTACATATTCACAAAATTATAAACTTAATGGTATTAGATATAAAGTAACAAAAGTTGATAAAGAACATTACACAATATATTATTTAGAGAAGAGATTCACTATTGAAAAATATTATATAGCACTTCTATTTATGCTAATAATAATAGTCTTTTTAGTAATTTATTTTTCTAACAATGTAATAAAAAAAATAGCTATTAAAAATTCTCAAAGTATTGAATCAATAATTAGTGATACTAATATAGTATCGCTTGGAAAACTAGAGCACAAAATAAATGAAAATTTAGATGGTGACTTTAGGGATTTAGCTAAAAATATAAATGAAATGCTTAATAAATTAAATTTGGAAATAGAACTTAATAAAGAATTAAGTGAAACAAACCTAATATTTGAAAAGAAAAAATTAGACTCTCAATTTAATCCTCATTTTCTATATAATTCATTAGAGACTATTAGATATTCAATGATGTTTGATGTAAAGGAAACTGAAAAATACATTTTAGAATTAAACTCTATTTTAAGATATTCATTAAATAATGAAATAAACTATTCACTTCTTCAAGATGATTTAAAGTATTTAAAGAAATATCTTGATCTTTATAAGTTTAGATTTAAAGAAAAACTTAGCTATAATATAACTATTTCCCCAGAGGTAAAAGATATTTCTGTACCAAAATTATCAATTCAACCGTTAGTTGGAAATAGTATAAAATATGGATTTGAAAAAAGTACAAAAGTTCATATCGATATAACAGCTGAAATGATAGATAATATATGTTATATTAGTGTATATGATACAGGCATAAGCATTAGTGATACAATCATTAATGAAATTATGGAAATAAGTAAAAAAAATAAAAACTTATCTAACCATATTGGTGTTCATAATGTTTTGAGAAGGTTTAAAATTCTTTATCCAGATTCTAAACTAAATGTTAGAAGAGATGATAAAGGCACAGTGTTCGAAATTAGTTTTAAAAAAGAAGATTGATTAATATGTATAATGTAGTAATTTGTGAAGATGAAGATATTATAAGAAAAGGCTTAATGTTTAGCTTTGATTTTTCAAGTTTAAATTTAATGGTTGTCGCTGATTTTGATAATCCCATCTCTTGTCTATCATATTTAAAAGACCACAAAGTAGATATTATTATTACAGATATTAAAATGCCTCTAATGAGTGGCTTAGAAATGATAGCAAATATTGAGAATAAAAAAAATTATGAGTTTATTATCTTAAGTGGTTATAGTGATTTTGAATATGCTAAAAAAGCAATATCATATGGAGTTACTGAATATCTAGTTAAACCTTTAGATCATGAATTATTAAAAGTATCACTTAATAAGGCCATAACAAATCTAGAAGATAAAAAGCTTATAAACAATGCTAAATTTCAAGTAAAAAACCATTCAAAAGTTTATCAAGAAATAAATACCAATGATAAATTATTACAAGAAATTATTTTATTCATAAAAGAAAATTATATGAATAAAATTAAATTAGATGATGTGTCTAAAGAATTAAACTATAGTGTATCTTCAATTAAAAACAAGCTCAAACAAAATGACATAAAATTTAATTCTACATTAAATAGCTATAGAATATATAAAGCAATAAATCTAATTTCTTTAAATAAATATCCCATCTATCAAATAGCTGAAATGGTAGGTTTTAATGATTATAAATATTTTTGCTCAAAGTTCAAAAGTTATACAGGATATAGTGTTACAGAATTAATTAAAAACCATAAGTAAGATATATTATAATATTTACCTATAAATATTTTCACTATTAAATTTTATTCTATTTCTCCTTTTTTATAACAAAAATTGTCTTTTTTTAATATAATATTTGTCTTTTTATGGTATATGAAACTGAATATACCGGTGTTAAAATTAATTAACATATAAAAAGGAGATAAAAATATATGAAAAAAATTTTAGTTATTTTATTAGCAACCTTAGTTACTATGAGTTTCGCATTTGCTCAAGGCGCTGGAGAAGCTGAAGCTGAAGAATCAAAAACTTTAGTTATTTATTCACCTAACTCAGAAGGTTTATTAAACGCAGTTGAAAAACCTTTCGAAGAAAAATATGGTATTTCTGTTGATATCATTTCAGCTGGTACTGGTGAATGTTTAAAAAGAATTGAATCTGAAAGAAATGACCCTCAAGGTGATGTAATGTATGGTGGTAGTTACGCAACTTATTTAGGTAAACCTGAATTATTTGAACCATATGTAAGTAAAAATGATGCTAATTTAGTAGAAGCTTATAGAAATGACAGTGGTTTTGTTACAAAAAATACATTAGATGGTAGTGTTATTGTATATAACAAAACAAAACTTGCTGAAAAACTTCCTGGTGTTGAAATTAAAGGTTATGAAGATATTATTAAATACGGTTCTAAATTAGAAGGACAAATTGTATCTGGTGACCCATCAAAATCTTCTTCATCTTTCGCTCATTTAACAAACATGTTAATTGACTTTGGTGGTTATGAAAGTGATGCTGCATGGGCAAAAGTAGCTGACATCTTTAAATATACTAAAGTATTAGGTTCATCATCATCAGTATGGAAAGGTGTAAGAGATGGCGAATATACTATTGGTTTATCTTATGAAGATCCTGTTTTAACATTAATTAATGACGGTGCTGATGTAGGCGTTGTTTACATGGAAGAAGGTACAGTATTCTTACCAGCTGGTAGTGCAATCATTAAAGGTGCAAAAAACATGGAAGCTGCTAAATTATTCATTGATTTTATTACTTCTAAAGAAGTACAAGACGTATATGGTATGACATTAACAAACCGTCCTGTATATCAAAATGTACAAACTGCTTCTTATATGCAACCAATCGATACTATCAATGTTAAAAATGAAGATACAGCATATGTAACTGAACACAAACAAGAATTAGTTGATCGTTATATCGATATGTTCACAAGTCTATAATATTAATAATTATAAAAACAAAATAAACATAAAAGAAGCTATGTCTTCTTTTATGTTTATAATTTAATAGGGAAAAGTTTATGAGTGTAGCAATTAATATAGAACATGCATTAAAAGCATACGGTAAGAATGTTATTATTCCAGATTTAGATGTTCAAATTAAAGATAAAGAATTCTTTACTTTATTAGGGCCATCAGGATGTGGTAAAACAACATTACTTAGAATGATAGCAGGATTTAATACTATTGAAGGTGGAGATTTTTTCTTTGATGATAATAGAATCAATGAATTAGATCCAAGTAAAAGAAATATAGGTATGGTATTTCAAAATTATGCTATTTTTCCTCATCTATCTGTTAGAGAGAATGTTGAATTTGGATTAAAAAATAGAAAATTTAAAAAAGAAGAGATTGGTCCTATGGCTGATAAATTCTTAAAATTAATGCAAATTTATGAATATAGAGATAGAATGCCAGAAAGATTATCAGGAGGACAACAACAAAGAGTTGCTTTAGCTAGAGCTCTTGTTATTATGCCTGATGTGCTTTTAATGGATGAACCATTATCAAATTTAGATGCTAAACTTCGTCTAGAAATGAGACAAGCTATTCGTGATATTCAAAGAGAAGTTGGTATTACTACTATTTATGTTACTCATGATCAAGAAGAAGCTATGGCTATTAGTGATAGAATTGCTGTTATGAAATTAGGTGTAATTCAACAAATTGGAACTCCTCAAGAAATTTATCACAGACCTTCTAATGAATTTGTAGCAAGTTTTATTGGAAGAACTAATATTATAGAAGGAAAATGTAATAAAAATGAAATTACATTCTTAGACTATAAAGTTAATTTCAATAACATTGATTATAAAGGGGAAGTAAAAGTATCAATTAGACCTGAAGAATTTATTATTACTGATGATGAAACAGCTATCCCAGCTGTTATTAAAGATACTATTTTCTTAGGACTTAACACTCACTTCTTTATGGAATTACCAAATAAACAAATTGTTGAAATTATCAAAGAAAGTATGATAAACAATTCTAATGAAAAAGGAAAAACAGTTTATCTTAAAATAAATACAGATAAAGTAAATGTATTTACTAAAGATGGCAGTGAAAATTTGGTGATTGCCTATGAAAAATAAGAAATCAAAATTTAATTTATGGTCTTCATCAACCATTGGGTTATTAACACTATACACAATATTTTTAATTATACCTTTATTATTATTACTTTCTGATTCATTTATTGATTCAAGAACTGGTGAACTAACCCTTGCTAACTTTCAGAGGTTCTTTAGTAAAAAGTATTATTACTCTACCCTATTTAATTCCTTTAAAATTTCAATTGTTATAACTTTTGTAGCAGTTGTATTAGGAACAACATTAGCTTTCTTTTTTGCAAGATTTAAAATTAGAGGAGCTAAAGGTCTTAGAATATTAATTATATTATCTAGTATGTCAGCTCCATTCGTTGGTGCATATTCTTGGATTCTTTTATTAGGTAGAAATGGTGTTATTACAAAGTTTTTTGAAAACTTATTAAGCATTGAAATGCCTGATATTTATGGATTTAAAGGAATATTATTAGTTCTATCTTTACAACTATATCCTTTAATATTTTTATATGTTTCAGGAGCTTTTTCAAATGTAGATAATTCTTTACTTGAAGCATCAGAAAATTTAGGCTGTAGTGGCATTAGAAGATTCTTTAAAGTTATACTTCCTTTAATATTACCAACTGTTTTAGCTGGTGCCTTACTAGTATTTATGAGATGTTTCAGTGATTTTGGAACCCCTATGTTGATTGGTGAAGGATATAGAACATTCCCAATAACAATTTATGATGCATACATGTCTGAGTTAGGTGGTAATAATGGATTTGCAGCTAGTATAGCAGTTTTAGCTATTATTATTACATTAGTAATATTCATTTTCCAAAAATATATTTCTGAAAAGAATGCATTTACAATGAATAGCATTAATAAAATAAGACCTAAAAAAATTGAAGGCGTTAAAAATGTTCTAATACATATATTTAGTTATTTATTAATATCTCTATCAATTGCTCCTCAAGTATATGTTGTTTATACATCATTTAAGAAGGTAAATGGAACAGTATTTATACCTGGATATTCACTAGATAGCTATAGAATTGCATTCTCAAAGATGGGAAATGCTATTAGAAATACAATAGTTATACCATTAACAGCTTTAGCTTTTGTATTAGTAATTGCAGTATTTATTGCATATCTAGTTGTAAGAAAAAGATCTAAAGCTACAGCAGTAATAGATACAGTTTCTATGGTTCCATATATTGTTCCTGGAATAGTTGTAGGTATTGCACTAGCTAGTGCATTTAATAGACCTCCATTAGTATTAACAGGTAGTATGACCATCATGGTAATAGCCTTAATTATTAGACGTTTACCGTACACGATTAGATCAACTGTTGCAACTTTACAACAGATACCAATTACTGTTGAAGAAGCATCCCTTTCTTTAGGTGCTAGTAATGCAAAAACATTCTGGAAAATTACGATACCAATGATGAGTGCAGGTATTATTTCAGGTGCTATTTTATCTTGGATTACAATGATTTCTGAATTAGCATCAGCAATTCTGTTATACACAGGAAAAACAAGAACATTAACGGTTGAAGTATATACCCAAGTACTGAGAGGTAATTATGGAGTTGCCGCAGCTCTTGCTACAATTCTAGCATTATTAACAGTACTATCATTAATGCTCTTTAATAAAGTAAATAAAGGTAGAGATTTATCAATGTAATAATAACTTTATTTAGTGTTTATTACATAAAACAAAACTCGGTTTTAGCTAAACTTTCAAGCAAAACCGAGTTTTAATATTTTATTTGAATAGAAATATTTTTAAGCATTGGATTCTATAATTTCAGCTCCATCTATCGTAAAGGAATCATGTCCATTATAAGTTAAAGTAAAGTTCGAATGATAAACATATGATATATTAAGCGCTTCAGTTTCATCTTCAGTCTCTAAATAAAAACACAAAACAGTATCATCTGTTAAAACTGGTAAATAGTAAACAATAGAATCATTAATACCGATAGTCTCTCCATCTTTTAAATTGTTAGAAGGACGGTAGCTAATAGCTTTAGTTCCGGCTAAATTTGCTGAAAATGAAATTAAAGTTATTTCTTTATCACTTTCATTAATAAAAGTCATCTCAGTGAATTGAGATTGATTATTACAACTATTAAACATAAATGTTGCTAATAAAATGCTGAACAATAATAAATTCTTTTTCATAAATCAAAACTCCTACATATAAAAATTTTCTTTATATGTAAGTTTACTATATTTATTAATGATTCACAATCAACAATTATATATTTATAAAAAATATACTTTTAAATACAATTTAAATTAAATTTAGACTATTTCTAAAACTACAATATTAAATAAATTTAATATTATAAGCACCTTATTACAAAAGTCATAAAAATCTATTATATTTATTGTATTTATTACTCTTTAATTACTAATTAGACTTATATCTTTTAATTCAATAATAATTTAGAAAATTACAATATCAATAATTAGTGTAAGTACTATTTCAGATTCTATTTTCTATTTTATTATAAATTCTGTTATACTCAAGAAAAATAAGAACATTAACAGTTGATGTTTAAACCCAAATACTAAGAGGTAATTTGGGAGTTGCTACAATTCAAACATTATTAATAGTATGCTCTTTCTTACTCTTGAATGAAGTAATAGGAAGAAGAGATATATCATTGTAATAATATCTGTATTTAATTTTCATTAAATAAAAAAACCCGGTTGTAGCTAAACTTTCAAGCAAAACCGAGTTTTAATATTTTATTTAAATAGAAATATTTTTAAGTATTGGATTCAATAATTTCAGCTCCATCTATTGTAAAGGAATTAGTCCCTTTATAAGTTAATGTAAATTTTGAATAATTTTCATAACTTATTTCTAATTCTTCTTCCATTTGGGTACCGCCTGATATGTAAAAAATTAAATTAGTACCTTCTACTAAAACGGGTAGGTAATATACAACAGATTCATCAATACCGATAGTCTCTCCATCCTTTAAAATATTATATTTAGTTAATGTATCTTTTTCACCTGCCATCCCACCAAATAATGATATAGTATCGATCTCCACATCGCTATTATTCACTAAAGTCATCTCAGTGAATTGGGCTTGACTATTACAACTAATAAACATAAAAGTTGCTAATAAAATACTAAACAATAAAATTTTCTTTTTCATAAGTAAATACTCCTATATATATATATATTAACTATGAGTATACTACACTATTTATTGGTTAACAATTATTTTTTTTATAAAATATTTTACACATTAATTAATTATTTCAAAAACCACAGTATTTGATAAAGCTAATAAATAATTTTCCTTGCCAAATCTAATTGAATAAGTACCTTTTTTACTAAAATCATAACTATCTAATATATTTATTGTATTTTTAACACTATCATTACTAATTAAACTTATATAATCCTTTTCACTTGGAGCCATTCTGCTAACTAAAATTCCCTGATAATCTATTAATTCATCATTATAATATACATCTAAACAATCATTAGTTAATAAATCTTCTAACGGTGTACCCCAAGGTAAAAAAGTAAGACTATAGGCACTAGTATTCTTAGCTTCAAATGTTAAATAGATAGGATCATCAATTTTATATGTATTCTTATCTAATGAGATAGTAGTAATATACGGATTAATATAAGCTTCATCTTTAACTTTTTCTATTACAGAAATTAATTCAATTTCAAAGGATTCTTTGTTAGTTAATAATTCATCACTATCTATCCACTTTTTTTGAACCTTAACTTTATAAAAATATCCTGGAATATAATTAAAATATTGAATCTCATCACTTAGTTTTAACCAATTATTATTAAACCTTAATTCATCGCTTTCAACATATTGAAAAGATCTTTGATCCTCAGTATTTTGATCAGTATAATTAAATTTCTCTGAATTAATCCAATATTCTTTTACTTCAATTTGTTTATATTTTTTACCTTCATTTGATTTTTCTATAAAAATATCACTGTTTTTAATTATTTGAGAGGGATGATTTTCTAAAATTGTTCCTGCATATAATGAGATATAATCCCCTACTTTAATTTCATTGTAATTGAATTCATTTTCAATCATAAAGGTTGTATAGTTTATGCCATTATAATCAATCAAACTAATTAATTTTCCGCCATTTCTTTCACTAATATTAGAAACAGTATAAAAAGATTTTTCTATAATTACTTCAGATTCTACTTTTTCTGTGCTGCAAGAGGATAATACTATAACAACAAACATGGAGAGATATATATACTTTTTTATACTTTGTTTTACTTTTTCCATTTCATCCTCACCCGATAAAGCTTCATTATATCAAAAGTAAAAACAATCAATCACTATATATAGTTACATTACAATTCTTCAATATCAAAAATCTTACATTTATCAATATGAGTTAAAACACTAATTAGTAAAATAATTAAAAAAATACTTTCCATTATCAACTATATCAAATATTATTTAAATATAATATGAATTGGAGAAAATGCATGAAACTACAGAAAATAGTTAAAAGAAATGGCAATATTGAAGAATACAATATAACTAAAATTCAAGATGCAATTAAAAGTGCATTTGTTGCTTGTAATTGCACAATATCAAAAGAACAAATTGAAAATATTTCAAAAGAAATTGAAAATAAATTAAATAAAGAATATGTAGATGTTGAAGAAATTCAAGATATAGTTGAAAAGACACTTATGGTACATCAATACTTTGATGTTGCTAAATGTTATATTTTATATAGATCTGATAGATCAAATAAAAGAGAAATAAGACGATTAATTTGTGATGATTTTTCATCAATAAAGTTAAATGATGTTCTTAGAAGTATTCAAAACACTTTTATTTCTAAAAATTATGATTTAAATCTTGCATATAATAAATATAAAGCTTTTAAAACAATAAATATGAATGAAAATGATAAAATAGCTTCATTAATAAAAGCTTGTATTGAATTAACTACTATTGAATCACCTAATTGGGAATTTATAGCAGCAAGAATTCTATATTTACAATTTTCAACTAATCTAAAAAGATATGAACTTGAATTCGGTTTTAACACATTCTATGAAAAGATTAACTTTCTAAGTGAAAAAGGATTATATGGTAAATATATATTAAATTCTTATAATAAAAATGAAATAGAAATTGCTGAAAGATACATTGATAACAAAAGAAATGAATTATTTACTTATAGTGGATTAGACTTAATTTTAAAAAGATATGTTATAAAAACTCATGATTATAAAACAATAGAAACACCTCAAGAGATGTACCTTTCCATTGCACTACATCTAGCTATGAATGAAGAAAATAATAGATTAGCTTGGGTAAAGAACTTTTATGATATGTTATCAACTCATAAAGTTACTATGGCAACACCTACAATGAGTAATGCTAGAAAACCATATCATCAACTATCTTCTTGCTTTATTGATACAGTTCCAGATTCTTTAGATGGAATCTATAGATCCCTTGATAACTTTGCTAAAGTAAGTAAGTTTGGTGGAGGAATGGGTTTATATTTTGGTAAAGTTAGAGCTGTAGGGTCTGCAATAAGAGAATTTAAAGGCGTATCAGGTGGTATTATTAGATGGATAAAACTTGCTAATGATACTGCAGTTGCTGTTGATCAACTTGGAGTAAGACAAGGAGCAGTTGCAGTATATTTAGATGCATGGCACAAAGACATTCCGGAATTTTTACAATTAAAAACAAATAACGGAGATGATAGAATGAAAGCTCATGATATCTTTCCTGCAATTTGCTATCCTAATCTTTTCTGGGAAAAAGTTGAAAAAGATATTGATAGTGTATGGCATTTAATGTGTCCTCATGAAATATTTAGTGTTAAAGGCTATCATTTAGAAGATTATTATGGAAAAGAATGGGAAGAAAAATATTTAGATTGTGTTAACGATTCTAATATTAGTAAAAGAGAAATTATAGTTAAAGATTTAATTAGGTTAATTTTAAAATCAGCAATTGAGACTGGAGTTCCTTTTACATTTAATAGAGATATAGTAAATGAAGCAAATCCTAATAAACATAAAGGTATAATATATTGTTCAAATCTTTGTACCGAAATAGCTCAAAACATGAGTGAAATTAAATTTGTTTCAAATGAAATAAAAACTATAGATAATGAAGAAATAGTTGTAGAAACTACTAAACCTGGTGATTTTGTAGTTTGCAATTTAGCATCCCTTGCTTTAGGAAATATAGATGTTACTAATAATAAAGAAATGAGAGACACAGTTTATAATGTTATAAGAGCTCTTGATAATGTAATAGATTTAAACATGTATCCTCTATCATACGCTAAAATTACTAATAAGAAATATAGATCTATCGGTCTTGGAGTAAGTGGATATCATCACATGTTAGCTAACCATCAAATAACATGGGAAAGTGAAGAACATTTAAACTTTGTTGATAAGGTGTTTGAATCAATAAACTATTATGCAATAAATGCAAGCATGAATATTTCAAAAGAAAAAGGTTCTTATTCATATTTTAAAAACAGTGAATGGGATAATGGAAAATATTTTAGTAGACGTAACTATACAAGTGATAAATGGATAGAGCTAAAAAGAAATGTAAATAAATATGGTATAAGAAATGCCTATCTATTAGCTATAGCTCCAACAAGCAGTACAAGTATATTAATTGGAACAACGGCAGGTTTAGATCCAATAATGGATAAATTTTACTTAGAAGAAAAGAAAAATATGATAATACCAAGAGTTGCACCTAATTTAAGTAAAGACACCTTCTGGTATTATAAAGGAGCTCATTTAATAGATCAAAATTGGAGTATTAAAGCAAGTGGAGTTAGACAAAGACATATCGATCAAGCAATGAGTGTAAATATATATATTAATAACGATATGACTTATAGAACTATATTAAATCTTTTCTTACAAGCTTATAAAAATAATGTAAAAACAATTTATTATGTAAGAAGTAAATCTTTAGAAGTAGAAGAATGTGCTTCATGTAGCTCTTAAAAGGAAAAAATTATGAATTTAAAAGAAATAAAAAAAAGACCACTATTTAATGAATTTGGTGATATAACTTTAGATAAAAGAAGAATGGTTAATGGAAACACTACTAATTTAAATGATTTCAATAATATAAAATATAGCTGGGTTAATGATTGGTATAGACAAGCAATGAATAATTTCTGGGTACCCGAAGAAATTAATTTAAATCAAGATATACAAGATTATCGTGTTTTAGATATACATGAAAAAACAGCATATGATAAAGTATTAAGTTTTTTAATTTTTTTAGATAGTATTCAAACAGCTAACTTACCTAATGTAAGTAATTACATTACTGCTAATGAAGTTAATTTATGTTTAACAATACAAACATTTCAAGAAGCAGTACACTCACAAAGCTATGGATATATGCTAGATACAATTTGTGCTCCACAAGAAAGACTAGAAATATTATATCAATGGAAAGATGATGAACTGCTTTTAAAAAGAAATAAATTTATTGGCGATTTATATAATGAATTTAGTGAAAATCCTAATATAAAAACCTTAGTAAAAACCCTTATAGCAAATTATATATTAGAAGGAATTTACTTTTACTCAGGTTTTATGTTTTTCTATAATCTAGAAAGAAATAATAAAATGCCAGGATCAGTTGGAGAAATAAGATATATAAATAGAGATGAAAACACTCATCTTTGGCTATTTAGATCAATTATTCTTGAAATGAAAAAAGAAGAAGCAGAAATGTTTAATGAAGAATTGATTGAAGAATATAGAGAAATGATTAAAACTGGTTGTGAAATGGAAATTGAATGGGGTCATTATGTAATTGGGGATAATATAGTTGGATTAAACAAAGAAATGATAAGTGATTATATCAAATATCTCGGGAATCTTAGATGTACGCAATTAGGTTTTGAAAAGATTTATGAAGGCCATGATAGTGAACCTGATACTTTAAATTGGGTCAGTCAATATTCCAATGCAAATTTGATAAAAACAGATTTTTTTGAAGCTAGAAGCACAGCATATGCAAAAAGTTCAGCATTAATTGATGATTTATAAAAAATAAATATCCCTTCTATAAAAAATAGAGGGGATATCATTTTATATAAATATTTCTAAATTAAGAAAATAAATAATTATTAACAAATAGCCTCTCTATAGTGAGATGCGAATCAAGACACTTTCTAAATTATTTCACGAATATTTCAGTAGTTTTTCCTCTTTTTTCGCTGCACCAGTAAAAGCATTGTAATAAATTTCATTTGGTGCATAATATCCCAAAGATTGGTGAGGTCTG
>NZ_JBNAIC010000076.1:0-100401 GCF_050031695.1 Pleomorphochaeta sp. | reverse complement strand
TTCCAATAGATCCACAAGCACCTGTTACTAGTACTACTTTATTTTCTATCATTTCTCTTATAGGTTCTTTATCTATTTCAATAAGTTTTCTACCTAATAAGTCTTTATAATCTATATTTCTTAAATCTAATGTTCTTTTATTACTGTTTTCTAATTCAAAAAGGGATGGAACTATCTTTAGTTCAATTGATAATCCATTAGCTATAGCAACTGCTTGTTGCATCTTCTCAGCTGAAAGCTGAGTTATACCAATTATTAATGTTTTAGCATGTGTATTAATAAGTGTATCTTCTAGTTTTTCTAAATTACCATACACAGGTTTATTTAATATTAATGTATCATGTTTTATTGATTCATCATCAATAAAACCAAGTACATTATAAGGAAGTTTACCACTTATTGATTGTCTAGCTAATGTTTTACCAATTTCACCAGCACCAAATACTATTGCTCTTTTTCTACAATCATTAAGTGTATTATTTCCATTATATAATCTAATATTTCTATGGTTTATAGCAAATCTATAAAGTACTCTGTATCCCATTGTAAAAAAGTAAGATAATACAGTATAGCTTATAAATATTCTAAATGTTGTTACTTCAAATAAATGGGTATTAAATATAAGTATAAAACCTATAATTGATCCAACTGCAAGTGACATTCCTCTAACAGCTAACTCTAGTGAACTATCTACTAATCTTACTTTATAAACTTTAAATATATAAAAACATAAAATCTGTGCTATAAATAATAAATAAGCAATACTAGTAATACCTTCTATTTTACCATTAACTAAAAACAAGGTTATAATTAAAGAAAAATAAAATGCTATTAAATCGCCTAAGACAAAACCAACTAATTTCATTTTTTTTATATTCATATAGTTTATATGTTCCAATTGTATATTTTATATGAAGTTATATACTTCAATATTTATTTTTTGAATTTTATATTATATGATTTTCATATATTAATAGGTTGGTGTAACTGATTTTTAGGCGCAAAAAAACAATACAGACTATTTTCTGTATTTTTTAAGCACACTTTTATTCAATTACTATTACCGCGACTTATCAGCGTATATTAATAATTTGAAATCAATAAAATATGGGGATATGTTAATTTAAAGCGGCACGAAAATATGCCTACAGACAACCTCTTTATTATACAAATTATATTGAAAATTTTAGGAAAGTCTCTCCTACTTTACCTTAAATCATTATAAATCCCTTTTAAAATTCATAAAGAATACTAAACTAATTTTATTATTCTTGCAATCATTCTAACAAAACAATTAACAAAGTGTTACACTTTTTTTTGCTAAATTTTAAAGTTTTAATCCTAACAAATATATATTACACAAAATTTATAATTATGTCTAAAATTAAAGGTAACTAATAAATATAAAATCAACAAAAATCATAACAAAATTATCCTATACCAATTAAAATCAAACAATTATCTCTAATAAACTATTTTTCCTTTTTCTAATTCATTCAATTCTTTCATAAATGAAATACTTAAAATTAGAGCAATTAACGTTGTACTTATATCAGCAATAGGTTGTGCAAAAATAAAACCATTAAAACCAAATAACGAATTTAGGATAAAAAGAAGAGGAATATATATAATACACTGTCTTCCTAATGATAAAAACATTGCTTTTATTGCTTTACCTGTCGCTTGGAAAGTTACCATTACTGTAAATTGTATACCAAAGAAAGGCACACACCAAGTAAATGCTCTTAATATTGTTGTACCAGCTTTTACTGTATTCTCTTCATCTATAAACATTCTAATTAAATTTTCACCAAAGAAGTAAAATATGAATGTAAAAAATAATGATAAAAGTGTTCCATATATTAAGGTAGTTTTAAAACCATCTTTTAGCCTTTTATACTTTTGTGCACCATAGCAATATCCTGCAAATGGTTGATACCCTTGTGCTAATCCTATAATAAGCATAATTACCATTGAATTAACTCTCAATTGAATTCCATTACCTGCGACAACATAATCACCATAGGTTACAGCTATTACATTAACTAAAATAAAGGAAATGCTCATTACTATACTTGAAAGGGCTGCAGGTATACCAATTTTAAAAGTTTCACTATATATTTTTCTACTTGGTTTAAAATCACTTAATTTAATTGAAAGATAAGTATTCTTTCTCATAAAATGAGCAAAAAAATATAATACACTTACAATATTTCCGATAATTGTTGCCCATGCAGCTCCAGCTGATTCCATATTTAAACCTAAAATAAAGATTGGATCTAATATTATATTTAATACAATCCCTATAATCATTCCTTTCATAGCTTTATCAGTAGCGCCTTCACTTCTGATAAGACCTGCTAATGTAACGTTTAAAATTGGGAATATGCATAAATAAGTCATTACATCTAAATAGCGAGAAGTTGGGCCAATTGTATCTTTTGAAGTTCCAATAATATTTAATATATTATCTTCAAAAATTAAGAAAAATAAAGTAAATACGAGGGCTACTATTATTGATGAGTAAAAAGCTACAGAGTTAGACCTTTTTGCTTCTATATAATCTTTAGCTCCTAATCTTTGTGAAATATAACAAGAAGTACCACTTGCAAAAATGTTACCAGCTGCTTGAAACATCATAATTAATGGACTTGCTAAACTAATAGCAGCAACTAAGTTTAAATTTCCTGTCTGACCTATGAAATAAGTATCTGTTAGGTTATATATCATTTGCATTGCCATAGCAAGCATTGTAGGTAGTGCTAATTTTATTATTGCACTTTTTACTGGTGCATTTTCTAACAAATCTATTCTATTCTTATCCATTTACTTTTTCCCTTTCATTATTTATATAAAGAAAATATATTTTCTTTATGATTCTTACATGCTCTTTAGCATCACTCTCTCCAAGTGCTTTTAAAAGTTCTACTGTTTCATTTATATATTTTTCTTGATAAGATAATCCGACTTGTCTCCCCTTTTCACTCAAATATACAATTTTCTTTCTCTTATCTTCTTTATTATTTACTCTAATAATAATCTCTTGTTCTTCTAATTTATTTAGTATTGATGCAATCCTAGCACTAGAGACTGACATAAACTCACTTAATTCAGTAGGCGTTACCCCATCTTTTACTTCTGTTAAGTAACCAATTACTCTTTTAGTTCCTCTCAATAAATCAATATTGCCTCTATTAGATCCTTCTTTTCTTAATAGAACAAATTGATATTTAACTAATTCTTTTGCTAATTCTTTATACAATTTTAACTTCCTTTAATAAACAAACCTTTTTATCAATTTTAGCTAACACTGTTAGCTAAATTATCTGTAATTATTATTAATGTCAATTATAAAAAATGAATTATATTATTTTTTAGTTCAAGAAATTGCTATTAAAACTCAATAAAACCATTTTTTAATATTGATAATACAAATGATGTTAATTTGACTAATTGATATAATCATATTAATCTAGGTTTATGAAAAAGTTATTTTTATTATCTTTTATGCTAGTAGCATTTGAACTTTCTATATTTGCTAAAACAACCTATAGTGGTGGAATAGATATCAACTATAATGATGTAGGACTCTCTCTAACTCAAACAACTAATAATTTTAATATTAAGGCTACAGCTTCTTATCCTTTATTTTCTATACTTAGAAATAGAGATAACTTTACTAATGCTAATCTACATGATTATTTTGAGACATACTGTTTCCATGGAACAATAAATTATAAAATAATTGAATATAATTCACTATTTTTAAATTTAGGTTTAGGCTCAGATGTTTTTATGCAATTTGATTTTTCAAATGAAAATACTCACTATACTTGTTTTAGTGTTGGTCCTTACGGGGAATTAGGTTATTTACTTAAAAATAAAGGAATTGAAAAAGGTTTTGTTTCATTTAGTTTTAATTTACCATTAATTTGTCTTGAGAATAAAAAAACTGAATGGTTTGATCCATCTGAAACTGAAGGTTGGAATGAAATAATAGATATCAATGATGCAATATTCGATATTATATTTATGGCATATAAAATAAATATTAGAATACTATTATAAATGCTCACTAACAGTTATTGATAAAAAACAACTTTATAATATAAATAAGAAAAATATTATGATTTTTTTTAGAAAAAGGATATTAAAAATGTGTTGTAAATTTGAAATAGAACCTATTGCTTTTGTAGTATCTAATTTAGATAATTCATATTATAAGTTAGATCAAAATGGTAAAATAAAACATAGTAAAGCTAAAATAAAAATGGTTGAAAAATATAAAATTGGTATTAAAGATTTAAAACCTAACATGGTAATTACTATTATTTTTTATTTCAATCAATCTAATAATTATAATTTAGTTTCCCCTACTAGATTTTCTAAAAAACCACTTGGAATATTCTCAAGTAGATCTCCTAATAGACCTAATCATTTAGGAATTACTACCTCTAAAATATTAGATATAACTGATGATACTATTACTATTGAAAGTTCAGATATGTTTGATAAAACTCCTATAATTGATATAAAACCATATTTTGAGTATTCAAAAGATAAACAAATCTAAGATAAAATAAAAAATTAACCTTTATTCACCTTAATTATAAAAAGTTCAAAAACATACAAACTTGTCATGCTTTTTGTCAAAATCTAACAAATTAATCTTTAAAACGTTCAAATATATTATCTTTTTTGAATGTTACGTTCATTTTTAGATAAAAAAGTATTGACTAAATAAATTTAAAATTGTTATAATCTCTATTGAAAGTTAGTTGTATGAAACTTTCCTAAAACTATATTTAATAATACAAAAGGAACAATAATAATGTTACAAACAGTTAAAGCAACTTCTCTTTAATTAAACAACCTATTCTCATTTAGTAGTAAATCATAAAAAGAAGTCCTTTAACTTTGTAAAATTATCCTAGATAGGCGCATATCATTTTTTATAAATATAAGCAAAAAAATTTTAATAGACACAATATTTTAATATTATATTAGTATAATTTATTTTAATAACAAATACATTCTAATAAGTTTATTATATTATTAGTATATTATTTTCCACATTTTAGTTTCATATATAAAATATTTACTGTTTGTTGACATACATATTTTATTCTGTCATATTTCAATTATTCAAAATTTAGGAGAAATTATGAAGAAAAATATTATTTTTTTTATATTGGTACTAATAATACCTTTAGAAACTGTTGTTGCTGAGGATAGTACATCACAAGATTTCTATAAAGCTAGTATGTTATTATCCAGTCTTGATAATGTTGAAGAGTCTGAATTAGCAAATATCTCAAAACTAACTATAGATTTCTCACCTATGGAAAAAAACATGTTATACGAATCCAATAAGCAATCAACTACTATACCATTTTTAATCAACTTTTTAGTAGGGTTTGGTGTAGGATCTTATATTCAAGGTGATAAAACTGGGGGAAATACTGCACTTGCATGTGATCTATTATCTTTAACTGCAATATATATAGGGTATGCTCAAGCGTTAAGTAGTATTTATGACTCGAGTTATACTGGCAGTGAGGGATCTACGCTATTAGTTTTAGGTTCAATAGGATATTTAGCAACAAGGATATATGAATTAATTAGACCTTTTAATTATGCCAAATCTTATAATCAAAAATTAACACAAACATTAATGGCCTTTTCTGTTGAACCAGATATTACTGAATATGACGATTTAGAATTGTCTTTATCATATAAAATTAAATTATAATTATTACAAATAGGAAAAAAAATGAAAAAAACAAAACTTATATTATTAACATTAATATTATCAATTACACTTTCAAGTTGTGCTTCAATTCTTAGTGATAGTTCATATCCAGTAACTATTTCAAGTAGCCCAACAGAAGCAAATATCGTCATTAGAAACTCAAGCAATATTGTTGTTTATAAAGGTACAACTCCTGCTCTTGTAAAACTAGATGCTAGCAATGGTTTTTTTAAAAAAGAAAATTATACTATTACATTCTCTAAAGAAGGATATGAAGAATCAATTTATACCATTGAAAACCACTTAGATGGTTGGTATTGGGGAAATATTTTAGCAGGAGGGTTAATTGGTATGTTAATTATTGACCCTAGTACTGGAGCTATGTGGAGTTTAGATACATCTATTTATTATGATTTAACTGAAGAAAAAACTTCAAATAATATTTCAATAATGAATTTAGATGACATCCCTAATGAATGGATACCTTATTTAACTAAATTAGTGTAATTTCAATCAATAATTATTTAATATGATTTTTTTATAGAACTTAATTAACATGATCTCAAATAGACCATGTTAATTTTTTTAATATAGTACATTATGATATTTATTTCGTTTTGTAAAATGATTTACAAATACAATTATATCAAATAGAAAAAAGTTCAAAAACATACAAATTTGTCATATTTTTTGTTAAATTATAACAAATTCATATTTAAAACATTCAAATATATTATCTTTTTTGAATGCTACATTCATTTTTAGATAAAAAAGTATTGACTAAATAAATTTAAAAATGTTATAACCTCTATTGAAAGTTAGTTGTATGAAACTTTCCTAAAACTATATTTAATAATACAAAAGGAACAATAAAAATGTTACAAACAGTTAAAGCAACTTCAAGAAAAGTTAATGGTGGACTAGTAGTAGAAAATGATGCACGTGGTTTCAAATTAATCATGGATGAACCTGAAGAATTAGGTGGAACAAATAAAGGTATGAATCCTATTGAAGCTCTATTATGTGCATTAGGTTCTTGCCAAGTAATCGTTGCTACAGCTTTTGCTGAATCACAAAACTTCAAATTTGAAGAATGTTATTTAGAAGTTGAAGGCGATTTTGATCCAGAGGGGTTCATGGGTAATCCAGATATCAGAAATGGTTTCCAAGATATTCGTTTTAAAGTTCATTTCAAAACTGATGAAACTCAAGAAAAATGCGAACAATTTGCTGAAATTATGGCAAATAGTTGTCCTGTTGAAGATAATTTAGTTAATGGTGTTAGTTGTACTAGAACAGCTGTAGTTATTGACTAATAAATTAATAAATAACCAACAAACTTTAAAACCAATAGTATCATCAGATGATGATACTATTGTCACGTAATAACAATAATAAGAGATAAATATATGAAAAGCTATGAATTATTATTTATAGGTGCTGGCCCTGGTGGTTATGTTGCTGCAATTAGAGCAGCACAACTAGGTGCAAAAGTTGCTGTAATTGAAAATAGAGAAGCAGGTGGAACTTGCTTAAATAGAGGTTGTATCCCAACAAAAGCATTATATAAATCAGCTGAAGTTTTAAGAGAAAGTAGAGAATTAGCTAGTTTTGGCTTAGATGGAACTGCTGCTAAAGCAAACATTAGTGCAATTCAAAAAAGAAAGAATGGTATCGTAAAGCAACTAAGAGATGGTGTTATTACTCTTTTAAGTGAAAATAATGTTGATTATTATGAAGGATTAGGATCTTTTATTGATAAAAAAAATGTTAAAGTTACTCTAAATGCAGGTGGAGAAGAAATTCTAAGTGCACCTAGTATAATAATAGCAACAGGTTCATCTCCTAAAAAATTAGCTCTACCTGGAAGTGATTTAAATGGTGTTATTACAACTGATGAATTATTAGAAATTGATCATATCCCAAGAAGACTTGGAGTTATTGGAGCTGGAACTGTTGGTACAGAATTTGCTAATATTTTTAACTCTTTTGGTAGCGATGTATATGTAGTTGTAAAATATGATAGAGTAATGAGAAAACTCGATAAAGAAACTGTTTATGAGTTTATGAAATCATTTAAGAATCAAGGCATTCATATGGTAGAAGGAGTTCTTCCACAAAGATTTGAAAAAACTGATAATGGTATTGCTATTATATCTAAAGATTTAAAAACAGAAGAAGAGGTTATTACTGAAGTAGATGAAATTCTTCTTTCAGCTGGAAGAAAAGCTAATACTGTTGGCTTGAATCTAGAAAACGCTGGAGTTATGGTCGATTCAGCAGGTTTTGTAAAAGTTGATGATAACTATAAAACTAATGTTCCTGGGATTTATGCTATTGGTGATGTTATTGGTAAACAAATGCTAGCTCACGTTGCAAGTGCACATGGGGAAAAACTTGTAGAATCTATTATTAAACATACTTTCCCAAAACCAATGACTCCTGTTCCTGATTGTGTATTTGCATATCCTGAAATAGCAACTTGTGGAATTAGTGAAGAACAAGCACAAAATAGAAAACTTGACTACAAAGTTGGTAAATTTAAATTTGCATCTAATGGTAAAGCTATGACCTTAGGCGAAACAGAAGGACTAATCAAAGTAATTGCAGGTAAAGATAATAAAATTCTAGGCGTTAACATTTGTGGTCCTCATGCATCTGATTTAATTCATGAAGCATCAACTGCTATGACAGCAGGTCTTACAATCAAACAAATAAATAATACAATTCATGCTCACCCAACATTAATTGAAACATTCAGTGAAGCTGTTTTAGATGTAGATAATAAATCTATCCACGCTGCACCAAAATGTGCTTTTATTTCAAGTAGTGAAAAGAAAGTAGATCCAGGTAAAGTTAGACTTCCTAAATTAAATTCATTAATGACTAAAGGTAGAGTTTGTAATTGGAATGTAGAGCTAGGTCAACATGTAAAAAAAGGTGATGTTCTTTGCTCTGTTGAAGCTAACAAAGTTAATGGTGAAATTACAGCTCCAGTTGATGGTAAAATAATTGAAATTAAAGACCAAAATAACGAAACAGTTGATGTTGGTACATTAATTTGTGTTATTCAATCAGCTCTTGAAGCAAAAGCAATCGATAATGAAATTAAAATGCCTAAACTTAATAATTTAATGAGTAAAGGTACTATAGCCTCTTGGAAAGCAAATGTTGGTGACAAAATGAAAAAAGGTGATGTTCTTTGTTCTGTTGAAGCTAACAAAGTTAGTGGAGAAATCACATTACCAAGAGATTGTGAAATTGTAGAGCTTATTGCTGAAGTTGGAAAAGAAGTTGAAGTTAATAGTATTGTTGCAAAAGTAGTTTAAAACTAATAAACTATATTTAACAATAAAAGGAAATACATGGGGGCTTCATTGTCCCCTATTTAAATTATGAAATATTATATCAGTAAATCACATAGCCCATATTACAATTTAGCTCTTGAAGAAATCTTTTTTAGAGATTTTCAAGATTCAATACTCTATTTATGGCAAAATGATAACACTATTGTAGTTGGAAAAAATCAAAATACTTTTGAAGAAATAAATCAAGATAAGGTAATTGAAAAAAATATAAATGTTGTAAGACGTGGTACTGGTGGAGGTGCTGTTTATCATGATTTAGGGAACCTCAACTTCTCTGTAATAATAAATACAAAAGAAGGTGAATTTTATGATTATGCCTCATTCTTAAAACCTGTTATTCAAGCTTTAAAAACTTTTGAAATAAATGCAGAAATTCAAGGAAGAAATGATATTTTAGTAAATGGTTATAAAATATCAGGAAATGCCCAAATGATTTCTAATAATCGTGTTCTACATCACGGCACTTTATTAATTGATTCAAATTTATCTACACTTTCAAGCGTATTAAATGTATCTAAGCAAAAATTAAAATCAAAAGGTATAAAGAGTGTAAAATCAAGAGTAGCAAATTTATGTGATTTAACAGATAAAGAAATAAATATTGAATTATTAGAAAAAAAGATAATTGAAGTTTATTGTGATAATGAAGCATCAGAAATAATTATAGATGGTGATATCGAGAAAAAAATCAAAAATTTAGAAACTCAAAAATATTCTACCTATGAATGGGTTTATGGAAGCTCTCCAAATTCAGATTATTCTAATGAGATGAAATTTTCTTGTGGTACTGTAAGAATTAATTTTAATATTAAAAATGGTATTATTGCAGATTGTAAATTTAGTGGTGATTTCTTAGATATTAGAGATATAAATGAATTAGCTACTAAGTTAAACAACACAAAATATCAACTTGATATTATTAAAAATAAATTAAAAGATATAAATCTTAACTCTTATTTAAAAAATGTTACAATTGATGAATTTATTCACTTATTTAAATAAAAATAAATAAGTGAATAATCTTTTTTCATTTTTTATCTATAGTTTTAGACGATAATGCGCATAAAAATTGAAAACTATAATAAATAAATTTGCTTTATATAAACCAAGTAAAAATCCTATTTATTATAATTTAACATATAAATTACTTTTTTTATTTAACTCTTCACTTAAATTTCCAACTTGTGAGAACCCTATTGAGAAAGTATAATCTTTAATATTTTCAATAAAAATTGGATGATCTTCAATATTGATAATTAATTGTTCCGTTTTTATCTCACTAGGATTTAATTCAATCTTTTTAAATGCACAAAGATGTGATATTTCATCACTCTTTTCATCTATCAAATATACTTGAAGAATATCTTTAGCAACTTCTGTATTAGAATTTTCAACTTCAATATCTATATAAATTTTATCTCTCTTTAAATTAATACCGGTTTTATTTATATCTATATCATAATAAGTTAGGCCATATCCAAATGGATATAGTATATTATCACTTTTATCATACCTATAGGTTCTGCCTTTCATTGAATAATCACTAAAATCAGGTAGCTTATCAGCGGATTTATAGAAAGTAATAGGTAGTTTAGCTGAAGGAATTTCATTTCCAAATATAATATCTGAAATTGCTTTACCTCCACGAGATCCTGGATACCAACCAACTAATACAGAATTTGCACTTTTCTTAGGATATGATAAATCAATTGAACTTCCTGCTAAAAGGACTACTATATATGGTTTATTTAGCTTAGATATTTCTTCGATTAATTCGTTTTGAAGACCAGGTAGCTTTAAGTCTTTTTTATCCCCTGATGCAAAACTATTTCCTTCATCCCCCTCTTCTCCTTCAAGGGTTTCATCAAGTCCTAAACAAATAATTGTCAAATCACTCATATTTGCTACACAAAGGGCTTCACTAAACCTATCTTTTGTATAACTAGATTGATCTTCTACTTTATCTTTGTATAAATGACAGCCTTCAGAATATCTTATCTTAATTGAAGTATCTTCTACTTCATCTTGTATTGCCTCTAGCATTGTTATATATCTAGAAGAAGTACCATGATAATTACCAATTAAAGAATCCCTACTATTTGCATTAGGTCCAATTACTGCTATTGAGTTTATTTGATCTTTATTTAAAGGTAAAATACCATCATTTTTTAATAAAACAACACTTTCTACTGCTGCTTTATGAGCTAGATTAAGGTGCTTTTGACACTCAATTACATCATAAGAAATGTCATCAAATTCAGTTTTTTGATTCATCCCTAAAAGATATCTTGTTGTAAATATTCTAACTAAACATTTATCGAGATCTTCTTCACATATTTTCCCTTTTTCTATTGCTTCTAAAATATAAGTATAAGCACAACCACAATTTATATCACAACCATTTTTAACTGCTAAAGCAACTGAATCTGCAGGTGTTTCTGTAATTTTATGATTTTGATGAAAATCTCTTATAGCCCAACAGTCTGAGACAAAATATCCACTAAATCCCCATTTATTTCTCAAATAATCTTGAAGAGTTTCACTTGCACAACTTGGTTCACCGTTTACTCTATTATATGCACCCATAACACCTTCTACTTCACTTTTAGTGACTAGTGCTTTAAATGCAGGTAAATAAGTTTTTTCCATATCTTCTTTAGAAGCTATTGCATCAAAATGATGCCTATCATTTTCAGGCCCACTGTGCACAGCAAAATGCTTTGCACAAGCTGCAGCTTTTATAAACTTACCATCTCCTTGAAGCCCATCAACATAAGAGCATCCAATCTCAGATGATAAAAAAGGATCTTCCCCATAAGTTTCATGACCTCTTCCCCATCTTGGATCTCTAAAAATATTTACATTTGGAGACCATAGAGTTAAGCCTTTATATATTCCATAGTCACCTAATTTTTGAGCCATATTATATTTTGCTCTAGCTTCATCTGCTATAGCAGAAGCTATTTCTTTTATTAATTCAGTATCAAATGTAGCAGCTAGTCCAATAGCTTGAGGAAACATTGTAGCAACACCTGCTCTTGCAACACCATGTAATCCTTCATTCCACCAATTATATTCTTTAACATCTAGATGATTAATTGAAGGTGCATCATATCTCATTTGAGATGCTTTTTCTTCTAAACTCATTTTAGAAACTAATTCTTTAGCTTTTTCTATTGCCCATTCTCTATCTCTCATGTTTTTCTCCAATAATTATTCTATTATTTTATATTATTATTATTGATTTAAACATATTAATAATAAATATCCATACATATTATAGACATTATTGATACAAAATTAACTATTTACAACAATATTTTAGAATAGAATAATTTATGAACAAGAAAATATTCCATTATTCTTTAAACATCCGATGAATTATAAATATACTTAGTTTAATAAAATATTAATAAATTCATACTTTTTTTTATTAATTATTTATATAATATATAATTATATAACATTAGCCTAATTTTAAATTAAAAATCTGTTGACTTTAATGAGTAAAGTATTACAATATTCATCAGATGAATATTACTAAAATAATTCTTAATAAGGAAGTCTAATAAATATGGTTAAAAAAAGCGAAACACTTTCATCATCCTCTATTGTATTAACATATATAAAAGAAAAGATAGCGAACAATGAATGGTCAAAAGGTGATAAAATCTATACTGAACCTCAATTTATGGATATCTTAGGTGTTAGTAGAGCTGCTGTTAGAAAAGCAATAAACCAACTAGTAGATAGTAATATATTAATTAAAATACAAGGAAATGGTACTTTTATATCAGAAAATAGTTCAACCTCCCTTTTTAATCCTTTAATATCACATTTTCTATTTGATGAATATGATGCTTTATCTGTACTAGAATTTAGAAAACTAATTGAACCATCCTGTGTTTCTTTATTTATAGATTTATTATCTGATGAGAAAATACATCAACTAAAATCATGTATAAAATCCATGGAAGAGTCTGAGTTAACAAATAATGAAGAATTTTACAAAGCAGATTTTAATTTTCATAATATCATTGTAAAAGGCACCCAAAATGCTTTAGCTTCTAAAATTATGGATTTACTCCACGAATCTTTAATTAACTACCAATACAAATCAAATAAAGCAATAGGTCCTAAGACAGGATTAAAAGAGCATAAACAAATTCTTTATGCAATCGAAAGCAAGGACAAAGAATTAGCTTCTTTACTTATGAAAAGACACATTGAGAGATCTGAAATAGATATGAAAAACTATATTAAAAATAATACTGTTTTAAAGAAGGCTACAAATGATAAAAAATAACGAACCAATAAAATTAAAAAATGCAAAAGCATGGAGAACGTATTTAGGAGGTTCACTATTAAGAGATTTTTTAGGATTATCTAATACTAAAGATGATCATTTCCCTGAAGAATGGATAATGAGCTTAGTAAGTGCAAGAAATGCAGGAAGAGAAAATATAGTTAATGAGGGTCTTAGTATCATTGATGATAATGAGAATATTTCATTAAAAGATTTAATTTCAAAAGATCCAAGTTATTATTTAGGAGAAGCTTTTAGTAAAAAATATAACGATACTACTGGAGTACTAATTAAACTTATTGATTCATCTGAGAGATTATCAGTACAAGTTCACCCTGATAAAAATACTGCTAAAAAATTATTTAATAGCAATTATGGTAAAACAGAATGTTGGCATATTCTAGGGGGAAGAGAAATTAATGGTGAAAAACCTTGTATTTACTTAGGTTTTAAAGAAAACATAACTCAAGAATATTGGAAAGATTTATTTAACAAACAAGATATAAAAGAAATGCTTAATTGCATGCATAAAATCAATGTTAAGATAGGTGAAACATATCTAATTAACGGTGGTATCCCTCATGCTATTGGAGCAGGTTGTTTCTTAGTAGAAATTCAAGAACCTACAGATTATACAATAAGGGTAGAAAGAATAACAGATTCCGGTTTTAAAATTGCTGATAGCATGTGCCATCAAGGACTTGGATTTAATAACATGTTTAAATGTTTTCACTATAATGGTCTATCCTTAGATAAAACCCTAAATAAATATTTAATTAGCAAAAAAACTATAAACAAAACTACATCTTGTAAATATGAAAGTTATATAGATTACAATGAAACCAAAATGTTCTCATTATATGGACTTACAATACATAATGACACTTATACACTTAAATTAAATAATGTATTTTCAGGAATATTTATTCTTGAAGGATCTGCAACAATGAAATGTGGTAATAGCGAATACACCATTAAAAAAGCAGATGAATTTTTCTTACCAAAAAATTGTAAAAGCCTTACTTTTACGACAAATGATAACTTTAAATTATTACATTTTTATGGGCCTAAAGTTTAATTTAACTTATAATAAAAGAGCTATTTACTAGATCTTTTATTAATTTATAGCGTTATAATATTTCTATAATTTTATTATATAAATTATCAGCATATATTTTAAAACATTCTTCATTAGGATGGAGAGTGTTTTCATCAAAGAAGGTAGGATTATGAGGTACTAATTCAAATCCATCAATTAAATTAAAATTATTATATTTTTCTGTTTCTTTGATAATAATAGAAATTACATCATAAAATGTACCACTTTTATTAATATTTAAATATGATCCTCTCCAAATTGGTGTAATTATAAATACTGGAATATCAAAAAATAATGAATTTAATTTAGAAAAATATAGTCTAATATTTTCTTTAATCTCCTCTATATCATCAATTTTATCCCAATCATTAGTACCAAATGCACTAGTTACAATATCTACTTTTATATCATTATCTTCATCAAATATTTTATAATCATGAACATAACCAGATACCCCCTGATTAATTAAATTCATATCTAATTTTTTAGATAAAAGCATAGGATATGTATTTTTTGGATGTATTGATCTGTAACCTTGGGTTATTGAATCACCAAAACAAAGTATTGTTTTATCTTTTATTTCACTATTTTTAATAGTTGAGCCTTCATCAATCTTAAAATCTTTTATCATAACTGAAGTACTATGAGGCAAATAAATACTTATTTTTTTATCTCCTAAAACTTCAGTACTAAATTCAAAATGATAATTAGAATAATCACTATTTTCAAAAGAAACACTCTTTTCAAACTCATCATTTATAAAAACATCAAAATTAGCATAAGTCTGTGAGCATAAGTCAGTTTTAAAATCAAATTCAACAGAACTAGTTGTGCTATAAAACTCTATTTTTACACCTGATGTATATTCAGTTTCAATACTCAATCTTTCGCATTTTTCCTTAAAAGCTTTCTTTTGTTTATCACTTAAGCGCTCAGCTTTATAATACCCCTCTTTTTCTACTACATATAAGCAATTTCTATATAAATCATTGTAATTAATATTCAAAATTATATCTCCTAATGATAATTAAGATATCACAATAAAATGAGTAAATACATCTTTTTTTTAAATACGCCAATACATAAAAGTAAAAAAAATACTAGAAAAAGACTTATCTCTTTCTAGTATAATAAGATATATTTACCTTTTATTATTTTTGACTTTGAAGTGCAAACCCTTTCATAAAACTTTCTTGAAGAATAAAGAAAACTAGTAAAGGTGGAATTATTGTCATAATAACTCCTGCCATAATAACACCCCAGTTATTAGAAGATTCTGCATTCATAAGCATCTTTATACCAATTTGAACTACTCTCATGTTATCAGTATTTGTTGCCATTAATGGCCATAAATATTGATTCCAAATATAAATAAATTCAATTACTACTAAAGCTCCAATTGTATTTTTTGTTAATGGGATTAAAACTCTAAAGAAATATTGCATTGGTCTACAACCATCTATTTTAGAAGCATCAACTAATTCTGATGGAATAGTTTTAAACCGCTGAATAAACAAAAATGTTCCCGTCGCACTAGCCCAGAATGGAATAATGAGACCTGCATATGTATTTATCCAATCAAAACTTCTAACAACATCAAATAATGCAACAATTCTAACAGGAACTGGGAGTAATAAAGTGATAATAATTATAAAGAATAAGATATTTTTTCCTTTAAAATCAAAATGAGTAAATGCAAAAGCTGCTAATAAGCTCATTACTATTTTACCAATAGTTACCATTATTGCAATAAAACCTGAATTGAACATCATTCTTCCCAAATCAATTCTATTCCAAGCTGTTGAATAGTTAGAAACCCAGTTGTTTGAAAAAGTTAATTTTGGGGGATTAGAAAAAACTTGTATTTCTGTTTGAGAGCTAATTATTAGAGCTAAGAAAACAGGAAGACAAATAATAAATACAGAAATTATTGATAATACATGGAATGTAATTATAGTTCTTTTTTTAACAATCATTTTTAAATCTCCTATTGATAATGAACTTTCTTTCCAGTTGTCCTAAATTGAACAACAGTAATAAGAACTACAATACAGAATAATACTAGACTTTCTGCAGCTGCATATCCAATTCGTGAATTTACAAAGAAGTCTTTGTAAAGTTGATAAATAAGAATATTAGTTGAATCTACAGGTCCACCTTCTGTTAATACATCGATTAATCCAAAAGAACTGAAATAAGCATATGTAGTATTCATTACTAACAAGAAAAATGTTGTTGGAGAAACAAAAGCTAAAGTAATTTTGAAAAACCTTTTAGCAGGACCTGCTCCATCAATAGCAGCAGCCTCAATTGAATCACTTGGTACATTTCTCAATGCAGTTAAATAAAATACAATATTATAACCTAAATTTTTCCAAGTTGCTGCAATTGCTACAACAATAAAAGCAGTACTACCTTTTGTTAGCCAAGTATAATTTCCTGTAAAATAACATACAATACCATTTGCTGGGTTAAATAAAAAGTTAAATAAAGCACCAGCTATAGCAGGGGATAATGCATAAGGCCAAATCATTAATGTTCTATAAATTTTAGCACCTTTAAACTTTTGGTTTAATAAAACTGCAAGTGCTAATGAAACTACAATACCTAATAAAACAACCAAAAGGCTGAATATAATCGAGATGCCAAAACTATGAGCATAATCTGAATTAAATAATAATTTTTTAAAATTATATAAACCCGCAAACTTCGTAGCATTGGTATATGGATTAACTTTATAAAAAGATAGTCTAAATGTTTCAAAAGCTGGATAGAATAAAAATATAACTAAAACAATAAAAGTCGGTAGCAATAATAAATAAGGCAATATTTTAGATGGGAAAACCGATTGTTTCATCCAAACCTCCTAAAGTGAAATAATCGTAAGGAGGACATAATTGTCCTCCTTAAATACGTAATTATAAATTAATTTTTTATAATTGAATAAGTTCATTCCATTCTGTAATCAAATCATTAACTTCTGCTGCAGCATCATCTAAAGCAGCTTGAGTATCTTTACCTTGATAACATTCTTGGATTGCTGATTGGATTATTTCTCTTGTTTCAGGGAATACACCAAGTAGAGCACCTGAAGTATTTAATGTTCCAGGACTTACTAACAATTGATCAAATGCAGTTTTATAGTTAGGATTTTCATCAAACCAACCTTCACTATCTAAAGCTTCCATTGAAGATTTTGTTACAGGGAAGTAACCAGTACCTTTATGCCATGCTTTTTGTGATTCGTCATTTGCAATAAATTCTACTAATTTAACAGCAGCTAATTGTTGTTCGTTTGTTAATTGATTAGTTAACCATAATGATCCACCACCAATAGCAACACCACCATCAGCTCCTTCTGGATGAGGGATAAAACCAGTTCCCATTTCCCAACCTTTTTCATTTAATGCTTTTGTTAATAAGTTAACATCTGAAGAAGAAGATAAAATAATTGCAGCTTCGCCTGAACCAAATGCAGCTCTATGATTAGACCAACCAGGTCCTACATCATTGAATAAGCCATCATTATACATGCCGACCCACCAATCTAATACATTTTTACCAGCTTCATCATTGAATAAAACTTCAGTAGGTAATTCAGCAGCACGACCATTATCATTATTAGCAAATGGAGCATCTTGTAAAGCTATCATTTCTTCAAAATACCAACCATGTAAATTCCAAGTAACAGGTTTATCAATACCACTAGCTTTTAATGCTTTAGCAGCTTCAATTACTTCACTATAAGTTTCAGGTGGATCATTTGGATCTAAACCAGCTTTTTCAAACAATGTTTTGTTATAATACATTAATGGAGTAGATGAATTGAAAGGCATTGAATAATGTTGACCTTGATATTCATAATAACCTTCAACAGGAACAAAGAAATTATCCCAATCAATTACTTCACCATACTTTTCAGCTAATTCATCAACAGGGGAAATTAATCCACTATTAATCATTCCTAAAGTTCCAATTTCATAGCTATGGAATACAGCTGGTGCATTTCCAGCTTTATAAGCTGATTTTACTTTATTTAAAGTATCATTATAACTACCTGCATATTGTACTTCTACAGTAATGTTAGGATTTTCTTCCATAAAGTTATCAACAATACCTTGAATTAAATCAATACGATCTCCAGACATAGCATGCCAGAATTGAATAGTTACAGGGGCTGTTTCATCAACCTCTACAGCTTCTTCAACCATCTCCTTTTCACTTTGTCCACCTGCAAATGCATTACCAAATATCATGGTAGCTAATAGCAATAAAACTAAGATTTTTTTCATATTACTCTCCTTCAGTAAATTAAAAATTTGTTTAACAATTTAATTAAATTAACCAAATTCTTAAATATTGTAAGTCCGTAATTTTGATATGTCAATAAATATTTTGTTATCTAATCATAATAAATAAATATATATCATTTAACTTTTTAGTAATTTTTTTGTTTAAAATTGCTTTTTATTAAATAATCTGCTATTCTAGTATATAAATAATAATAAGTGAGGTGGAAGTTAATGAAATCAAAGAAAATTACATTAAAACAAATTGCTGATGAAGCAAATTTATCAACAGCAGCAGTTTCTATGATTTTATCAAAGAAAAAATTAACACGCTTTAGTGAAGACACTATAGAAAAAGTAAATAAAATAGCTAACGATTTAGGCTATATTAAAAACACTGAAATAAAATCTTCTAAAAGTATTATTATTATTTGCCCATCTGTTTATAATCCATATTATTCAACCTTAGTTCAAGGTATTGAAATTCAAGCAGCAAAGTTTGGAATAAGAACTTTTATTAAGAACACTTACTGGGATATTGAAGTTGAAAAAGATATTTTAAAATTTGCTAAAAAAACTCAAGTATCAGGAATAATATTTACAATGATTCCTCAACTTGCAAATGAAGTATTAGATTACTGCAAAAACATTCCACTTGTTGCAGTTGGAGATTTTAACAACAATTATCATTTTGATACAATAGACTTAAATAATTATGAAGCAGGGAAAAAAGTTGCTAGACATTTAATAGAACTTGGACATAGAAATATAGCATATATTACTACAACACTAGATTCATATCATAGTGCTAGAGTTAGAAGAAAAGATGGGTTAATTGCTGAATTAAAGGATAATAAAATAAAAGACAAACTTGTAATTTGCTCTAAGAATATAGAATCCCCTACTGAGCTCAACCATCCTGACATTGAATATCAAACAGGATACGAATTAGCAAAACAATGCTTAATTAAACATCCTGAAATTACAGCAATGGTTGGAATAAACGATATGATAGCTTATGGAATAATTGATGCTATCCTCGATTCTAATTTACAGGTACCACAATCAATTAGTGTCTGTGGTTTTGATAATATATTTGCATCTAAATTTAGAAGTTTAAGCCTTACTTCTGTAGAAAACTATATAGTTCAAAGAGGAAGAAGGGCGTTAAATTTAATTAATAGTAGAATCAATAATAGTGAATTTCACGATGAAGGAATAACTAATATTACAAGAATAGAATATACGAGTAAATTAGTTAAAAGAGATAGCACAGCTATCCCTAGAAGCTATTAATAAAACTTTTTAAATTTTTCTCTAATAAATAGCTGTTAACAAACAGCTATTTATTTTACTCACTTTATCCTTATTTACTAATTATAGTTTCTAATGCAACTTCCATCATTTGAGTAAAGGAAGTTTGTCTATCTTTAGGTTCGACTTTAGTATTCCTAATTAAATCATCACTAACTGTTAAAAAAGTTAATACATCTACTTTATATTTTGCACCTAAAGCATATAATTCTGCACTTTCCATCTCAATTGCTAAAGTGTTATATCGCTTGATTAAATCATTAACTTCTTTTGCATTATCCATATAGAACAAGTCAGTTACAAATACTGTACCAACCTTTACTTCTAAATTATTTTCTTTAGCAGTATTATATGCTTTATATAATAAATCAAAACTTGGAACAGCAGCAAAGTTTATATTATTAAATCTTTGTTTATATATCGCACTATCAGTATGAGTTCCATTTACTAATACTAAATCTCTTAAATGAACATTTTCATTAATTGTTCCACATGTACCTATTCTAATTAAGGTCTCACATCCATAATCGTTAATTAATTCATTTGCATATATTGAAAAAGATGGCATTCCCATACCAGTTCCTTGAACACTAATCTTTTCACCTTTATATATACCTGTATAACCTAACATTCCTCTAATATTATTATAGCAAACAGCATTTTCTAAATAATTCTCTGCAATATATTTTGCTCTAAGTGGATCTCCTGGCAACAATACTTTTTTTGCGATTTCCCCATTCTTTGCTTCAATGTGTAAACTCATGACTTTTTCTCTCCTTATTGTTTTAACTATTATATATAAGAAACAATCTTTTTTAAACATTGCTTATTATAAAAAAGTTTTTTTGGTTAAAGTGAAAATAAATAATAGTTACTATTTATTTTCGGACAAATGTCCTAGAAATACAGTTTTTTTTATCTCATAATAAAAGCATCAAAGGATAAATAATATGAATGAACTAATTAATGAAGCAACAAAATATGTAAAGCAAATTTTTATAAATGATTTTAGTGGGCATGATTATTACCATACTGAAAGAGTATATAAATTAGCAAAAGAAATATCAAAAAATGAAGATTGTGATATAGAAAAAGTATGTTTAGTTGCTTTATTACATGATGTTGATGATCATAAATTATCTAAAAAAACTAACAAGAATCAAGATAATGCGAGATTATTTCTAACTAATCACAACTTCAATATAAAGGAAATAGAATCTATATTAACTGATATAAACAATATATCTTTTAGTAAACATATAGATTCATCACAACTTTCAATAGAAGCAAAGATTGTTCAAGATGCTGATAGAGTAGATGCTATTGGAGCAATAGGAATTGCTAGAGTTTTTGCATATGGTGCAACCCATAATAATCCTATATATGATCCCAATAATAATAATTCTTCTATAAATCATTTTTATGAAAAACTTTTAAAACTTGAATCAACAATGAATACCATCATTGGTAAAAAAATAGCAAAAGAAAGAACAATTTTTTTACAAAAATATTTAAATCAATTCTTCAAAGAATGGAACTTTGAAGGCCTTTAAATTTTAATTTAATGTCATCTATAGATAAAACTTAATTAAAGGAAAAACAATGGAATCAATTATTGATAATAAAAACTTAAAAACAGAAGGTGCAAAAAAACAACTATGGTTTAGAGATAAAATGCCTCTAGTTAAATTAGTAAACAAACAAATAAAAGAAAACTTAATATTTAAAGATAAAGTAATAGCTATTTGCATGCATATAGAACCAAAAACTGCATTTTGGATTGAAGGTTTATTAGATGGTGGTGCAAAACATATCTATTTAGTAGGTTGTATTGGCACAACAAAAAAAGAAACTGCTGCATATTTATCATCTTTAGACAATATAACAGTTTTAGGTAAAGAAGATGATGATTTTGAAACTCATCAAAAATACTTATCTATGATTATGGAAAATAAAATTGATATATTTTTAGATAATGGAGGGAGTCTTATTTTAGCTCATAATAAATCTAATGTTAATTGGAATCCAATTGGAGCTAATGAAGAAACAAGATCGGGTAAATTATATATAGAAAAAAATAATGTTAAAGCTAATTACCCAATTATTGTAATCGATGATTCTCCTGTTAAACAATTATTAGAAAACGCTATAGGAGTTGGGCAATCTGTTGTTGACGGGTTTATGAGATCAACTAGTCTTCTAGTTGGTGGAAAAAACATTTTAGTAATTGGTTATGGTTTTTGTGGTAGTGGTGTTGCTACAAAATTTAAAGGACTAGGTGCTAATGTTCTTGTATTTGATAGAGATCCTATCAAAAGACTAAAAGCTCTAGCTGACGGATATATAGTTGATAACTTTGAGAATTTATTGAAAAAGGCACAAGTAATCATTACTGTAACTGGATCTTGGGACGTAATAAATGAAAAGCATATTCAATACTTAAAAGACGGTGTAATCTTAGCAAATAGTGGCCATTATGGATTTGAAATAAATGTTGAATCTCTTAAAAAGAAAGCTATAGAAATAGTAGAGGTAAAAAAAGGAATAGAAAGACTCGAAATAGATAAAAAAAGTATCTTTTTATTAGAAAATGCTACCCCATTAAATCTAAGTGCAGGAGATGGCAATCCTATAGAAATAATGGATATAGGTTTATCTCTTCAATCTCTTTCTGCTATTAGATTATTAAATGATTATAACGTAAAAGAAAAGACATTAATAAAAGGCTTACAAAAAGTACCTAAAGATATAGATAAACACGTATCAGAAAATATGTTAGATTTATTAAAATAGATTAAAACTGGCTCCTCGTGAGCCATTTTTAATATTCACCATATTGTTCTAATAAGTTTAAATCTAAAATAATAATTTTTCTTTTATTTCTTTTTACCATATTTAAACTTTCAAATTTTGCTAATGTCCTTCTATAATGTCTATCAGTTACACCAAAATATTGAGCAATAGTTGATGTATCAATTTGAATTTCACTAGAATTACTAATTTTACACAAATCAATAATATAATTAGCTAACCTTTTATCAAAAGGATATAATAAATTAGAAGACTGTTTTAATGATGCTGTTTTTAATTTTTCAGCTAATGTCTTAGCTAAAAAATAATTAAAAGAATTTAACTTAGAAAAATAAGAATCTATATATTTATAATCAATAGAAATAAAAATAGAATCAGTTGCTGCAATTACACCATGATAAATATTATCATGAGAAAAATATTCTAAATCTCCTAACATAGAACCAGGATTACTATAATCAATAATTACAAATTTACCATTTTCTAGAGAAGGTGCAATAATCATAGAACCATCAACTAGAACATATAAATTTTCAACTTTATCACCTTCATAATATATTTGCTCTCCTTTTTTAAAAGAAACAACTTTTATATACCTAAAATATGATTTATCATCTTCTAATAGCATATTAGAAAAAATGTTTAAATAATACTCTTTCTTTTCTTTATTTTGAATTATTCTCAATTATATAAATCCTTTCTAATCATATTTCAACTTTTAATATATTGAAATTATCGTAATTTGCTAAATTTAAAAGCTAAGAATTATTTTAATTTTACCAAGATTTCATCATTATCTCAATTCCTGCATTTTGACCAACAGCTTCTATCTTTTTTCCATTTTGTTTATTACTAAATTTTAATAGAATATTCGCTGAAAGGCCTTCTTTTATGAAGTCATTCATAACCCCATTTTTTGGGGATGCTAAAGACAAAACTGAATCTATTGTTGATGAAACATTAACTTCTATATCACCTTTTATAAAAGTAATATCTATTTGATTATCTTTTAATATGTTGAATTTGAGTTTTGACCTATTATAGGTCGCAAATCTATATTCTTTATTATCTATAAAAAGAGAACAAAAGAAACCTTTAAATGAGAACCCTAAAAAAGGAATGGTAGCAACTGAAAGTGCTAATTTAATATCAGACTTAGAAAAATGATTACATTGAAGCCAAATATATTCTTTTGGAAATGATTTACCCCAATCTTTTTCCATATATCCTAAACCATCATTAAAATCAATTTCTTCTCCTTTAATATTAAGAGAACCTTTTATTGTGTGATTCATACTAATTATATGATGATTACATTCCATTTTAGGTATATAACTAAAATATCCCATAATATTAGGACATAAAAGAGAATTATTTAATGGCTCTAATTGATTAAAATGCAACTCACCTTTTATATTTATATCAGCCTCTTTTAAATCTATATAAATATTATTTTCTTCAAATATAGTGTTATTTATAGTTACTTTAAAAGGATTATCTTGGCAATTAAATTGATTTACATCATATTTAAAATAATGAGAAGTAAGTGTTTTATTTTTATCACTTATAATGCATTGAATAAAACAATGTGGATCTAAAATATTATAACTAATACCTGGAATAAAGCTAATAGTATATAAGCCATTTTTTGAAACTTGTTTATAATACCATCCTTCAAAATAATCATCATGAATTGCATCTTTCTTTCCTTGAAAACCAATTTTGTTATAATGTCTATTCACTTATATATCCTCAAATATTTATTAGAATATTTAATTATAACATATTTTTATCATACAAGTATTGTAAATATAAAATATATTTAATATCTACATTTTCACCTTTTTATAATTATACCTAAATATTGAGATAACTCTGCAGCTTGGAAAGTATCAACTATAATACCTTTTAATTCTTTTAAACTATCAGATAATCTGATATTAGAAATATCTGAAGTTGAAAAGTCTATATCTTTTAACATAGTATTAAAGAATTCTGAAGATGAAAAATTACTTTTATCTGTATTAAAATTTCTTAATTTACAATCATTAAAAGAAGAATCAATAAAAGTTGAATCACTTATTAAAACATCATCTATATTAGCTTCAAAATTTGTTACATAGTTAAAGTTTGAATCATTAATTATGATATTAGAATATTTTGCTGAAATAAAAGATGCCCCCATAAATTTACAACTTGAAATTGTAATTTTATCAAGATGTGATTTATCAAATTCACAATTTAAAAAAATACAATCAATAAATATACAATTCAAAAAAGTAGAGTTCTCAAAATCACATGTACTAAATTCACAATTTTTAAAATAGCATGATTCAAAATTCAAATAGTTAAAATCAACATTAATATGATAAGCTTCTTTAAAATTAATTGATTCTATATAATTATCATCAATTATTCTAATATATGTTTTTAGATTTGAAATTTCTAAAAAAGAATTGCTATCTAATTCTATTGAACCTGTGATCTTCTTTTTACTTTTAACTTTTTTTTCTTTTTTCATATTTATCACCATTTAATAAATATATTAACATAATAATAAATATTATTTATGTTCTATTACAAAATCTTTAAATTCATCTAACATTAAAGGTTTACTAAAATAATAACCTTGAATATTTTTACAACCTATAGAATTTATATATTTAAGTTGTTCTTGAGTCTCAACACCTTCACTTATTAAATTCAAATCTAATTCTTTTGATATTTTAACAATTATTTTAGCTAAAGTTCCATTATCTTTTTCAGGATAATCTTTAATAAAAGCTCTATCTATTTTAATCTTATCAATGAGTAATTCTTTTAAATATTTAAGAGAAGAGAACCCAGTTCCAAAATCATCAAGAGCTATGCTCAGTCCATTATTTCTAAACTTTGATAATTTCATATTTACTTCTTTTATATCAGATACAACAATACTTTCAGTTAATTCTAATTCAAACTTTGATAAATCTATATCATATTGTTTTGATAAAGCAATAATTCTATCAAATAGATTTTCATCATTAAATTGAATTGAAGAGACATTAATAGATATTTTAAATTCTTTTGGTAGATCATTCTTTATTTTATTATAATCTTTAAATACTTGTTCAATTACCCAATACCCAATATCTATTATAAAACCATTGTCTTCAGCAATTGGTATAAAAAAGAAAGGGGATACCACACCTAAGTTAGGATTATTCCATCTAAGTAAAGCCTCAGCCCCTGTAACTTTAAAGCCTTCACTATCAACTTGTGGTTGATAATTTAAATATAATTCATCATTAACAATGGCATTCTTCAAATAAACACTCATTAAATATTTTTTCTGAATTGAATCTCTAACTTCTTTTGAAGAAAACACTATATTCTTATTTTCTGCTTTTGCACTTTCAAGTGCTACTTTAGAATTTTTAAATATTTCTATTGCACTATCTCCATCTTTAGGATATATGGAAACACCACTTTTTAAATTAAAGAAAATATCTTTATCACTTAAAAAAAAGTCTTCTTTATCAATTTCTTCAATTAACTCTTTAATAAAATTAATAATATCATCCTGTTCATCATAAGATAAAATACCTACTACAAAAGTATTAGTTGATATCTGAGCTAAAAAATCATTATATGATATTTTTCTTTGAATCATATTAATAAAATTTGAAACAATTATTTGTACTTCATTAATATCTTTATCAAAAAAGATTTCGTCATAATTTGTAATAGATAAACTAATTATTCCAAAAGCGTCATTCTCTTTTACACTTTTTTCCATAAGTTTTAATAATAGGTTTTGGTTTGGTAGATTAGTTTCAAAATTATAATCTTCAATTTTTTGAAGATTCTTCTCTTTTTCTTTCTCTTTTGTTAAGTCAGAAAAAATTCCGACATACTTTTGAATTGAACTAGAATATTTGTTTTCTATAGCATATATTTTTAAAAATTTAGGATAAAGTAAACCATTTTGTTTTCTATCCCACATCTCACCTTCCCAGTATTTATTCGTATTAATAGAGTTCCACATATCTTTATAGAACTCATCTGAATGTAATCCTGATTTAAAGTAATTTGTCTTTTTAGAATTGAGTAAATCGCCTCTTGAATATCCTGTAATTTTTTCAAAAGCTTTATTTACAAATATGATATTAGTTTTTCTATCAGTTATAACAACAGCATCATTTGTGTTATCAGAAACTAGATTAGTAAGAGCAAGCTGTTCTCTATCTTTATTTTTTGAATAAATGATAGATACTGCTAATATTATCATCAAATCAGAAACTATTAATACAATTAATTGAATTAAAGTAAGATTAAAAATAATATTATTTTGCATAATTGGGAGATTATTAATTTCAAAAGATTGAACTAAATAAAAAACTAAAGGATTAATAAAATCTTCAGATTTAATCTGTGCTATTGAATACAAAACTCCATTAGAAATAAAAGTACTATTGATATCCTTTTTTTCAAAGAAATCAGGTAAATCATTTTGTATATTATAATCAACATCATCAAACATAAAAGAAAAAAGCTTTCTTTCATCTTTATTATAAATATAATAACCCTCTTCATTTACAAGAGAAGCTTTTATCTGATAGTTATTATTTAACTCAAAATTTGTCTTTATTAACTCTAAAATATCTTCTGCTAAATAATTAATTACAACTACACCCATAAATTCATTATCTTTTATTACTGGAGTTGTAACTCTAAATAAGGCTTTATAAGGTGTTTCTATTTTCCCATTTTCAATATTTAAATCAATAGGTGAAAAATAAAAGCTCTCATCTTCTAAATTAATAGAATTTAAAAAGTAATATCTATCTCCTTTATATTGCAATAAAGAATCTTCAACTATTTCTATATTAGAAGTAGAATTATTAACTCTAATCTTTTCATACCCATCTTTATCAATAAATCGAATTTGATCAAAGTTTGATTTACTTTTTGCTAATCTAGCAAACATTTGAGCTGTTTCATTTTTATTATAATCTGTATTATCGTCTAAATATGTATTAAGTTCATTAGAATTTTTAATCACCAATAAATCTTTTGAAAGTTCACTCTCTATAAATGTTACTAATAAATCAATTTCAATAGCTTTTTTTTCATTTTCTTTTTCTATTAATTGTAAAGAACTGTTCTTTTGATCATTAAAACGAACATTAAACAAAAAGATAAAAACAATAGTAAATGGAATTATAAAATATAAACTTCTTTTAAAAATAAACTTATAATCTTTTTTAGTAAAATCTGGTTTTTCATCTAACATTAATAGAACTCCATAGTAAGACTTTTTATTGATATTATAAGAAAAATCAATAATAGTTAATATGAAAAATTGAGTTTTTAAAATAAAATAAAAATTTTACATTCAATTTACAAACGCTAGTATTTTATCAATCAATACCCTAAAATACTAATTCTATCATAGCTAAAAATATTTCCTTACAATGAAACAAATTATATCTCAATATACACTAATATTATTGTTAGGAAAAAAACTATGTTTTGCATAAATTAATTAAATTTCACAAAATATTTGCGCAATAAAGTTATTTATAAAGGAAACTTTTTTATATAATTACTTTGATATTGTAAATTGTAAATTATAAAATTCAGGTCTTAAATAATACTTACACCTTGCAATTGGTTCAGGTATAGAATTATATAAAATACTTTCACAAAGAATAAGTTGTGAGTCAAGTTCAACAGGTAAAAACTTTACTTCAATTTCATTAGCCTTTATAAGTTTAAAATCTATTGTAAACTTATTTGCTGAAGAATAGATCTTTTCATTCATTAAAGCTTCAACTTGTTTTTTATCTGATGTTTTAATATCTAAAAGTTGAAATATGTCCATTGAAATTTGAACAAAAGAAAAACCTGCAATATCATCTTTAGTATGATATACATTATTACTAGCTAAAATAATACAACTATCATTTAAGCCTAATTTCTGTCTTGCTATATCTGTTGGTGGAGAAAAATTATAAGAGAATGTTGTATTAATTACATCTTCAGTACATAAATGAATCATCGGATTTACAATATGACTACTTAAAACTTTATCCTGTCTCTTTTTAACTATAGTTCCTTTCCCTTGAGCTTTTATAATTAAACCATCTTCTCTAAGTATAGCTAATGCTTGTCTTAATGTATTTCTACTTACATCATATTTTTTAGAAAGAGCTGTCTCTCCTGGCAAAAAATCATTTTCTAAATAAACACCATTCATAATATCAGAATAAAGTTTATTATATACATTTACATATGCCGGTATATGGGGATTCATTACCATATATCTCTCCTTTTATAACACTTTTTATTAATCTAAAATTTTATCTATTTAAATAATATATATATTTCTTGACAAAATCAATATGGATGTTATACTTGGGATAAATTATTAAACAAGTGAACAACTTGTTCAAAATATTAAGAAGGTAAAAATGATACTTAAATGTACTGATGAACATGAGACAATATTAATAAATTTTTTAAAGAAAGAGAGAATATATAATACTTTTATATTAGCTGATATTTCATATTATGGATTTAACAATGAATTTCAAAAAATATACATGGATTTAGATGAGAATAATAAATGTTGTTTCGTATATTTAATATTTCATAATAATTTAATCATATCTGGTAATCAAAAAAATATTAACCTTACATTTATATTAAAAACTTTTGAACATAATATAGATATAATTATGGGAAAATCAGAGCTATTACTTACTATAAAAAAAGTCTTAGACACGGATGAATACGTTTTTTCAAATAAAAAATTATATGTTTTAAATAACGATAATAAACTTTATTCAAAAAAAATAGCAAAAGTAGCTAACGCTTCAGATTTAGATAGCATTCATACATTTTTAAACAGTATTAGTGAATTTAACAATATGTATTCTTCAAAAGAGATGATTAATAAGAGATTAAATTCTAATGAAGGGAATCATTATATTTTAGAACAAGATAATATGATTATTTCTCATGCTAATAGTGCAGCAAAAACACTTTATTCTTGCATGATTGGAGGTATTTCCACAAAAAAAGAATTTAGAGGTAAGAATTATGCTAAAAAGATAGTTTCGCAAATCTCAAAAGATTTATTAGAAGAAAATATAACACCGTGTCTATTTAGTGAAAGGGATATTAATCATTCCTTTTTTAAAGATATTGGTTTTGAATTATATGGTTTTTGGGGAACAATATCGCTAAATAATAAAAAAAAATAAAAACAGTAGAAATTATAGGTTATAGTAATTTATAACCCAAAGGAGAAAATATACATGAATAACAATTCAGTAAAAACAGTAGTATTAGTTGCAATTGGTGCAGCTCTTTATGGATTAGGGGGAATGATTTGTATTCCTATTTTTGCAGAAGTAACAATTAAACCAGCAATGGCAATTCTAGCATTATTTGCAGGTGTTTGGGGCCCTTTAGTAGGTTTCTTTGTAGGATTTGTAGGCCATTGGATTACTGACTTATTCATGGGTTGGGGAGTATGGCCAACATGGATGTTAGGTTCAGGTATCGTTGGTATAGTTATTGGGGTTTTTCCAAAAATCTCTAAAAATTGTGTTGAAAATGGTGAGTTTGGTAAAAAACAATATTTCCCATTTATTTCTCTTGCTGTAGTTGGTAACTTAGTAGGTTATATGATTAGTGCAGTTCTTGACTATTTCTTATTCGCAGAACCACTTGATAAATCAATTGTTCAACAATTAATAGCATCAGCTGCTAATGTATTTGTTATCGCTACTCTAGGTATAGTGTTAATGAAATTAGTTGCAAATAAAAATAAAAGCAATCAAAATTTAAGTTTTGATGAGGATGATGATTAATGATTAGGTTTGAAAATTTTTCCTTTACATATAAAGGACAATCTATCCCAACTTTAAAAAATATTAATTTAACAATTAATGATGGTGAAAAAATTTTTATAATAGGTCCATCTGGTAGTGGAAAATCCACATTAGGTAATTGTATAAATGGTTTGATTCCACATACCCTTCCTGGAAAAATTGAAGGAAGTTGTATAATAAATGATTTAAATTTAGAAAAATCATCTATTTATGATATTAGTAAAAAAGTTGGAACAGTTCTACAAGATAGTGATGCTCAATTTGTTGGATTAACAGTTGCTGATGACATTGCATTCGCATTAGAAAATCAAAATACTACAAACAAAAAAATGGACACTATCGTATCTGAGATGGCTAAAGATGTAAATATGGAAAAATTTTTATTCCATAGTCCTCAATTATTATCTGGTGGTCAAAAACAAAGAGTCTCACTTGCAGGAGTACTAGTTGATGATGTCGATATATTACTTTTCGATGAACCTCTTGCAAACTTAGACCCAAAAACTGGTGAAAAAGCGATTACCATTATTGATGATATTCATAAAGAAACTAATAAAACAGTTGTTATTATAGAGCATAGACTAGAAGATGTTTTACTTAAACCAATTGATAAAATCGTTTTAATTGATCAAGGGGAAATAAAGTTTTTTGGAACACCAAAAGATTTACTTTTAAGCGATACTTTAGCTCGTTTTGGAATAAGAGAACCTCTATATCTAGATGCCTTAAAAAAAGCTAATTGTGATTTATCTAATCAAGATCTATCCAATCTTGATTCTATAAATATAAAAGACTCTTATGAAAAATTTAGCACATGGGTAAATGCAAATTCAAAAAATCCAAAAGAAATATCTGGTAAAAACATTTTATCTTTAAAAGATATTTCTTATAACTATGATGGTAAAAAGAATGTGTTAAATAACATCTCCTTCGATGTAAAAGAAGGCGAAATGTTATCTATTTTAGGAAAAAATGGTGCAGGAAAATCTACCCTAGCCAGTATTATTATGGGAATTTATAGCCCTGATTCAGGTTCAATTGAAGTTGATGGAGAGGATGCGATAAACGATACTATTCTCTCTCGTAGTAACAAAGTTGGATACGTTATGCAAAATCCTAACCATATGATTTCTAACAATCTTATATATGATGAAATAGCTTTTGGACTAAGAAAAAGAGGTATCGGAGAAAAAGAAGTTAAAAAAAGGGTTTTAGATGCACTAGAATTATGTAAATTAAAGAAATATAGAAAATGGCCTATCTCAGCACTTTCTTATGGACAAAAGAAAAGAGTTTCTATTGCTTCAATTTTAGTAATGCGTCCTAAAATCTTGATATTAGATGAACCAACTGCTGGTCAAGATTACAAAAGATATAAGTTAATGATGGAATTTTTAAAAGAATTAAATGAAAAAACTAATATCACTATTATTTTTGTAACACACGATATGCACTTAGCTTTAGAATATACTCCTAGAGCTATAGTATTAGCTGATGGTCAATTAATTGATGATGATAGAGTTTCTAATATTTTTAGTAATGAAGAAATATTAGAAAAAGCTAATTTAAAACAAACAAGCCTATATGAACTTGCAAAGAAGTATGAAATTGAAGATATCCCTAAATTTATTGAAGGATTTATTCAAGAGGATAATACTGAGAAAGTTGAAACAAAATTTGAAGATTATAAGAGTATCCCTGATATTGAAATAAAAAATTCTAAAAAACAAAAGAAGAAAAAGAAAAGTCAAAAATCATCAGCTTTTGGTGTTGGCTTAACTTATATGGGAGTAAAATCATTTCCTGATTCACTTAATGGAGTTTCAAAATTCATTTTCTTTATATCTTGGATCTTTATGATTTTATCAACATTAGATATTAGAATATTATTTCTATCATTTATCAGTTCTCTTATTATTATGAAATTAACTAATGTAAGTTTTAAAAGATTTAAACCATTTTTCATAGCAATGTGCTTTTTTGTAGTTGTTAATTTATTATTAATATTTTTGTTCTCACCTAAACAGGGAGTTATGTTAATTGGAAGTGAAACACTATTATTTGGAACAGGATCCTATGCAATAACACTTGAAACTTTATGGTATTTAGCATCTGTTGGATTAAAATATTTATCTATTTTACCAATTGCCCTATCCTTTGTAGTTTGTACACAACCAAGTGAATTTGCTTCATCATTAAATAAATTACATATTAGTAAAAATATTAGTTATTCAGTTTCACTAACTCTTAGATATTTACCACAAATAATATCTGATTACAAACATATATCAAGTTCTCAACAATCAAGAGGTGTTGATATATCTAATAATGCTGCGTTTATGACTAGAGTTAAAAACCTTGGTGGTGTTTTCGCCCCATTAGTTTTAACTTCACTTGATAAAATAACTATCATTTCTAATGCAATGATATTAAGGGGTTTTGGTAAAGCTAATACAAGAACATGGTATTACTCATCAAAACTAAAACTTAGAGACTTTATTGTAATATTCTTAATTCTATTTGCTTTTGGTTATAGCTTATATAGTCGTTTCTACTTAAATATTACAATTTTTTATCCATTCTAGGAGGTTTAAATGGAAAAAACAATCGTTATGCTTACTGATTTTGGTAAAGGCATATCAACTTCTACTATGGATGGTGTTATCTCAATGATAGATCCATCAATAAAAACATTTGATTGCAATCATGATATTACACCATTTGATACGTATGAAGCATCATTTTCACTATTTTATATAATTGATTATTGGGCAAAAGGTACAATCTTTGTTTCTGTAGTTGATCCAACTGTTGGGACTGATAGAAGAGCTTGTGTTGCAAAATTATCTAATGGTTCTTATGTTGTAACACCTGATAACGGATCATTAACACATATGAAAAAATATGTTGGTATTGATGAAGTTAGAATAATTGATGAAGAAAAAAACAGATTACAGAGCACAAAAGCATGCAGTATATTTCACGGTAGAGACTTATTTGCTTACTGTGCTGCAAAACTGGCTAGTGGTCAAATAACATATGAAGAAGTTGGCCCAAAATATGATACAGAAGATATTGTAATGCATGAATTTATTAATCCCTGTATTGTAGATAATCAAGTTGAAGGTATGCTTGAAACAAGTGATAAACACTTCGGTTTAATTTGCTCAAATATCCCTTACAAGATGGTACAAGAACTAGGTATTAATTATGGTGACATTCTAAATGTAACTATATCTAATAGTGAAGAAGTAGTTTACTCAAAAGATATCCCATTTGTTAAGAGTTTTGGATTTGTAAATAAAGGAGATGATTTATTAATGGTTAGTGAAACTCTTCAATTACAATTAGCAAGAAATCTAGAAAACATTTTAGACTATTATAAATTTGGTACTGGACCAGATTGGAAAATAAAGATTAATAAGAGGTAATAAATGAAAAGAAATATTGTAATGCAGTCCGATTTCGGAATAGATAACTATCTTGTATCTTCTATGCATGGAATATGTAAACGTGTAAGTCAAGATTTAGAAATATTTGATATAACTCATATAATTCCTCCTTTTGACATTAAAAAAGCTTCAAAGATATTATCTTCAATAATTCCATGTTGGCCTGAAGGAACAGTTTTTGTATCTGTAGTTGATCCTGGAGTGGGAACAAGTAGAAAAGCATCAGTTGCTCTTTTAAAAAATGGATATTATGTAGTATCTCCTGATAACGGAGCATTTACAGATTTAGATAATATGTATGGAATTGAGGAAATAAGAGAAATAGACGAAGAAACTAATAGGTATAAAAACATTGAAGAAGTTAATATCTTCCATGGTAGAGACCTATTCTCATATTGTGCTGCTAAACTTGCTGCTAATGAAATTACATTTGAAGAAGTTGGCCCAAAATATGATTTAAGTGAAATTGTTAAATTTGAATCTTATCCATATAGTATTACTCAAAACAAAGTAGAAGGTATAGCAGTAGGGTCTAAAGAATACAATTTTGGAATTATGGATACTAACATTCCTAACAAAGAATTTGTCAAATCTAATATTAAATTTGGTGATGATGTTAAAATATCTTTTATCTATGATGAAAAGAGTGAATGTGAAATTAAAACTAAATTTGTTAGAACTTTTGGGGAAGTTCCAATTGGACAACCTTTAGTCTACAATGAAGTAGCATTATTTATTGGAATTGCAATAAATCAAGGAAATTTTGCACAAACTAATCACTTAGTTGATGATAGAATCTATAATTTAGTGATTGAAAAAATATAGAGTAAATTAATGGACATTTGTTTAACCACTAATAAACAAATGTCCTATTTCTTTCATTAATAACTATAAAAAGTTCTACAAATTAAACAAAAAAACTACAACTTTTTGTAATTAAATATTCATATTATTTCTTTTTACTATAATGAATTATAGAGAACATTATAAAAACTTACTGTCAAAGAAAATTAATATTAATTTAGCAGATTTTCTTCTTCTATAATTTGATTTACAAATTCTACAGTTTCAATAATATAGTCATTACAGATATTATAATCATCTTCTACAAAAATATTCTTTAAAACTTCACAAGTTGTAATATCATATTTATCTATAAACTTATTTCTAAGTTTAGCAGCAAGTTCATAAGTTTCACTTTTAGATAAATTTGAGCTATCACCATTACTATTTAAAAGGGATAAAACCATAATACCACCTGTAACAGCGCCACAGCATTCTTGTTTTTCGCCCATACCAGATCCAAATCCTTCACTAATTTTAAATAAAGTTTTTTCATCTGAATCTAATATATCACTAAAAGCACATAATACAGATTGTGCACAATTATAATCTTTTTCATGTAAAGCTTTTGCTTTACTTTTTAGTTCATTAACACCCATTATTATTTCCTTATATTCTTTTGTATATATTTATATCATAATTTGCTAAAAATATAAATCTACAACTAAAATAAAAAAGCTAAAAATTGATATGCCCCCATTTAAGTTGACACTTAGAAGTTAACTGCACCTCCTCTAGTTTACAGCTAGAGGAGAATCTATGAAAAAGAAAAAAAGAAAGCACCAAACGGTTAGTAATAAGCTTAAGGCTATTACAAAATACCTAACTAATGAAGCAACTATTGCTGACTTAGCAAGAGAGTATGAAGTTGAATATCCAACAATATTAAAATGGGTAAATGAAAGAAATGACATCCTTGTTAAATGTAAGGATTCTGTTAAAATATATTCACAGGCTATTGGAGATTCAAAAGCTCTAATGGAGGTTGAATATATGGCAAAGAAAATTATTGATAGTGATGATTTAATAAAAGAGAACCTTAAGTTAAAAAAAGAACATGAATGGGATAAGCATAAAATAGCTTACCTAGAAAGCATGTTAGAGCTTAATGGAATTAATCCTAATAAATACCGTAAAAAAAAAGAGAAGAAGTAATAGTATTTGCATTATTAAATAAGGACGTTAAAAATATCACAATGCTTTGTGCTATTGCGGGTATATCTCGAGAGGCATATTATAAATATTTAAGAAATAAGGATAAAGTAACATTAAACAGCAAAATACTTGAAGTTATTAAAACTGTTCAAAACGAGACATCTTATGCAATTGGACATAGGCCAATGAAAGAGGTTGTAAATGAAGCTTTAAACATAAAAGTTGGAGAAGGTCGCATTTTGCGATTAATGAAGGAAAACAACCTTTTATCGCATGTTAGAGTGAAAAAATGGACTCCAGAACAATATAAAAGAAGAAAAAAGATGAAACTGGGTAAACCTAAAGATTTACTTAAACAAAACTTCTTTAGTGGTACACCAAGAAAAAAGTTTGTTGTTGATATTACTTATTTATATTGCTTAGAAAAGATGTATTACTTGAATACTATTATGGATCTATTTAATAGAGAAATAGTAGCATGGAGAATTAGTGATAGCCCTAATAGTGAATTATGTGTAAATACATTATTAGATCTTTCAAGTAAATATGATTTGAATAATTGCATAATTCATAGCGACGCAGGAACTAGCTATGTAAACAATAGTTATATGGATTTAATGGAAAAACTTAATATTAGAATGAGTGTTTCTGTTGGAAATTGTTATGACAATGCAGCAGAAGAATCTTGGAATTCAATAATAAAAACAGAAGCTTTTTATACAGAATTTGGAAAGAAAAACTTTAAAAACAGACAAGTAAAAGCTGAATTAGTTCTAGCTAAAACACAATGGTTTATCCCCTGGTATAATTCAGTTAGAAAGAAAAAAGGATTTAATTGGCAAACTCCAATAGAAAGATTAGAGAAAAATCCTAAAGGAACTTTACCAATTATTTATAACCCCGAATTGACACTATAAGAAATAGTGCTAAAATACTAAAAACAGTTGTAAACTATTTAGGAAGCAGTGGCTCCTAAAGTGTCAACTAAATTGGGTGCAGACCAAATATCTTACAACAATCTAATCTAAATCATATATTAATACTTATAATTCCCAAATAATTATTTTTTCATTATAAAAAAGGGATTAAATAGTGTTATAATATTAATATAAAAGAAATTAAAACAAACTATTAAGGAATGTGCTCCAAATTCAATAGAAAAAATAAGCTACAACATTCCAACATTTTACCAAAAAGAAAATCTTGTCCAATTTGCTGCTAATAAAAATCATATTGGATTTTATCCTACACCAGAGGCTATAGAAGCTTTTAGTGAAAAATTAAAAACTTATAAAACCTCAAAAGGTGCTGTCCAATTTACTTATGATAAAGAAATCCCTTATAGTTTAATAAAAAAAATAGTTGAATATAGAATTAAACAAATATCATTATCTAAATAAAGAGAGTTTTAGTTATGACAAAATTATTTATAAAGATATTAAAAGATAGATTTGAAAACAATAAAAGTCGGCATGAAAACATGTCTTGGCAATTAGTAGAAAAAAAATTAAAACTAAATCCTTCTAAAATCAATATTTTAGAGCAAATGGAATTAAGTGGAGGTGAGCCAGACGTAGTCTTTTACAATAAAGAAAAGGATGAATATACTTTCTTCGATTGTAGTAAAGAAAGCCCTAGCTACAGAAGAAGCCTTTGCTATGATAGAAAAGCTCTAAATGATAGAAAGAAGAATAAACCTAATAACAGTGCTATAGATGTTTCTAAAGAATTAAAAATTGAAATTTTAAATGAAAAAGAATATATCTTCTTACAAACATTAGGAGATTTTGATACTAAAACTTCTTCTTGGATACTTACACCTCCCTCAATTAGAAATTTAGGAGGTGCCCTATTTTGTGATAAAAGATATAATCATGTTTTTATGTACCACAACAGTGCTGAGTCCTATTATAGTTCAAGAGGATTCAGAGGGAAATTGCTTGTTTAATATAAAAATATAAACTTATTTTTCAAATTCTAATAATTAATGACTATTTTAATATAATTTATCTTTCCCTATATAGAGTGATAATCATCACTATCTAGTTTCTTAGAAAAATTAGAAGAAACTTGAACCCCTTCTTTTATAATAATAAAAGCAGACGGATCTACTGATGTAACATATCTTTTTAATCTTACTACTTCATATTTTGAAACACATACTAATATCATCTGTTTTTTAGATCCTGTGTAACCACCAACTACATCAAATAAAGAGACACCTCTACCTATTTTATTCATGATATAATTAGATATTTGATCCTTTTTAGTTTCTGTAATAATAGATACTTCTACATTGATATTTTGTTGATGTAGTTTATCTAAAGAAATAGCATAACAAGCTGAGTAAATGATAGAATATATTGCAATCTCAACTGAGAATATAATTAAACAAATAGCATAAATAAAAATATTAAAAGATAAGCTAAATTTACCTATTGAAAAGCTCTTACCTTTTTTAGAAAAACATAAACCTAAAATATCTAAAGAGCCGCCAGAACAACCACAAGTTAATAGTATTCCACTTCCAATTCCAGATAAAATACCACCTACAATAACAGAGGTTAAAATATCAGAAATTATAGGGATATCAGGGATTGGTATAAGTGAATAAAATATAGAGTAAGAAATAGTTCCTATAACTGTACCTATTAATAATTGCTTACCTACTATATTTTTAGCATATATTAATATTGGAATATTTAATATAAAATATATAATACCAGCTAAATCAATATCTTCAAATTCAATATTTAATACACTACTTAAAAAAGTACGTATTAACTGCCCTACTCCTAAAAGGCCTCCACTATATAAGTCAAAAGGAAGGATAAACATATTAAGAGCAATAGCTCCTATTAATGTTCCAATAATAGCAAAAAATAATCGTAACCAATGATGGTGAATCATATAATTATACATTTGAAAATTTCCTGAAAAATATAAGATTTTTTTAATAGAAAGATAATATTTACAAGACTATAAATATTAGAAATAAATGGTTTAAAAATTTAAGTGAAAAGTATAAAAAAACCACTTACTTGTCAATACAAAAAAAGTGATTTTTTACAAAAAAAACAATAATAAAATCTAATATCTTTTCAGACTTTTTAAAGAATAAAAACTTATGAAAAAACCTTATAAAATAATACTTTGGGTATAAGTTAAATTGAATTAATATTCAATTTCTTCATCTTCCATTTTTATAGCAGATGGAATTTTTGTTAACCCTGGCATAGTCATAACAGAACCTGTTAATGGAATAATAAAATTAGCACCAGCTGATAAATTAACAGATCTAACAGTTATACTAAAGTCTTTAGGAACACCTAAAATTTTAGGATTATCAGAAAGAGAATTAGGAGTTTTTGCAATACATACATATGAATTATTAAAACCCATTATTTCATATTTTTTAATTTGATCTTCAGCCTTTTCTAAATACTTTACATCTGTTGCACCATAAATTGTTTTAGAAATAGCCTCAATCTTATCTTTTATAGATAAATTCATTTCATAAATAGGCTTAAAATTAGCACTATTAGAATTAAGAATATCAACAACTTTAGTTGCTAAATCAATTGTACCTTCTCCACCTTTAGAAAATCCATCTAAAAAAGATACAACATATCCTTCATTTTCACACCATGAGGTTAAAGCAGCTATTTCATCTTTGCTATCATGGTCAAAATGATTTATTGCAACGACTATAGGGATATTATATTTTTTAACATTTTCTATATGAGCTTTTAAGTTATTTACACCCTTCATTAATGCATCCACATTTTCTTTTTCAAGGTTTTTGTATTCAACACCACCGTGCATTTTTAAAGCTTTTACAGTTGCTACAACTACTGCTGCATCAGGATTCATTTCTCCCTCTCTACATGCAATATCAAAAAACTTTTCAGCCCCTAAATCAGCACCAAACCCCGCTTCTGTAATAGTAATAGGTGCTAATTTCATTGCTAATTTTGTTGCAATAACAGAATTACATCCATGAGCTATATTTGCAAAAGGCCCACCATGAACTAAAACAGGATTATGTTCAAGAGTTTGAACAAGATTTGGTTTTAATGCTTCCTTCATTAGTTTCATTACTGCATTAGAGACTTTTAAATCAGCAACAGTTATAGGTTTATCGTCATACGTATATGCAACTATTATTTTTTTAAGACGAGTGTGAAAATCTCTTGCATCACGTGCTAAGCATAGAATAGCCATTAATTCTGATGCTACGGTAATTACAAAATGATCATCTCTTTCAACCCCATTAAATTTACCAAATCCTACCTTTATATTTCTAAGAACCCTATCATTCATATCAAGAGCTCTAGTAAAAACTACTTTAGTTGAATCTATATTTAAATTATTACCTTGATATATTGAATTATCCAATACAGCAGCAATTAGATTTATAGAAGAAGTTAGTGCATGAATATCACCTGTGAAATGTAGGTTGATTTCATCTTTTGGAGCTATTGAACTTTTTCCACCACCAGTTGCGCCCCCTTTTAATCCAAATACAGGGCCAAGAGAAGGTTCTCTTAAGCAAAGAAGGGCTTTTTGATTTATCTTTGCCATACCATCTGCTAAAGCAATAGCTGTGGTTGTTTTACCTTCCCCAGCTTTAGTTGGAGTAATTGATGTAACAAGAACAAGTTTCCCTTCTGTTTTGTTTTTTAATTCATCATTTATACTAGTATCAATTTTAGCTTTATATTTACCATAAGGTTCAATATATTTTTCATTTATACCTAAGCTATTTGCAACTTCTTGTATCTTTAAAAGATTTTCCATTAATCAATTCCCCCCAGAACACTATCTACTTTATGTGTTGCAATATAACATAACTTATTTAGATTATTCAAAGGGGATTATACTAAAAACAACTATTTTTGCAACAAAATATAATATTTAAATGATTAAATTGTTGCAAAAATATAATAATTTTGTATTACAATTACATTATGCAACAAAAATAAAACAACAAAACATCTTAAATTATATTTATATGACACATTTTCATTGCATCAAGCGCTCTTTTATGACTCTCTATAGTAACACCTGCACATAAATTCTCTTCTACAAAAATTGGAATATTATAGAAATTAGCTTTCAATAGTAAAGCGTTAGAAATAACACAAATATCAGTACAAAGACCAACTAAAGTAATACTTTCAATTTTTTCTATCTTTGATAACTCATTTAAATATTTTTCCACTTCTACACTTCCAAAAGTTGCTTTATCAAAAGGTTCTTCTTTTATAAAAGGTTGTAATTTTTCTACAATTTCCCAACCCTTAGTATTTTTAATACAGTGAGATACAGGAAGGTGTTTCCCCTCTTCAGTATTCATATAATCATCATCATGAGTATCTCTAGTAAATAATACTTTTCCATCAAAGTTTTTTACTCTTTCTACTACTTTATCAACTATATTAACAGCTTCCTTTGATCCTAGAACACCGGTAACAAAATCATTTTGCATATCAATAACTAACAAAACTTTCATATAAAATAAACCTTCTTAAATATTAAATAAATTTACTAACATATAGTATCAAACATTTATAAAAACTTTAATTATCAAAGCTTAACTTTAAATTTATTATACTTAATATTGAAAATACTAAAAACACAACAGATAATACAAAAAAGAGAATAAAATCATTAAAAACAAAAGGCAAATTAAAAAATATTGATTTTATTACTTCTGATAAAGCTAAAGGGAAAAGAATTAGAAAACCCAAAATATAAAGAGATGGAAGAAGTAAATACCCAATTGCTTTTTTTCTAAGCACTAAAAAAGCTAAAATAATAAAAGCAGGCATTACTAGTACTAAATCAATTATGTATACACTAAAAGTATATTCAATTCGATTAGAAGAATGAATCAAGGGAATCAATTGGCTAATCCAAATAAAGTTAAACATTATTGCAATAAATATTGCATAAAAACTAGTAAGCTTAGAATAAAAAGAATTTAAATTAAGAGTATTTAATTTTTCTTTATTTATACTTGATAAACTAATTATAAAAGAATAAATACTAAATGATAAAATAAACAAATACATTAAATATAAGTTTGTATATATTTGTTCTATAGCATAAATACCATATGCATAAATATAAAATCCTAAAATACCATAAATAACAATAAGCTTCTTAAAATCTTTTTCTTTTATTAAAAGTGTTAAAATAATCAAAGTTATTGATGCAACTAAAGACACAACATCTTGTGCAAGAACACCAAAAAAGATTTCTTTACTAATTACTTCATTATATATTTCAGTATTAAAGACTCCCACAAAACTAGAAACAAGTGCAGATATTCCAATAATTAAGAACAACAGTTTATTTAATTTAACGTTATTTATCATAATTTTACCCTCATTAATAACTTTTAATTTTTTTAGATAATAATTTACTTCTTCAGTATAGCATATCAATTTTATTACACTAAATTATCTAATTTTATTTCAGAATAATAAAATTATATAATAAATTCATTACAACATAGTTGACATATGAATATTTCATTTAGTAACATATTCATGTGATTATATAGTTATAAAGGTAAGGTACCATTATGTTTTATGTAGAAAAAATAGAGATGTTGCCTAATAGAGATGATAGTAACTTGTTTACTGATATTAAGAGTCTTTACATTGATTTTGGAAAAGGTCTTTTTAGTTATAAAAAAGAAATTATTTATGATTATTTAGATAAAGCACCAAATTCAATTAAAGTTCCAATTGGTAAACGACCTTTCTTGATTCCTTTTTTAGACAAAGAGAAAAACAAACATGTTTTAGCTTTTGATTTTGATTCAAAAGATGATATGTTAATTAAACTACCAAGAGTTATGATTAATAATTTACATGAAAATGTATATAATTATGTAAATTAAATAATTATTATAACTGCTAATTTCCTTTTAAAATTCTTATTTAGAAATTAGTTGTTATGAGCTTTTATATTGAACTAATTGTAATAACTTTTAAGAAAAATCCCTAAATTGAATAATATCAAAATAGGGATTTTTTATATTCTTCTTATAAAGTTTCAACAAACCAATCTACAGTTTTGTCTCTTAATTCATAATATTTAGTTAAATCACCAGTAAAGATTAAATAAGTATGATCTGCACCTTCAATTGGAATCAATTTACTCATTTCATTAGTACTTAATTTTTGAACTTTTTCACTATCAGAGAAAGGGACTGTATTATCTTCGGTACCATGGAAAGATCCAATTGGAGCTTTAATCTTTGATGCATATTCTAAAACATCCATATTATCTGCTTGATCAATCCATTCTTTTGATAAAGGTAAAGGATCTCTCCAACCAAACTCCATTTGTGTTTGACCCGTTTTATCAGCTTCAGCTCTCATTTCTTCACTAGCCATATCTCCAATAATTAATGCACCAGCCCAAGTTGCAACACTTTTATAAGTATCATTACCACTTGCAGCTAATAAAACATCAGTACCGCCTTGTGACCAACCTAATAAACCTATTCTTGAAGCATCAATTTCATCCATTTCACCTAAATAGTCAGCAACAGCTTGTGTTTCTCTAATAGCTTCTTCATTAGTATATAATAAATAAGAAGCTTTACTGTCTCCACTACCTGGGAAATCAAAACGGTATGAAGCTATCCCTTCTTCAGCTAACTTAGGAGCTAACATTTTATAACCATCACCTGCTTCATCTTTATTACTACCTGTACCATGTTCCATAATTACTACAGCAACAGGGGATTCACCTTTTGGTAAAGTTAAAATACCTGGAATTTGAATACCATCAGATTCAATTACAACTACTTCTTCAGTAATAGTTTCTCTAGGTTCAATATTAACTTTTGTACTCATACAACCACTCATTAACAATAAAATAATACTTGTTAAAATTAGAATATTCTTTTTCATAAATTACTCTCCTATATTCAACTTAGAATATTTAGAATTAAAATTCAATATGATTTTTTCATACAATTTTATCTTTATTTTTGTATGTTTTCTATCAACATATTATTGTTAACAACCATATTACCTTCATTTTTTTTATAATAAATAATTCTTGCAAAATAACAAACTTGTGATATAATAATTTTTGGGAACGTTCCCAAAACTAAAAAAGGAAATGGTTTTATTTATGTATTCTATTTTAGATGTTGCAAAATTAGCTAATGTATCAAAAAGTACAGTAAGTAGAGTTTTAAGTGGTAACTCTTATGGAGTCAGTGCTAAAACAAAAGAAAAAGTTGAGAAAGCTGCAAAAGAATTAGGATATGTAAAAAACTCAATTGCATCATCTCTTAGAACTAATCAAACAAAAACAATTATATTAATTATTCCTGATATAACAAATAATTTCTGGGCTGAGGTAGCAAGAGGTGCACAAGATTATCTTGAGAAAAAAGGTTACAGCCTTATATTAGTAAATACAGATTGGGAAGAAGACAACTATACTAAATATTTAGATTTAGCATTAACAAAAGGAGTTGATGGTATACTAATCAATACATATTCTTCATCAATAAACAGACTAAAAGATATTAAAATACCAATAGTATTACTTGGAAATGCATATCTTCACTCCCCTTACACAAGAGTTGGTTCCAACACTCTAGAAGGAATAAGAGAAGCTTTAGAATATTTATATGAAAATGGTCACAGAAAAATTGGTATAGTAGCTTCTCACACTGATACAAAACAATCAAAGAAAATAGAAAATAGACTATCAGTATATAATCAATTTTTAGAATCTAAAAACATTGAATTTAATGACAATTATTATTTCTCTGTAGAATACAGCATGAAAGGAGGAATCTCTTTAGCTACCTCCATATCTATAATGGACAATCCACCTACTGCAATACTAGCTGGTAATGATTTAATCGCTATTGGATTAATAAATGAAAGTAGAAAATTAGATATAAAAATACCTGAGGATTTATCAATAATTGGAGTTGATGATATTCCAATTTCATCTATTGTATACCCAAAACTAACTACTATAGCAAAGCCAAAGCGTGAAATTGGAGAAAAAGCTGCAGAAGCTATTATTAACGTAATTAATGGCAAAAATGTAAATAATAACTATAAACTACCCGTTAATCTAATTATTAGAGAAACAGTAGAAAATATAAATAAATAATATTTGGAAGAAACATGAAAAACTCGATTAAAATACTATCCCCTTGTGGAATCCTGGGATATGGCTTTCCAACTGAATCCTTTGAAGAAGGATTAAAAATGGGACCAGATGCAATAATAGTAGACGCAGGGTCAACAGATGCTGGACCACATAAATTAGGTGCAAATGTTGCAATAGTTAGTAAAACTGCATGTAAAAAAGATTTATCAAGACTAATTAATGGTGCTAAAAAACTAAACATACCCTTAATTGTTGGCTCAAGTGGAGGTAGTGGTGCAATTTCTCATGTTAATTGGACACTAAATATTGTTGATGAAATAATTAGAGAAAATAAATTATATAAAATGAAACAAGCTGTTATCTATGCTGATATAGATAAAAATTTAATCAAAGATAATATAAAAAACAATAAAGTTGAGCCTTTAGGAAGTAATATTAAACCTTTAGATAATGATACATTAGTTAATACCAATGGCGTTGTTGCTCAAATGGGTGTAGAACCAATTATTAAAGCTATAGAAACGGGAGCTCAAATAATTATATGTGGTCGAGCCTACGATCCTGCAATATTTGCAGCTTTTGGAATTTCTAAAGGATTTGACCCCGCTCTTTCTTATCATTTAGGTAAAATATTAGAATGTGGCGCACTATGCTGCGACCCTGGAACTACAAAAGATTGTATGATGGGAGAACTACATAAAGATTATTTCGATATTTTTGCCCCCAATAAGAAAAGAAAATGCTCTCCTACAAGCGTAGCCGCTCACACTTTTTATGAAAAAGATCACCCTTACTTATTACATGGACCTGGAATTATACAAGATTTAAGTGAATGTGAATTTATCAAAATAGATGATAACAGAGTTAGAGTAAAAGGTAGCAAATTAACTAAAACAGATATCTATAAAATTAAATTAGAAGGTGCTAGAAAAGTAGCATATAGGACTTTTGTAATAGCCGGAGTAAGAGATCCTTTATTAATTAAACAAATAGAAGAAGTAGAAGAATTAGTAAAAGAAAGTGTTATTACACAATACAGTGAAGTAGATAATGATAGTTATAAAATAGAATTTTACAATTATGGTAAAAACGGTGTTATGGGAGATTTAGAGACTAATAATTCAAATTCTCATGAATTAGGCGTTATGTTTGAAGTAGTTGCAAAAACTCAAGATTTAGCATCTGCTATTTGTGCATCTCTTAGATCAACCTTTATGCACTATGGTTATATAGGAAGAAAATCTACTGCAGGGAATCTAGCTTTTCCTTTTGCACCTAGTGATGTTGAATTTGGTCCAGTATTTGAATTTTCAGTATATCATCTAATGAGTGTAAATGATCCATCTTCCTTATTCCCAATTGAAATAAGGAGAACAAAATAATGAGTATATATCTAAAAGACTTAGCAAAAGTATTAAGAAGTAAGAATAGTGGACCTTTTCAAATTACTATAGATGTTTTATTTGATAATTATAAAAATTATGAAAAAGTTAAAAATACTAATATTTTTACAAAAAGCTATATTTCAAAACTCTATAATTTAGATGAAGAAGAAATTATAGATATTATTTTTTTCGATAGAGCAATGGGAATAAAAATAACAATGAATAGAAAGATTTCAAGTGGGACGTGTTTTGATAGAGATGTATATGGCGCTCAACAACATGCTCCCCTACTCGATATAATAATCCCTTAAGGTTAAAGATATGAAAGATATTAATAAAAAAATTAAGAGAGAAAAATTACTAAAACAGTTAAAAAGTGAAAGAGTATTATATCTAATGCTTTTTCCAACTATATTATTTTTCATTATATTTAGAGTCTTCCCTATATTTAATATGAGGCTTGCCTTTTACAAATACAGTTCAAGATCAGCTTGGACATTTGTAGGACTAAAATATTTTAAAATGATATTTTCATCACCTGATTTTATCCAAATTATAAAAAACACTTTAACAATCAGTTTTATGAAATATATATTGCTATTCCCAGCTTTTCCTATATTTGCAATTCTATTAAATGAATTAAGATCTAGAAGAACAAGAAAAGCAGTTCAAATCATTTCATATTTACCACACTTTCTATCATGGATTGTAATAGCAGGAGTTTGGATTTCAATGCTATCTGTTGATGGTAGCGTTAACCAAATTTTACACAAATTTGGTTTAGGCGAATCAATTGATTTTATGACAAGTAGAGCTTGGATTAAATGGGTATTATATTTCTGTGAAGGATGGAGGTCTCTTGGTTGGGATTCTATAATTTATTTTACAGCAATAATTGCAATTAACCCTTCCCTTTATGAAGCTGCACAAATAGATGGTGCATCAAGATGGCAAATGATTAAATCAATTATTTTACCAGCCCTTGTTGTTCCTATGGTAACAATGTTTATATTAAATCTAGGTTTCTTCTTAAATGCTGGATTTGACCAAGTTCTAAACTTTTCAAATGATGCTGTATTATCATCAATAGATATCTTAGATACTTATATCTATAGAATAGGTATTCAATCAGGACAATATTCAATTGCAACAGCTGTTAGCTTAATTAAAGGTGTAGTCGGAGTATTCTTAGTTCTATTTACTCATTTCACTTCTAAAAAACTAACTGGTAAAGGAGTTTGGTAAGATGAAAGTATACAAAAAGATAACAATCCCACAAATAATATTGACTATTCTTCTAGTATTAGTTGCACTTACTATGATTATTCCTTTATTAAACATATTAGCTATATCTTTATCTTCACCTGAGGCTTCAGCTTCAATGAGTGGACTTAGAATAGTACCTAAAGATTTTGATACAATAAATTATAGAATAGTCTTTAATCACCCTGTTCTAATTAGATCTGTATTTAACTCCATATTTATAACAGTAATAGGTACAATTATAAATATTTCATTAACTAGCTTAGCTGCTTATGCTCTAACTAGAGAACATTTAACATTAAAAAAACCAATAATGGTCTTTTTAATTATTATGATGTTATTTGATCCTGGTCTAGTTCCTGAATACTTAGTTGTTCAGTCCTTAGGACTTATGGGGTCAAGATGGTCCGTAATATTGATAACAAGTGTTAATGTTTATTACTTAGTAATTATGATGAGATATTTTGAAAATGTTCCAAAAGATATAATTGAAGCTGGAAAATTAGATGGCTTAAACCATGTAAATATGCTAACTAAAATAATAGCTCCTTTATCTTCTGCAGGAATTGCAACAATTACTATGTTCTACTCTGTTGTAAGATGGAATGAATACTTCAAAGCTAGTATATATATCCTTAATCAAAAAGATACGGTATTACAAGTTATTTTAAGGCAATTTGTAGTTCTCGGAGATACAGTAACATTAATAGGTCAACAAAATGTCTTTAACTATAATGATTTGGCTAAAGTTGATTATAGTGCACTAAAAGCTGCAACAATAGTTGTTGCAATCATCCCTATATTAGTAATTTATCCAGTAGTGCTTAAATATTACACTAAAGATGCACTTGCTGGTTCAATAAAAGAATAAAACAATAAACGGAGGTAGTTTTATGAAAAAAAGATTAATTATTGCTCTTATGATATCAGCAATAACAATGAATTTTGCTTTTGCAAGTGGTGCAAAAGAAGATACTCAAAGTGAAGCAGAAAACATTTATGGTACTAAAGAGAATCCTGTAACTGTTACTTATTTATGTAAAGATGTAAATCCTGATGATGCTGGTAATGCTGAAATGATTGAAGCAATTGAAGAAGGATTAGCTAAAGAAGGTAAATATATAAACCTTGAAATTTTAAATGCTCCATCAGGTTCATACAAAACTGTAGTACCTATTGCATTTAGAACTGGACAAATTGATCCTGATTTAGTTTATTTCCAAGGTGGTGATTTACCAATTGCACAAGAAGGTCTTTTAGAAGATTTAACACCATATATTGCTTCATCAGAAAATATTAAAGATATTATGGATCCTCATAATACTGAAAGAATGAAAAATTATCCTTATCTATTATGGTTAGCTCCACCTAGAGTTAGTGTACCTGTAGTAAGAGAAGACTGGTTTAATCAATTATCAACTTCTAAATCATTAATTGAAAATCCAACACCTGAAAATTACTACAACTTCCTTAAAGAAATGAAAGATACAGGACTATGTCCTTGGCCACTAACAACAGATGGAACTATTTTAAAACTCAATTCTGTATTTAATCATGCTTTCGGAGTAAATTCAACCATTACTAAAGAAAATGGTGTTTGGGTTTATTCAAAAGCAACTGAATCTGAAAAAAATAAACTAGCTTATTATGCAAAACTTTATAAAGATGGTTTACTAGATAAAAACTATATAACTAAACAATGGGATACTAAAGAAAAAGCTTTCTATGATGGGGACTCAGGCATGATTTGTGGAACATCTGGTGCTGTTATAAATATCTATAATAATAAAATGGTTCAAACAAACGGAGAAAACACAAAACTAGTTGTTCTTCCACCTGCAACTGGTGTAGATCAATCTTATATCAGTGTTGATGTAACAAAGGAAAGTCGCGGCTTTGCAATCAATGTAGATTCTCCTGTTAAAGATGCTGCTTTTGCAGTACTAGACTACATGGCAAGTGAAGAAGGTAGAGCAATTGATAAATTAGGAATTGAAGGTATGCATCATGTAACTAAAGCTGATGGCACTATCGAATTAACTGATAACTTTTCTCAATGGTGGGCTCGTTTCTGGGATACATTAAACGGATTAAATACTTCTGAAGTTAGTGGAGCTGTTATGAGTGAAGCTGGCATTACATCTCTAGATATGATGAGTGATTATTATGCAGCAGATACTAATGTGATTTTACCAGATGAACTATTACCATTAAAAGATGCTATGGATAAATTATATACAGAATATTCAACAGCTATTATCCGTGGTGAAAAGAGTATAGATAGTTTTGATGAATTCGTTGAAAAATGGAATGCAGCAGGTGGAACTAAAATTAGTGAATATCTTGCTACTGTATTAGACTAAAATTTAATAATTATTAATTCTTCTCTATCTTTACTAAAAAAAGATAGAGATAAGAATTATAAGAGGAAATATGAAATTTAATTTAGAAGAATTAATTGATAAAACCTATGCGGGGTTCTTAGCTATGAATATTGGTATTCGTCTTGGTGCCCCAGTAGAGCCAACAGTTTGGACATCAGATAGAATTCAAAGAGCTTATGGGACAATTACTGATTATGTTAAAAACTTTAAGAACTTTGCAGCTGATGATGATGTAAATGGACCAGTTTATTTTCTTAGATCTCTTGATGATAGTGATTATAGAAAGGGACTTACAAAAGAGGCTGTTGGTCAAGCTTGGTTAAACTACGCTAGAGAAGAAATTGGTATGTTTTGGTGGGGTGGATACGGTGTTTCAACAGAACACACTGCATATCTAAACCTAAAAAATGGAATTTCCCCTAATAAAAGTGGAAGTATCGAAGTCAACGGTAAAACAAGAGCTGAGCAAATAGGTGGTCAAATCTTTATAGATACTTGGGGATTTATTTGGCCTGGTAATCCTAAAAAAGCAAGCGAATATGCTAAAATAGCTGCAAGCATTTCTCATGACGGAGAAGGTTTAAATGGTGCTGCTTTTATAGCAGCATGTATTGCTGAAGCTTATAATACTAGTGATATTAAAGAAATTATAAACGAAGGCTTAAAATACATTCCAAAAACTAGTATATATGCAAAGGTTGTTAATTCCGTAATTAAATTTCATAAAACCAAAAGTGATAATTGGAGAGATTGTTTATTATATCTACAAGAGAATTGGGGTTATGATAAATATAAAGGCGTATGCCATATAATACCTAATGCAGGTGTTTGCATAATGGCTATGCTCTATGCAAAAGATGTAAATGAAGCTTTAGAAATTGCTACAATGGCAGGTTGGGATACTGACTGTAATGCCGGAAATGTAGGATCAATCTTAGGTGTAAGTAATGGCCTAGATAAAATAAGAGAAAACTATAGAAAACCTATAAATGATTTTATAGTTTTAAGCGGAATAAGTGGATATTTAAATACTCTCGATATTCCATCTTATGTTAAATACTTAGTAAGTTGGGCTTATAAACTTAATAATGAAGAAGTACCTACCCTTTGTAAAACTGTTGATGGAGAAATAAATTTTGACTTTGAACTACCAGGTTCAACTCATGGATTTAGAGTATCTAATTTAAATCAAACCAAAATTAAACACTCAACTGAATTTGCCCATAGTGGAAAGGGAAGCTTAAGAATAACATACGATAGGATGAAAAGAGGTGAAAAAAGTAGAATTTATTACAAAAACTTCTATAGACGAGAAGATTTTGATGATGAGAGATACTCTCCTGCTTTCTCCCCTACTGCATACAGTGGTCAAACTGTGAGTATGTATATTTTCAGTGATAAATTTTCCGGTGCATCCGATTTTATAGTAGTTCCTTATGTTAGAAACAGTACAACTAAAGAGATAGTCTATGATAAAGGTATCACATTAAGTGAAAAAACTTGGACTAAGATAGAATTTACAATTCCTGATTTAGATGGTGCTGTTTGTGATGAAATAGGTATTAGTTTAGAATCTAACTCTAGAATTAGAGCATACGATTATGGCTTTTTATACTTAGATGATTTCTGTATCAAAGGTAAAGCTAACTACAAAATAGAAATGGATAAACAAACACCTGAATTTAGAACTATTACTCCCTTTACCATTAACCATGGAGCTTGGGACATAGAGGATAACTACCTTAATGTAATGTGTTTAAATCATGGTGAAGCCTTAGTAGGCAATTATTTTACAAAAGAAGTTGAAATATCTAATTCACTTAAAATCGAAAGTGGTAACTGTGGGTTATTAGCTCTTAGAGTACAAGGTGCTCAAAGAGGTTATTACGGCGGTTTTTATAAAGATCAACTAGTAATTGGAAAAACTGTTAATGGTAAATTTGAAATAATAAACAGTAAAGACTTTATTATAACAAAAGATACTAAATATAGTTTGAAATTTAAAATAGAAAATAACAATTTATCTTTATATCTAGATAATAATCTAGAATTAACTTGTGAAGATGATTTATACAAATACGGCATGGTTGGCCTTAGTATGCAAGACGGTGGTAGAACATCATTTAATACTTTATCAATCAAAGAATTATAGGAGAAAGAAATGCTAACACTAAAAGCATTAAGAGAAAATAAAGAACTTAGAGAAAGTCGAGCTTGTGGAGCATTATCTGGGTTAGCAATAGGTGATAGCTTCGGTGATGCAGCCCGCATGCAATCAAATAGAGAAAACTATGGCATTACCATGGATTTCAACTCAGGAGCCGCTTGGAGTACTGATGATACAGAATTTGCCTTACTTACAGCTAAAACGCTTATTAACACAAAAGGTGATTTTACTAGCGATGATGTAGTAAAAGCATGGATGGAAGATGTAGTTGTTCAAGACGAATTTAAACGTGGTGGTAAAAGTGAAATTAGAGCTGCTGAAAATTTAAAAAAAGGATTATTACCACCACTTAGTGGTAAATTTAATACTTTTCATATGAGTGATGGAACTGCAATGAGAATTCCACCTGTTGGAATTGTATGTGCAGGACAAGAGGAAAAGGCTTTAAGACTTGCTAAAACAGATGCTGAAATTAGTCATTTTAGAGATGGAATATGGGGTGCTCAAGCTGTAGCAATAGCCGTATCCCTTGCTATGGTAGATGCTACTTGGGATGAAATATTTGAAAAATCAATTTCAGTTATCCCTAAAGAAAGTTGGTTATATTATTCTATGACAAAAGCTATGGAAATAGTTGAAGGAAAAGATATAATCGATGCTTGGATGCCTCTTCATGATGAGCTAATTACTAGTACCTGGGCTACAACAGCTGAAGCTATACCAGCAGCATTTGCATGCTTAAAAATGGAACATTCTTCCTTCAAAAAAGGAGTAATTCTAGCTGGGAATTATGCACGTGATGCTGATACTATTGGAGCTGTTGCTGGGGCAATACTTGGAGCTAAATATGGTATTGAATCTATCCCTGATAAGTGGGTTCAAAAAACAAGATATCCAAGTGGAACTTGTCTACAATTTACTAAAGGAATTGATGTAATAGAAATGGGTAAACAATTAGCTGAATTGATATAAAACCTAATTTAATTTAATAACATTGTAATATAGAGAGTATGAAATCATACTCTCTAAAAATTAGGTAATAATCAATACTTATAAAGTGAGAAATATAATTATTTAAAATCAAAAGCTTACAATTTATTTAATTCAAGTTATGACTTGATATCAAATTTTTATTACTATCTTCGTTACAATTTTATAATCAAAACATATGATAAATAAGATAAACGCTATTATATAAAAAGTTACATCATAACGAAATTAATTATCCAGACTATATTAAAAAGAATCCAACTTTATCCATTCTTCTAATTAAATATTTATAAAGTTTTACTATTATACTCTATAAAATCTATTTCAATATTTTTTATTTCAACACATTTAAATATAGAAGAATTAAAAATAGCAACATTATATCCATTTTCAAATAAAGTACTTTTATATTTTATTCCTTCAAAATCTCCTTGACTTTTAATCAAATCAGCAATGTATTGAGTTGGTAAATAGTCTAAATTACTATCAGATCTATTATGAGGTTTAGAAATATGGGATTCAATATCCTCTAAATTTAATTTATTTAAAGCTAAATATTTTGTAAACTCTCGAATCTCTTCCGTAAAAAATGGACTAATTCCTTTTATTTTAGTTAAATCAATTATGTTAATATCTTGAAGTAAAATAAATTTTCCAATAGTAATACAATCATATAAATGTGAACGTATTTCATATTTTACAGTCTGTTCAGAATCACTTAAATATAATATTTGAACCCCTTCAGAATTTACTCTACCATTTCTTGTATATTTTTTAGGAGGGGGACCCATTTCTTCTTTATTAAAAGGATTAGGAGTTTCCCAAATTCTTCCTCGATAAAAAGACATCCCTTCTGATAAATTAGTTGATAATGAACTTAATATATTCATAAATGCTTCATTATTAAATTGTTTTGAATGATATCTATTTTCATATTTAATCTCTCTAACAAAATTATTCCATTTACTATCTTTGATAATTTCATTTTTTTCTTTATAAGAAATATCAAATAAATCTTTTATTATATATCTTTTTGATTTATCAAATATATCTTCAGTTTCCCATTCTGGAAAGAATTCTTTTAAAAGTACTCTAAGTTCAACTTTTGTTAAATTAAAAATATTCCAATCGTCTATAAGAATACTTAGTAAATCTTTTGACGGCACCTCAGATTTATTATCATTATCTATATATTCATATGTTTCTATAAAATCTTGAAGATAATTTTTTATTTCACACAACTCAGTTATATCGACAATGTTAACATTTCTTCTTTTACAAATATCACAATCACCTTTATTATTATAACTTTCTATTATCGAAACAATTTGTGAATCTTTAAAACAATGATTACAGCAATTCATTAGTTTTAGTTCTTTCTAATATTTTAGAAATTAGTTCAAGATGATGCATTATAGAATATTTTTTAATAATACCTAAGCCATGATAAGTTTCATTTGCATAAGATTTCATAAAAAATGATAACCCCATAGTTTTATCAATATTTTTTGTTTTTGCCCATATAGTTAATTTTTGTACTGCTTCATAATATTTCCCTGCTGGATTTTCAATCCCATTATTAGAATCAGAAACAAAATGATGTATTCTTAATTCTTTATCACTCAAATATATTATATGAATAGCTATTGCGTAAGGAGCAAAACCTGATGTAGAAAACTCATCTCCAATAATTGAATAATCACCAAAACCTTTATATTTCTCTTCTTTATAATAAAAAATATCATCTGAAAAAAATTCATCCTCTTTTTTTAAGTATTCTGAATTTTTTGTAGCTTTATTAAAATGATCTTCTAGTAGTATTGTTTCTTTAGTAATTTTTCTTCTGATAGAACTTTCATCAGGGATTAATAAATAAGTAAAGTTAATTTTCTCTGTTAATATAAAATATTTTTGTAAATTATCCTTATTTTTCAAAATTGCTATATTATATTCACATTCTTCATCAATATTATTTCCATCTAATAGTACAGTTTTCAAAAGTAAAGAAGAATTTACTAATTTATAAAATCTTTCATTGTCTTGAAATTCTGCAAGATTTCTTGAACAGAGATTACCTACACTTGGATTAAAGACAATTCCTATTCTTTTTTGTTTATTTATAAACGCTTCAATAGTTAACATTAAAGTTGAAGAAATAGATATTGGTTCTATAATTGGTAATATACTTTCACTTAACAACTCATTATTAACTAACTCTCTTAATGCTAATAATTCGTTTTGTCTTCCTCTAAAATATGGAAAATACATTTTACATACTCCTATTATTGGATAAAAAAGATGATAATTGCTGAAAATCGACTTTTTTTCTATCAGAAAAATACACTAAAGATTTTAATTCATAAGGAATTTGATCAAATTTGTCTTGATCAATTTTGTTTCTTTGTTTTAAAATTTTAATAAATTCACTATAAAATATATTCATAGGTATTGCTTTTATAGCTTTCAAACAAGCATCATAATATTTTACTTGAGATGTTTTAGGTAATTTTTGATAATAGTCTTTTATTATTCTTTCATATTCTTTTTTTCGTAAGATGTTAAAGATTGTTCTATAATCTAAATAATTATTATTTTCCACATATTTTTTTCTATATTGCAGAGTATTATTATCTGATAGTACATATATACCAATATCAGTTTCTTTAAGTAAGCTTTCTAGCTTACTATAATTTTGCTCACAAGTTACAACACAAATATTATTGAAAGCTCTTTGATAATCATTAAGTTGTGTTTTTAATCTGTTAAAACTATCTAATTCAGTTTTTATTTCATACACAACAGCTTTACCATTTATCATAATATAATCAGCTATAGATTTATTAATAGGTAGTTGGGAAATTGCAGCGGTAGTATTTAAACTATGCCTTCCTAAAAGAAGTTTATTAAACAACGTATTTTGATAAAAATATTCATTTCTATAGTTCTTAGCCATATATTTATATATAAGGTTTATTGCTTTTTGATTATCAATAAACTCTTGTTTATCTATTTGAACTATATCATTTATAATACAATCATAAATTTTATTAGAATAATTATTATTTAAAAGATTTGAAAAATTATTTTGGGTAAATAATTTATTAATAATATATAGTTCATTCATCTCTCACAAAACCTCTTTCTACTAATATAAATATACTACTTTTATTAGACTTTTGCATTTAAAACCATATAATAATTTCTAAAAATATTAACAAAATAAATCTCTTATTGATATTATCAATAACTTAATAACAGATAATAAGATGAGTTACTCGGCAAAAGGAAAAAATATATTACTTACAGGAAAAATAAACCAGATTAAAAAAAAACAAAATAATAGAATTAGTAAGATTAATTATGAATATATTCTATTCTCTAAATATATAGAAAAAGTGTGCAAATTACGTTCTACAATAACTAACACACTTAACTTTAATCAACAAAAGGAATTTATTTAATCCAATCAACAATTATGCATTATAAGTTGATGAAGCTGTATCACCACCTTCTCCTGTCCAATTAGTATGGAAGAAATTTCCCCTTTCTTCATCTATGCGTTCATATGTATGTGCTCCAAAATAATCCCTTTGAGCTTGTAATAAATTAGCTGGTAATGATTCACTAGTATATCCATCAAAATAACTTAATGCTGATGAGAATGTAGGTACTGCTATTCCATTTTTTATTGCAACTGATACTACTTCTCTCCAATCATTGCTATATTTATTCAATATTGATGAAAAATATGAATCTAAAATTAAATTATGTAATTTAGGATCTTTATCAAAAGCTTCTTTAATTTTCTTTAAAAAAGTAGATCTTATTATACAACCACCTCTCCACATAAGAGCAATAGAACCATAATTTAAATCCCAATTATAAGTATTAGCTGCAGACATCATAAGTGAAAAACCTTGAGCATATGAAATTAATTTAGAAACTAAAAGAGCATTTTTTATTTTTTCTATAAATTCTTTTTTATTTCCATCATAAGAAAATTGAGGTTTATTAAATTTACTAGATGCTATTACACGCTGATCTTTCATAGCTGAAATATATCTTGCAAACACAGCTTCACTTATTAATGTTAGTGGAACGCCTTCATTTAATGATGATATTCCAGTCCACTTACCTGTTCCCTTTTGCCCAGCTGTATCAAGTATACTATCAATAGTATAAGAACCATCTTCTTCCTTATGCGATAATATATCAGCTGTAATTTCAATTAAATAGCTATTTAATTCAGTTTTATTCCAATCAGAAAATATCTTTTGTAATTCATCATTATTCAATTGCAAAACATTTTTCATCAAGCTATAAGCTTCACATATTAATTGCATATCACCGTATTCTATACCATTGTGAACCATTTTTACAAAATGCCCAGCTCCATTATCTCCAACCCAATCACAACAAGGAGAACCATCTTCAACCTTTGCACTAATATTTTGCAATATATCTTTAACTTGTACCCAAGCTTTATAAGATCCACCCGGCATCATGCTAGGTCCTTTTAGAGCACCTTCTTCTCCACCGGATACTCCTGTGCCTATATAGTACAAACCTTTCTCTTCAACAAGCTTAGTTCTTCTAATTGTATCGACAAAGTAACTATTTCCACCATCTATTATAATATCTTCTTTATCTAATAATGGAATTAACTGATTTATTAAATTATCAACTGGATCTCCAGCTTTTACTAAGAACATTATTTTTCTAGGAGATTCAACTTTTGAAACCAATTCTTTTAAACTATAGGTTCCAATTATATTTTTATCTTTGGCTCTATTATTAATAAAATTATCAACTTTTTTAATAGTCCTATTATATACAGCCACTGTATAGCCTTTAGATTCCATATTCATAACTAGATTCTCACCCATCACAGCTAATCCTATTAAACCAATATTTGCTTTATTATTCATTATCATTTTCCCTTATCTTTTTATTCTTGCATTTCCATCGTAAATTGACCAAACTTGATCTTCACTTTCAACTGTTGCATAGTCACTAACCATAGTTGTAGCTAAAGCACCGGTTGCCCAACCAAATTTAATCCAATCTTCATAGTTAAAGTTTTTTAGTGCAGAATATAAAATACCTCCAACAAATCCATCTCCCCCGCCAATACGGTCTAATATTTGGATTTTTCTAGGTTCTTCAAAATACCAATTATCTTCAATATTCATTATTGCACCCCAATAATGTTCATTAGCATTTTCTACTTGGCGAAGAGTTGTTGCAAAAACTTTAACTTTTGGATATTCAATTTTTACTCTATTTATCATCTCTTTAAATTGATTGATATTATCAGATAAATTAGAATCTTTAATTTCAGGACCTTTAATCCCTAAAGCTAATTGAAAATCCTCTTCATTACCTATTAAAAAGTCTGATAATTTAGCTATTTCAATAAAAGCTTCTCTAAGCTCTTTTTCCCTTTTACACCAAAAAGATTCTCTATAATTTAGATCAAAAGAGATAAGAGTCCCATTTTCTTTTGCTTTTCTTACTAATTCTAAACAAAATTTAGTAGTATTTTCACTTAATGCAGCAACTAAGCCTGATAAATGTAAGAGTTTAACACCATCTTCTACAAAAAGTTTCTCTAAATCATAGTTTTCAATCTTTAATTCTCTTCCTATTTCCCCTGCTCTATCATTAGTTACTTTAGGAGCTCTGAGTCCAAAACCACTATCTGCAATATTGATTTGGTGTCTATATCCCCATGGACCATCACTACTTATATCAGGACCTTCAAATTCTATATTTCTCATTCTTAATTGATTTTTAATAAAAGATGCTATTGCATTATCTTTTACAAAAGAAGTTAAAACTTTAACTCTTAAATTCAAGGAAGAAGAAATATTTAAAACATTCGTTTCTGCAGAAGTCGATTGCATTTCGAATTCAGTAGAAGTACTAACTGGTTGTCTATTTTTCGGTACAAGTCTTATACCCATGCTTGATGGACAAATTAAATCATATTTTGCATTTTCTCTAAATTTTATCATTTTACTAAATATCCTCCATCTACAGGTATTATTGCACCTGTAATATAATCACTAGCATTAGAAGCTAAAAATAAGGTTATTCCTTTCATATCGTCGGGAGAACCCCATCTTTTCTTAGGGATTCTATTTGTTATTTGTGAATATCTTTCTTCATTATTTAATAAAGCTGTATTCATCTCAGTTTCCATATATCCAGGAGCAATTGCATTTACATTAATACCTTGACTAGACCAATCATTGCTTAAAGCTTTTGTTAATTGTGCAACACCACCTTTTGCCGCAGCATAAGCACTAACAGTTGTTCCACCAAAAAAAGATAACATTGATGCTACATTTATTATCTTTCCTTGTTTTTCTTTTAACATAACTTTTCCAGCTTCTTGATTAAATATCCAAACTGAATTTAAATTAATTGAAATCACATCATCCCAATCTTCAATTGGAAAATCCTCAGGTTGATGTCTTCTTTGTATACCTGCAACAGTACAAAGAATATTCAATTCATTATCTAATAATTCCATTGCCTCATTAAAAGCACGGTAATTTTCTTCTCTACTAATTAAATTTGCTTTAATGCAATGACAATCATAATTTTTATTTCTAAATTTTTTAGTAGTTTCAAATATTTTATTTGAGGAACCTATAATAATAACTTTAGCTCCTGCTTCAAGTAAGGCTTCTGCCATAGAGGCCCCTAAACCTCTTGAACCACCTGTAACTATAGCTTTTTCCCCTTTTAAATTGAATAAATTATTAGTATTCATTTTCTTATTTCCATTTATTTATCTGCGGATAGTGTGATAAGCCCATTTAAAATAATTAATTTATTTTATTCATCATAAAATTATTTAATTATAATAAAAGACTAAATTTTAGATTTATAAAAAGATAACAAACTTTTTATAAATTATATATTATTTATAATAACTCAAAATCCCAATTAATTAGAGGACGGTAATTCTTTAACGCTATCTCTTTCTATATAATTAACTGGTATTAGTACTTTAACTGGTAAATTTTTATTAAATTTAAGTTGAGTTAATAAATTGTAGAATGCGACATCAGCTAAAAATGTTGCATTTATTTCAACTGTAGATAACTTTGGTGTAGTATATTTTGATAAATCAGAATTATCATATCCAACTACACTAATATCTTGTGGAACTCTCAAACCATGTTTTTGTATTGCTTGAATTGCTCCATTTGCTAAACGATCGTTAAAGGCAATTAATGCAGTAGGTAATTTTTTAGCTGAATCAATATATTTATATACAGCATTATAACCACCTTCAAATTCCCAAGAGTTATCAGTAATTATTTCTACATTATTATCAAGTTTGCGTTCTTTCAAAGCTTCTATAGAACCTCTTAATCTTTCCTTAGCTGTTTGATATTCTTCAATTCCATTTAAAATGCAAAAATCTTTATGACCTAAATCTAATAAATGTTTTGCTACGAAATAACTTCCATTATAATTATCTGAAATTATAGATGTTGTTAAGTTAGAAATACCATTAAGCAAGACATTAGGTATATTCAAATTATTAGCTTCTTCAATATGATGTTCTAATATATTTGATACAAATAAAATCCCACTAAATTTTGTTTTTTGATGATTCATTATCTCAATAATTGAATCATCCTCATTTAAAGTTGAATAAAAAATAGAAAAAGAATTACTTTTACAATTTTTTTCTGAAGCTGAAAATAACTCTGAATAAAAAGGAATAGTTATTCTATCTTTATTTTTATTACTTTTAGGCAAAAAAAAGGCAATTGTACCTAAAGAAGATTTAACTTCTTTTTTATTTTTACTACCTCCAAAAGTAACAAATGATCCTTTACCAGGTTTTTTTTCGATATAACCTTGTTCAACTAATAAATCAAAGGCCTTTCTTATAGTAGTCCTGTCAGCATTATATTTATTCACATAAATACGTTCAGAGGGCAACATTTCATCTAGCAAATATTTACCTTGTTCAATTTCACTTTTTATATCTAAAAAAATCTTTTTATACATAAACATAATTATATCTATTCCTATTTTATTATCTATTATTCAACTAATTTTACTATCTCTTGACGAATTTCACAAACCATTTTTTCATACTCAGATTTCTTTAAATACTTTTTATCTAAAGTATCATCAAAAGGAGCACCCCAATTTAGTTTATCCCTATACTTTGGTACAATATGAATATGAACATGTGGTGCATTATCTCCAAAAGTAGCATAATTTAATTTATCAGGTTCATAAAGATTAAAAATTGCTTTTGCTGCAATAGATAATTCCTTAAAATATCCATTTCTTTCTTCTTCAGTCATATAAAAGTATTCAGTAATATGATTGTTAAATTTAACAACTAAACGTCCTAAATGACTTTGATCTTTATTTAGATATATAGTTGCATAATCTAATTTAATTATTTCAATCATTAAACTCTTTCTTTTGTCACCATCTATACAATAAAAACAATTTTCCATAGTTTCCTTCAATTATCGTGTTCTAAAATCCCACATATCAATGTTTGAGCCAAGTGCAATTTTTAAATTATTAGTAATTTCAGTTAATTTGTTAACTAAATCTTTATCTAAATCCACATCAATTAGTTTCTTCAAACCTAGACTTTGTTCTTTGTTTCTCGTTCCAACGATTATACCACCAACGCCTATTTGCTTTTTTAACCAGCCAACAGATAATTCTTCCATAGAGTATGGAGTTTCTTTCACTACATTCCAAATACCATCTAATGCTATTTGAAGTTCATCTTCACAACCATTTTCACCATGTCTACATTGTAATCTAGTTCTACTATCAAACATTCTAGTTCTAGCTCTATTGTCTGGAAAATCTATTATATTTTTGTACTTACCAGCTAATAAACCTTGCATTAATGATGAGTAACATAAAACAGGAATATTATTATTAATGCTAGTAGGTAATGTTCCATATTCTATAGCTCTAAAAAACAAATTGTAAGCTACTTCATTAACACAAATTGAATCTGATATCTTAGTAATATCTGTAAGATCTTGCTCTCCATAATTAGAAACACCAAAGTTTTTAATTTTTCCAGCCTTCTTCAAGATATTTAAAGCTTCAATAGATTCTTCTAATCTAACATCTCTATTTGGCCAATGCAATAGGTATATATCGATATAATCGGTACCTAAATTTTTAAGACTCCTTTCACAAGCAGCAATTAAATTTTCTTTCCCAACATTTACAGGTAAAGCTTTAGATAAAATAACGATATCCTTTCTATGGTTTTTTAGGGCTTTATTTAATAATTGCTCTGAATAACCATCACCATACCCTTCAGCTGTATCAAAAAAGTTAATACCAAGATCATATGCTGTTTGTAAAGCTTCAATAGAATCTTTTTCTTTTTGTTCTCCAAAAGCTCCTGCTCCGCCCATGCATCCATATACTATTTTACTAGTTTGTAAATCTGTTTTCCCTAATTTATTTAACATATATTTTTTCCTTATTAGTAAATTTCATAACCAATAATTATGAAATTTACTAATCAATTTTATTTCATTAATGATTTAATATAATCTAAATCATATAAGGCTCTTCTTTTAGCTTCATCTCCCATAATTGGATTTTCACCATTTAAATAGTTGTATTCAGCTGGCATACAAATAAAGCCTTTATAATTGTTAGATTTTAATAATTCGATTGCACTCTTCCATGAGTAAAGACTATTTCTAGAAGTAGACCATAGAACAGTATATTCTCCTTCAATTTCATCAGGACCATTTAATTTAGCTTGGTATGCACTTTTAAAATTAACCATTAATAAAGAATCTTTAACGATATCATATGCCATAGTAATAGGTTCACCATCTAATCCACAGTGAGCAAAATCTAATACTGAACCTGCAATATCTAATGGAAGACCTTCCATTATTTGGTGTAGACCTAGAGCACTAGCAATGTTATAACCATGATGGTTTTGAATAGCAATCTTTACATTGTTTTTTACTAAAAGATCTTTATATTCTAAAATTTTATCTTGATGTTCTTTTACACTTGCAAAATAGCCTTTTTCCATATCAACTTTTAAGCAAACTCTTAATAAAGAAATTTTTGATTCACCCATTGCTTCAATAGTATCTTTTTCAATTGAACCAGCAATACTACCAATAATTAAACCTTCTTTTTTAAAAGCTTCTACAGCTTCTTTTAAATTAGCTCGTACATTTTTAGGTGTAACTTGATAACCATCTCTAACAGGTAGTTCTACACCGTCAAAACCCATATTTTTTACAAGAGAAACTAATTCTTCTAAAGATTCATTTTTCCAAGGCTTAGTAAATACTATTATTTTATTGTTCATCTATATATCTCCTATTAATTATAAAAAATCACACCTAGCATTTTATTAGAATTATCTAATAAAGCTGCAATTTCTTTTTCAGCATCAACTAATTTAATTTTATGTGTAGTTAACAAATTTACATCTATTTCTTTATTTTTAACTAACTCAAGACATAATCTAAGATTTCTTTGAGTAGTCCATCTAACAAAAACAGAAGGATAATCTTTTTTAGAAATTTCCCATTCAGCATCATGATATCCACAACCTGTTCTAGAAGATCTTCTTAAATCAATATTATTCATTTTTCCGATTTCACCAAAATAATCAAATTCTGGCCATCCAACTGTTACAATTACACCCTCATGATGTAAATCAGGACTAAGTTTAGTATTATTAACTAAAAGATCCATAGCTGATTGAGCTTGACCACCAAATGCAACAACTGCTCCATCTAAACCTTCTTGATTAGTAAAAGCTTGTATTTTTTCATTAATATTTTCATCACTTGCTAAGAAAGTATTTTTAATACCAAGTTTTTTTGCAATTTCTAATCTTTCTGTATGTTGATCAATACCACAAACTTTACAACCTGATAATTGTAAAAGTTTTGCACTTAATAAACCAACGATACCTAAACCACTTACAGCATAATATTCACCAATACTTGGGTCTGCTCTTCTAACTGCTTGTAATGCTGTAGCTAAAAGCATTGAATAAGCACCTTCTTCATTGCTTACTTCATTTTCTAACTCAATACATAGATTTTGTGGGACTACTGCATAATTAGAATGTATTGCAAATCCAGCACCTATAGCTGCTATTCTTTGTCCGATAGAAAATCTATCTACATCTTCACCAACTTCTTCAACAACTCCAGATAATGAATAACCAAATTTCTTAGGTTTAGGTAATAAATTTGGGCAAGTTCTTTGTTTTGCTAAAGCATCCCAACCTTTTAATTCAGTACCAGGGCTAACTAAAGAACATAATACTTTAATTTTAACATAACCTTTAGTTACCTCTGGGATAGTATCTTTTTGGACTTTAATAGTTCCATTTCCACTTAATACTAATACATCTCTTTCATTTTTATACATATAATATCTCCTAAAATATTAATACAATTATTTATTATCTAACCCTTACTTCCACTAAGGGCAATACCGTTTACTAATTTCTTTTGTCCTAAGAAAAAGACTACTATTGCAGGAACTAAACTTATTAATGATATACACATAATTTTGTTCCAATCTGTAATACTTTGAGTTTTAAAATATTGAATACCAATTGCAAGGGTATATTTTAACTCATCGTTCAAATATATTATTGCGTCTAAAAAATTATTCCAATTTTCCATAAAAGAAAACACTAAAATAGATCCTATCGCAGGTGTCAATAAAGGCAAAATAATTCTTGAATAAATTCTAAAAGGACCACAACCATCAATTTCTGCAGCTTCATCAATATCACTAGGAATAACCATTATAAATTGTCTTATAGTAAATATATAAAAGGCACCTTTAACACTAGCTGAGAATACAGAAGGTAAAATTAAAGGATATAATGTATTAATTAATCCTAATTTTTGGAAATTTAGATAAACTGGAATCATTATTGCTTGCTTTGGTATCATCATACCCATTAATACAATAGAAAAAACAACTTCTCTACCTTTCCATTTTAATCTCCCAAATCCATAACCTGCTAATGTAGAACTTACAACTGCACCAATAACACTAAAAAAAGTTACAATTACACTATTTTTTATAAAACTTAAGACTGGTGACTGAATAAATACATCTCTAAAATTTTGAACAGTCCAAGGTTTTGGAAAAAATAGTTCTGGGTTATTATACGTTTGATATGGAGTCTTAAATGCTGTAATTATCATCCATAAAAATGGTACTAGGAAAAAGCATCCTAAACAAATTAAAATAAAATAGTTTAAAAAAACTGCTAATACAGATGATTTTACTGTCTTTAATTGACCAAGACTATATTTACTTTTTTTTAATTTCATCTCTTACTCGCTCGCATTTGTTACCCATTTTTTGGATAATTTCATTTGAATTAATGTAATTACAAAAATAATTACAAGAAAAATACTTGATATAGCTGATGCATATCCCATTTTCAAATTTGAAAATGCATTTTTATATATATACAAGACTAAAAACATACTTTCATTTAATGGGCCACCCTCAGTAATTGCATAAGAATTAATAAATACTCTAAATGAATCAATTATTGCGGTTATTAAATTTAATAATACGATAGGGCTTATCATTGGTAAGGTTATTTTAGTAAATCTTGTCCAAGATTTAGCTCCCTCAATATATGCTACTTCATATAAATCACTTGGTGTATTTTGTAATGCAGCTAAAAAGATAATCATCCTAGCTCCACCTATCTCAACAATTTTTACTAAAACCATCGTAGGCTTAACCCAAGTAGTACTTTTAAACCATAAGGGCGGATTCACTATTCCAATTAATCGTAAAACCTGATTTACGATACCTGCACTTGGATCGAATATCCACATCCAAAGCATTGCCATTGCTATACCTGAGGTTATACTTGGTATATATAATACAGTCCTAAATATATTCTTACCTGGTAAATTATTATTTAACATAGAAGCTATGAATAAAGAGCCAAAAACACCTAAGGGTACATTTAATGCAGTATAATATAGTGTATTATATAAGGCCTTTCTAAATACATCATCTTCAAAAAATAATCTTTGATAATTAGTGAATCCGATAAACTTAGGGCTTCGAAATACATCATATCTAGTAAAGCCAAGCCAGAAAGTTGATATCATAGGACCACCAATAAAAAAGATAAAACCTATTATCCAAGGAGAAATAAAAACTAGTACTACTAGATAATTTTTTATTGTTTTATTATTTAACATAAAGAATCTTTCCATAATATTGGGTTAATTATAAAATTAACCCAATATTTATTTACTAAATTATGAATTTTATTTCATATCCTCAATTTCTTGTAACCATCTACTTTCAGCAATATCTAAGGTATCTTGAAGATCTTGTCCTTCATATAAAGATTTTTCAATTTCATCACATAGATAATTTCTTGCAGCTCTATAAGCAGCAGTCTTTGCTAAAACTCCACCATATTGTTGTAATTTATATAATTCTTTATATAATGGGTTTTCATCCATATAACTAGAATTTAAATGTTCAGCATAGAAAGGAACACACTTATTAGCCTTTAGATAAACTAATAAATTATCTGGTTGATAGAAATAATTAATAAAATCAATAGCTTCAGCTTTTAATTCTGTAGAACTTGAAAGATAAACCATATCTCCATCAAACATTGCTACATTTTTACCACTAGCATTATTACTTCTCATTGGCATAACAACTTTTGTTTTAGAAATAATATCATCAGCTCCTGTTTGTAAAGCACTTTGGATTGAATCATAAGAAGATAGACATGAAATACCTGCTTTTCCAGCAACAAAAACTCTATTTACAGTTTCATCAATTGCAGCTAAACCAACTGGTTTTTCAATATTATATAATTCAATTAAGAATTTTAATGCGTTCATACCATGTTCATCATTAAATGCAGGATTACCTTCTTCATCTAATAATTGTCCACCATCTTGTTGTACTAATAAGTCAAATGTTCTAGCCATAGAAGCTTTATTATAGAAATTGCTTACACCAACAGTAGTAACCGAACCATTTTCTGCTTTATATATCTTTTTTCCTGCTTCTAATACATCATCCCAAGTTGTTGGTGGATCATTTGGATCCAAACCAGCTTCTTCAAATAATTCAGTATTAATAATAGTTGGGTAAACTTTTAATCTAAAAGGAACTCCATATACACTATCTCCAACTTTTGCTAAATCAACTACACTTGGAGTAAATTCATCCCAGAAATCAAATTTATCAATTTCATCAGTCAAATCTACTATAATATCAGCATTTTTATAAACACCAACCATATTAAAACCGTCAATAAAGATATCTGGTAATGCGTCTCCAGCAGCTGAAGTTAATAATTTTTCACGATACCCAGCATAAGGAATATTCTGCCAATTCACAGTAATATCAGGATTCTGATTTTGGTATTCACTAATAATTTTATCTTGTACCTCTGCTAAAGCGTCAGGGCTTAAATTAAATGACCAAATAGTGATTTCTTTGTTTTCTGATTCTTGTGTACCATTTGCATATAAAAAGAATGGCAACATCATAAAAAATAAAATAAATGAAAGTTTTTTCATTTTTTCTCCTCCTCTTTTTTAAAACATGTTTGTTTTTCATCTGTCATTATATTATAATAAATCAACAAGTCAAGGAAAAAATGCAATAAAATACTTATTTTTTACAACATGTTATAAAAAAAAATACAACATGTTGACTTTTTTAAATATAATATACATACAATAAAAGAATTATTCAATTAATTTAAATTAATTACATTATTTAATACTTTATAACTATTAATATGAACATATATCGAAAATTAAAATTTGATAAATCACCCAAAAAGGCACTAAATAAACTAAGCAGCTCAGCTTTAGTCTATTTTGTAATCATATTGTTAAAATATTAACACAACTCAATAGGTCTTTAGAATTAAAATTAAACTACTCTTCACTAATTTGTAAAGCTAAGCATATAATAAAGAGCGACAATAATAATAAAGATTCATTTGAAAATTTCGACACTATTTTTGTAAATAATCAAATCCGGGGTAACCCCAATATAGTTATACTCTAATGATTACTTTATCAAAGATAGTAACTACTAATTCTTTATTAACATTTTCACTATATAAATAATATTGTTGATTCTTAAATAAAATAACAAGTTCATAAAATTCATAAAAGATTCTCAATAAAAAAAAAATTACCTTCCTATAAGAAAGGCAGTATTATTTGAGTTTTTATATCTACATATAAACATATCTAAGATAAAAACTGTTGCAACATAAAACATGAGAACTGTTAAATAATTAACAACACTAATTATACTAATTATTTAATTATCCATCATTATTAATTTAAAATAATAAATAATAAAAGGCTTGTGCTTTATTTTCTTTACACTAGTTTAGTTTTTCAAACAGATATTTATCTAATTTTATTTTGAAGAACAAGATTCTCTTTCTATAATTACAGGATCTAATTTAATTATTTCTTTACTATTATTTTGCTTATTTATTTTTTTTAATAATAAGTTAGTAGCAGTTTCTGCTAGTTTATCAAGAGGTTGAGCAACCGTAGTTAGTTTAGGGCTCATAAATTGAGCTAATTGGATATTATCATATCCAATAACAGATATATCTTTTGGAACAGAAAGGCCTACATTACGTAATGTGTCTATAAAACCTAAGGCCATCATATCATTTGTTGCAAAAACAGCTTCTAATTTTTCACTTAGTTTTAAAAAATTATCAGCAGCTGTTATACCACCTGCAAAATGAAAATCTCCAACTGAAATATATTCTTCTTTTAAAGTAATATTAGCTTCTTTTAATGCTCTCTTATATCCTAAAACCCTTTGAGAACTAGAAGAGATAGAAGATGGGCCACTAATACATCCAATTTTAGTAAAGCCTCTATTAATTAAATACTTTGTTGCCTCATATCCACCTTTCTCATTATCTACAACAATACTATCAACATTATTATACTTCCCTATTCTATCAGCTATTACTATTGGAATAGAATGCTTTTGAAATTTCTCAACTTCATCATCAGAATTATCGGAAGAAATAAAAATAACACCATCGATATGTTTAGAAATAAGCATATTAGTATAAGAGGCTTGCTGTTCTAAATTATTATCTGTATTACAAAGAATTATATTATAACCTTTACTAAAACAATACCTATCTATTGCTCTAGATATTTCAGCAAAGAAAGGATTAGTACAATCAGGAACTATAACTCCAATAGTTTTTTGAAACCCCATTTTTAATGCTCTTGCCATCATATTAGGTTGATAATCAAGATCTTTCATAGCATCATTAACTTTTTTTTGTAACTCTTCACTCACGTACCTAGTCCCATTAATTACATGTGATACGGTTGCTGTAGAAACCCCAGCTAATTTTGCTACATCTTTTAATGTGTTCATGATTCTATAAAGCTCCAATATTATACTTAAAATAAATTATTTTTTTGATAATATATAATATAGATAAAATATTCTAGTACATATAAATAATTATTTTTTTCTCTCAATATTATATTATAATCACTTAAAAAACAAACTATTTTAGTTTTTATTTAGATTTGAATTTAACACTTCATTTAAAGAAGGAATAGAAAGAGCTGCACCATTTTTTGTAACAGATATAGAAGATGCGATTGATGCTAGTTCTAATGTTTTTTCGATATCAAGTCCTTTAGAAATAGATGCTATAAAATATCCTGTAAATGTATCACCAGCTGCAGTTGTATCTACAACCTCTACATCATAGATTCCATGGCTATATATAGATTCACTATCAAAATATATAACCCCATCTTTCCCAAGAGTTAAAACAAATTTTGCATTAGGATATTTTTTTCTTAACTTATTAATTAATATATTGATATCATCACTATTTTCATTACACATTAAAGAAGCTTCTATTTCATTTAATAAAAAATAATCAATATGATTTAAATTCAACGTTTCTATTTTTTCATTAAATGGTGAAGGATTTAAGAATATCTTCATATTCTTTTCATGAGCTTTTTCTACTATTAAATCCATATTGTTTATTTCATTTTGTAAAACTAAATAATCATTTGATCCAAAATTGTCAAAAACTTCATTAACAAATTCAACATCTTGTAAATCATTAGCACCTGGATAAAGTAATATACAATTATTTCCTTCTTTATTTACTTGAATTATAGTATGACCTGAAGGAGATTCAACATCTTTTACATAATAAGCATTCACATTAGACTCAATCAATAATTCTTTTAAAAACTGTCCATCATGTTTACCAATCTTTCCAGCATGATATACTTTTACATCTGCTTTTGATAAAGCAATCGACTGATTTAAACCTTTCCCTCCTGGAAAGACTTCTCTTTTATATGTACTTTGAGTTTCCCCAGCTTGTACAAAATGATCAACGCTATAAACATAATCTATATTAATAGATCCAAAATTCAAAATCTTCATATTATATCTCTTAAATAGTTCAAGGAGCTATAATATTAAACTCCTTGAACATTAATTTTATTATTCAGTTACTAAAGCTACTTCTACAGGTAGACTAAGTGGAACTGATTTACCATTAATTAAATCTAATGCAACATCAACTGCTTGCTTACCCATTAAGCCAGGTTGTTGTGCAACTGTACCAGCCATAGAACCATTTTTAACAGCAGCTAAACCATCGTCTGTAGCATCAAAACCAACAATTATAATATCTTTACCACTGTCAGCTACAGCTTTTGCAGCACCTAATGCCATTTCATCATTATGTGCAAAGATACCTTTAATCTCTGGATGTGCTTGTAAGATATTTTCAGTTACATTTAAACCTTCAGCACGGTTGAAGTTTGCTGTTTGACTTGCAACAATATCAAAATTCGCAGCATCAGCAGCTTGGTGGAATCCTTCCCCTCTATCAATAGTAGCAGATGCACCTAATACACCTTGAAGTTCAGCAACCATAGCACCATTACCTAATAGTTCTACCATGTACTCACCGCCTAATCTTGCACCCATAACATTATCTGATGCAATTTGACAACTAACTGATTCACCATTTACAGCTCTATCAACAGCAATAATCTTAATACCAGCAGCTTTTGCAGCTTTAATAGCTGGAGCTACAGCATCTGAATCTACAGGATTTACAATAATTACTTTAACATTCTTTGATACTAAGTCATCAATATCATTAATTTGTTTTACAACATCATCACCAGCATCAACAACAGTTAGATCTAAATCTAGTGCTTTTGCTTGATCCTCTGCACCTTCTACTAATGTTACAAAGAATGGATTGTTTTGAGTTGAGATTGATAATCCAATTGAACCTTTTGAACTACTTGATGTTTCACTTGCACCACTTGCCATTAATAATGCTACTGATGTGAACAATACCATTAAAGATACACTTAATTTTTTTTTCATAAAAAAATCCTCCATTTTTTTTATCTTTTTCTATCTGACAATACAGCAAGAAGTATAACTAAAGCTTTTACTACTTGTTGATAGTAAGATGAAATTCCAATTATATTCATTCCGTTATTTAAAGCGGCTATAATAATTACACCTGTTAATGTTCCAACAATTTTTCCTCTACCTCCGGCCATGCTAGTACCACCTACTGCAACAGCAGCAATTGCGTCTAATTCATAACCAGAACCTAAAGTTGGTTGGGCACTTCCTAATCTAGAAACTAAAATTAAACCAGCTAAAGAAGCTGCAAATCCTGATGCCATATATACTAAATATTTAACTTTACTAATACTAATTCCAGCTAATGATGCAGCATTGCTATTACTACCTGTTGCATAAATTCCTCTTCCAACAGTAGTTTTTTGTAAGAAAAATAAGAAAATTGCAAATATTACCATCATTATCCAAACAGGATAAGGTATTCCTAGTAGTTTTCCATTTCCTATTGCATTAAATAAGGCACTGTCTCCTAGGGAAGAAATGGGTCTACCTTTACAATAAATCATTGCAAGACCACGATAAGCAGTCATGGAAACTAAAGTTGCAATAAAGGGTTGAATATTCCCATTTACTACCATTAATCCATTCATAAAACCAAGAACAATACCCAAAACTAATACTATAAGTAATACAACTATTGTAGGCATCCCACCCTTTAACATTCCAGCTCCAAGAAGAGCTGTTAATGCAAGAGTTGATCCAACTGATAAATCAATTCCTCCGGTTAATATAACTACAGTCATTCCAAATGCTATAAGTCCATTTACAGATGACTGACGCAACAGAGAAAGTATATTCTGCAAAGTTCTAAAATCAGGGCTAATTATACTAAGTACTATTAAAAGCAATACTAGTGCTATCTGTGAGCCATAATTATGAATTATATGATTTTTATTTATTTCCTTATTCATTAACCGAGCCTCCTGTTGCTAAGGTCATTATATTTTCTTGAGAAATTTTTTCTTTATTTAAAATTCCACCGACTTTACCTTGGTGAATAACCATTACCCTATCACTCATTCCAATAACTTCAGGTAAATCAGATGAAACCATAATTATTGCTGTACCTTTTTTAGCTAATGCTGTAATAAGTGAATAAATTTCTTGCTTTGCACCAACATCAACTCCACGAGTTGGTTCATCAAGCAATAACACTTTTGGCTCTGTATATAACCATTTTGCAAATACAACCTTTTGTTGATTACCACCTGATAAACTATTTACTGTTTGCTTAAAACTTGTACATTTGATTTTTAGTTCATCTATAGCTTTATTTGCTAAATCGAGTTCTTTGTTAGGATTAATAACTAGACTATTACTAAGAATTTTAGGAAAATTCGTTAAAGCTATATTAGTTTTAATATTTTCACTCAACATTAACCCTTCTTCTTTTCTATCCTCTGTAATAAAACCAAAACCATATTTCATGGCAATATTAGAATTATAATGGTGAATATCTATTACTTTCTCATCAATAACAATTTCACCGCTATCTGCTTTTAAATTACCAAACAAAGTTTTCATAATTTCAGTTCTTCCGGCTCCCATCAAACCTGCTACACCTAGAACTTCACCACTATGTACTTCAAAACTTACATTATTAAATAATTTAGAATTTGATAAATTAGAAACTTTTAATAGAGTGCTCCCTATTTCAACGGCTTCTTTTCTAAACATATTTCCAAGATCTCGGCCAATCATCATTTTTATAATTTCATCATTATTGGTTTTACTTATTTCTCTATCCCCTATATATTTTCCATCTCTTAAAATTGTGATCCTATCACAAATTTTAAAGATTTCTTCTAGTCGGTGAGAAATATAGATAAATGAAACACCTTCATCTTTTAATTTTCTAACAACAGAGAAAAGCTTATCAACTTCTTTATCCGTTAATGCAGCTGTTGGTTCATCTAAAATAATGACTTTTGAATTAACTAATAAAGCTTTTGCAATTTCAATTAATTGTTGTTGTCCAACAGATAGTGAAGAAACTAAAGTATTAGGATTTATATTTAAACCTAGTCTATCAAGAACCTCTTTTGATTTTTCATTCATTAGTTTATTATCGACAACATGAAAAGCACCTTTTTTTATTTCTTTACCTAAAAAAAGATTTTCTTGAACACTCATATCTAAAACAGTATTCAATTCTTGATATACAAAAACAATACCATCCTTTTCTGCTTCTTTAGGATGAGTATATGAAACTTCTTGTTTATCTACAAAAATTTGTCCACTGTTTTTTGTATAAACACCAGTCAATATTTTCATCATAGTAGATTTTCCAGCACCATTTTCACCCATTAAGGCATGTATTTCGCCATCTTTAAGTGTGAAATTAGCTTTATCTAAAACCTGATTGGTACCAAAGAACTTATCAATACCTCTCATTTTGATATTCATATCTTACTATCTCCTTAAAAAATACAATCAGATTGAAGAATAATATTAGAGTATGGAGTCATCTCTCCTGTTCTAATTACGACTTTACATTTATTAACTTTTTCTTTGAAATCTTCATGTGATAAAAAAGCAACAGGTATTTGAGTTAAACGTTTACTTATTTGGGAAAAAACAAGTTCATTCTCACTTTTTATTTCATTTGCTAAAAAATATTTTTCACATTTCATATCATCTAAAATAACATCTAATACTTGTATAAAACTTGGTATATCTTTTTTTAAAGCCAAATCAATAACTTCAACATCTTCATCAACAGGCAACCCACAATCACTTATACAAATTAAATCAGTGTGTCTTAAATATGATAAAACACGAGATATATCGCTATTTAAAATACCAGATTTTTTCATATACTAAATCTCCTATTTACGTTTAAACGTTTACGTAAACGTTTAAATCAATTTAATTCTAGCACTTCTTTTTATTTTGTCAAGATTTTATTTTTATCTTATTTTGTGAGACAATTATTTTTGGATACTACTTTTCATAAAATAAGTTGTTTTGATAAAAAAACTGATGATTTAGTATTTAAGTCACTACTTTAAATATTATTAATTTACAATAATAAGCATTATTTTTTTATTATAGTTCCCGATAAATCAATTCCAAAAGAGATGCTAAAAGCATTAGCACGACTACCTATAATATAATACCTTAATTCTATAAAAGATTTTTTCTCTCTTCTTGTCTTTTGTTCATATATAGGAGTTTGTTGCATTCTATGCTCTAACTTGGACAGTATTCCACTTTGATGTGGACAGTATTTAAATTTCTCAAATTAAGGATTAATTATAAATAAAAACATTTAAAGGAGATCCCAATATAGGAGTACTCAAATTAGTATGATTAAAGAAATTATTCGTTTAAAATTTGAATTTAATCTATCAACTCGTTTAATAGCTAGAAGTGTCGGCTGTACTAAAAGTTCTATTGCTATTATTTTAAGAATTTGTAGAATTCATGAATTTAATTATGATTCAATTGCAAAATACAATGATAATGAATTACAACAACTATTTTTTCCTAAAGAAATAAATTCATCAGAAATAATTCTTCCTAATTAGAAAGATATTGATGAAGAAATCAATGCTAGAGGTAGTAGGAAAAATATCCACTCCCACGGCCCAAAAAATCAATAATAATAACAACAATCTTTTAAAATTTAATTATGAAGTCTTTACCTAAAATTATTAAATAATTGTTACTATCCACAATAAAAGTACAAACATCTACATTTTTAGCATTATTAACTTGACGTTTACAAGTAGCATTCAAACTCTATAATAAAACGAAGTTTTTGTATAACTTTTGCAACCCACCTGCATAGCAAGTGGTGTATTTATTTTCAAAGATCTTACTCATCGCTTCGTGAACAGGCTCAAGCCCAAAATTAAAATCTATTTATTAGTTTTCCATAAAGCCATAGGATGAGTCATTATTCTATCTAATATAGGCTGATCCATGAATAATAATTCAGGAATATAAGAACCTGAATAAAATTCCCTTAAAAATAGTTTTTCATCTTCTGATAATATCAATAAATTATCTAAATACCTTTTTACAATAGCTTTAGTTTCATCTAAATTAAATTGTTCATTTGATTTAATTACTGGATAAAGCTCTGTTTTAATATTTCTAAAAGTTATTGAATCAATTCGTTTAGTATTTATATCTAGATTATTTTCTTTTGATGAGATAGCTGCATAAAATATAATTACTTTTTTTAATAATTGTGTTTCGACATCATTAAATGTTTTTGAAACAATCATATTTCGCACATCATATAAATCTCTAGCTTTTGCTCTATTTAAAAGTGCATTAATTTAACTTGCATAGATTTCAAGTGGATCTAATATCTTAATCGTTAATTTCTCAGAAAAATAATCATTAACTATTAAAGAATCTTTTGATTCTAAAACATGAGACCTTAATGAGTAATTAATCTCTATTTTTATAGAATCTTTATTACCACTAGTATTTTTAAAATTATAAACCCAAGAATCTAAACTATAAGGGCTTTTTGACTTTGGATTATAATAATATCCTTCTGAAAGCAAATAATTATGAATGGTTTTATTAATTATTTCTCTATCAAGAAGCATTTGTTCTCGATTATTAGAAATTAAATAATCTAAATCTATATCAACCGAAAGACGAGGTAAATTAAAATTAGTTAGATTAATTGCAGTCCCACCTTTTAAAGCTAGCTTTCCTTTCAAATTTATATTTGTATTAATAAATTTTACTATTTAAATTAATCTAGAGACTTTTTCAAAAGTATCTTTTACAAAATGTAATTCAGTTGACTTTCTTTTAATAAAAATTGGGTCATATCTAAACAATTATATCTCCTCCGTAATTATTTATTTCAAATAATCCCTTGGGAACCATTAAATTCCATTCATTATTATAATAATTATCTATTTGTAAATTACTTACTAAATATTTTCTACTTTTTTTTACTTTTGCTTTACAATATTGTATAAATTCATCAGAAAGATTCATTTTTTCTTGATAATGCTCAAGCAAAAAGCCAGCTTTTTGATAAAGTCCTTGAATTTCATACAATTTTAAATATTTTAGTAATTTTGATTCTTCTAAAAAGGTGATTTCATCAAGGGCATTGATTAATTCTTCAATCCCACCAATTTTATTTAAATATTGTATACTATCTATAACTGTTCTCTCTAAATCTGTTAATCTAACACCTATAGTATTTTGAGCAAAAACAACCCCTTCACTAATTTTTGAAGCTACATATTTATAATGTATATTATTATAAGTAAAATTATTGAATCGATTTTCTGAAGACACATATATTTCATAATACACTTGATTTGTTAAACCATAATATTCAAATGCGCTATGATAAGAAATATATGCTGAAGAAGAAATTGCACATGCTATTTGATAAGGATTTGCAATTATATCACCTGTTGCTGGATTTACAACTGAATAAATATTATTTCTAATTTTCTTTACTAAATCTTTTTTCATTAAACGATATATAATTGAATATGATGTTTTTTCATTACCAACCATATTAATTACATCATTTATGTTAAAAACGGGGATTTTTGCTAATTCATTATATAAAACCATTTAAACTTTCCTTTTTTTTAACTTTAACATATTATTCTTTATTTTTAAAGTATAATAAACAATTTTTAAAATTAAATATAGAAAAATAAATGGTGTTGAAACTACTCTTAGTGATATTTAACTGTTTATAAATCAAGTGGTAATTTAAGTGGATATTAATAGTAGTTTAACGGGAGAATATTCATTCTCACCCCCATTTTATTATCATATAAAGATGATAATGCATCATTCTCTTTTACGTTATTGGAAGTACATAAAAAGGAGAACAACAACTTTTATTCTTTAAATGAGATATTAATAGCTGAAAAATATAACTAATTCCCAATTAATGGAAAGAGCCATTTACTGTTGACAAAACACATCCTATTCTCCGTCAAGAATAAGATAACATAATTAACTTACCAACTATAGACATACTTCTTTTCAACTGATAATGTTTATATCTTTAAATTTATACTCATTAGCCTTTATAGCTTAAACATTTTATAAATCAGAAAATTGTAAACCTTCTATATGATAATGTTTATCAAATATTACTATATAAAGATTAATATATTAACTACTACTGACACAATAGATTAAAAGACTAAAATATTAACCATGATAGATTTAGATAACATTATATTAACAGCACCCAAAAATTAAAGAAGAAATAGCTCTAAATTTCAAAAAAAAGGAAATAGAATAAAGCAACTAAAAAACAATTATCAACAGAAACTTATATTTCTTTAGGATCAATTAAAAGATTTAAACAAAATGATGAAATATATTTACCTTTTTTAATTCTTTTTTCTAAAAAGTTAAATCTTGAGAGAGAATTATATAATTTATTTTCACCCCTGGCTCGAATTTAAATTTTTCAAATTACCCAATAAAATAAATACAAATTACCCAATAAAATAAGTACAAATTACCCAATAAATAAAGTACAAATTACCCAATAAAATAAAGTACAAATTACCCAATAAAATCGGTACAAATTAACGAAATAACTTGATTTTATATATAAAAGTGATTGATAATTTAATCAAGAGAGGCACTAAATGAAAAAATATTTACCACGAATATATGATGATATATTAAATTTTAAGCTCCAATCAACAGGCGCTGTTTGTATAAAAGGTCCAAAAGGGTGTGGTAAATCTACAACAGCTTTACAATTTGCAAAAAGCTCAGTATTAATGCAAGACCAACAAAACTTAGACCAAAATATTAATTTAGCTAAAGCAAATCCTACTCTATTTTTAAAAGGAGAAACACCAAAATTAATAGATGAATGGCAAGTAATCCCATTTATATGGGATGCTATACGTTTTGAAGTTGATAAAAGAAATAAATTTAATCAATTCATTTTAACAGGCTCTTCTACTCCACCAAATCAAGATCAGTGGTCTCATTCAGGTGCAGGGCGTATTACAAATTTAATGATGAGACCGATGTCGCTATTTGAATCTAACGATTCAACAGGAGAAATTTCCCTAGAACAATTATTTTTAAATCCTTTTATGATTGAAGGAACTACAAACAAGAAATTAGAAGAATTATTTTTTCTAATATGTAGAGGAGGATGGCCTAAAGCTGTAAATCAAGCGCCTAATATAGCATTAGCTCAATCAGAAAATTTCTATGATATGCTTGTGCATTCAGACATGTCTAAAGTTGATAATATAAAAAGAAGAGAAGATAGAGTAATATCTTTAATGCGTTCTTTATCAAGGAATATTGGTACAAATATTTCGATTCAGGGTATAAGAAAAGATATGATACAAAACAACGAACCTGAATCATTAAATAGCGATACTGTTTCATCATATATTGAAGCTTTACGAAAATTATATATAGTTGAAGATTTAAATGCGTGGAATCCTAATCTACGTTCAGCTACAGCTATAAGGAAAAAACCAACTAGATATTTTGTTGATCCTTCTATAGCTACTGCAGCATTAAGCATTAGTCCATCCGATTTAATGTATGATCTGAAAACAGCAGGATTCTTATTTGAATCAATGTGTATCAGAGATTTACGAATTTATGCAGAAAGTTTAAAAGGTAAGGTATATCATTTCAGAGATAATAAAGGTTTTGAAGTTGATGCAATAGTTCATTTAAATAATGGTGATTATGGATTGATTGAAATTAAATTATTTGACCAAGAACGCATTGAAGAAGGAGCTAAAAACTTATTAAAACTATCATCTCTGATTAATACTAAAGTAATGAAAAAACCTTCTTTTTTAATGGTTTTAACTGGAACTAATTACGCATATAAAAGAGAAGATGGTGTATTTGTTGTACCAATAACCTGTTTAAAAAATTAGAAAAACTTTTCATGTATTTATAACATATAATAATTTTTAGCTTCAGATAAATAATGTTGAAAGAATCAATCTTATCTAATAAGAGTACATAAAAATCTAGAAACTGAATTATCCTTATTATAAGAATAATCGATTCATTGAAGCAAAAGATTCAGATGTAGTTCAAGCTAGATATAGAGGATATTGTAGAGCTGTTTTAGATAATTCTATCTTAATCAAGCCAGAATTTATAGTTACATAATTCTCAAATGAACAATTAAATGAACAAACTGTATTAACACTTGAAGAAACTAAAAAAATTATCTCAAATATGAAAAATAATATTGTTACAGCTATATTCTGCGTTAATGAACTAACAGCTTCCATTATTATACAAGCTGCTAAATTATTGAAAAGATCTATCCCGAATGATATTTCAATTATGGGCTTTGACCATATACAATTCGAAGATATTCAGAATCCTAATCTCTCTTCTATAGCACAAAATTTTGATCAAATAGCTAAAAAAGCTGTCGAATTACTAATTAAAAGAATAAAAAACCCTAAAAATAAAATATCTGATAATATCATAGTTCCAACAAAATTATATAAGGGAAAAACAGTAAAAACAATTTAAGAAAAGTACTTAATTACTACGTAGTTAAAAAAAATAATATGATAGATGGCCCTTTACCTATTTTATAATTATGTATAAAACAATAAATAACAATCAATAAACTCGACAATGCTCTCCTAAGCATAACACGAAGGAAAGTATGCTATTCATCCAATACTTTTTCAGATTCAATACAATATGCATATGCTTCTAGATTTATTTTTTTTAAATATTTCAATGGTGCATATTTCTTATCCCTAAATGTAACATTTCTATATAATTGAAAATCTTCTATTTTTTTATATTCTTTTTGCTTTAAAATACATGATGTTAAGTAAAAAATTTTTGTTACATTAATTGCAGCAATATTTGGTGAATAGTTATTATCAAAAAGGTGAGATTTTAAACTTCTTATCCCAGATTTATATATTTCGTACTCATCTTTATCATACTTACCTCTTGATATAATATTTTTTGAAACTTCAATAGTATCTAATAAAATATCCTCTTTTTCAATTGAAATACCACAATAACTAATTTCTTGATTTGCTATTGTTTTATAAGATTCAACAATATCTTCATAATTAGAGAAATAATCAACCAAAGTACATGTATCAAACATTTGTTTCATTATTTCCATGTATTTTCCACTCTCAATAGTAATACCTGTCGTATGAGGTGCAAATGCTATTAATTTATCCGCTAAAAGACAATCTATACTTGGGACTTGTACAATGTAATTTTTACCTTCAGTTATTAATAAATCATTAATTATTTCTTTCTCTACTACCTTATAATAATTATCATCTTCTATTAAAATATCCAATAAAATATATATTTCTTTTTTAGAAACAGGAGAGTCATAAGTAAATTTAAAATGTCTTTTCTCAATATTATTTTTTCCAATTCTTATTTGTTCTTCAATATTTTTAAACGGATAAATATCTGATATTTTGTTAATATAAGAATTAATATTTACATTAGGAGAAACAATAATATCAATATCAGTCGATAACCTCATTGGTTTTTCTAATAATAACATTAAACAAGTTCCCCCTTTAAAAATGAAAGGTAAATCTATTTTTTTAAGTGCTTCTAATAATCCAAAAGCATAAACTACTCTTTCTAGAAGAGATGGATCCAATCGATATTTGTTCTTTAATGATTGGATATGATTATATGAAAATGAATCAGATTTAATCATAATATTATCCTATTTAATTATATTTTTATTGTCTTATCAAAACTCTGTATTTATTTATTTATCAATTTTAACAAATCTTTTTCCACTGTTCTTCTTCTTGCATAACGAAACATTTTACTTTTATCTATTACATACATTTTTGTAATCAAATTAATTACATCAGGAATTTCATTAACATTAATAACAGCTCTAACGTATTTATTACTAAAAAGATCAACGATTATTTGCTCTATACAAACTAATGTATTCTTATTTTTATGATTAGGAGCTTCAGTTGTTAAATTATCAATTATAATTAAATTATCAACTAAATAGTTATCAATATCTTTTAGAGATGGTTTAATTAATATTTTATGAATATATTCTTTTTTTAACAAATCAAAAACAAAGTCCCCTAATACTTCTTCAACATAAATAAAAATTACATTTTGTGCTATTTGGTGATTAATAAACTCATTTAATTGAATTAGTTCAAAAATTTTGAATTTTAAGTCAGGGAAGTTATTTTTTATTTTTTCTTCTATTTCTTCTGCGGCTTTAGATAATTTATAAGAATAGATATTTAAAATATTATCATCTAAAAATATATACTTGTTTCTACCAATTCTAGCGATTTGATTATTTTTAATATGTTTATATAAAGTTTTTTTCGCATAAGATTCACTAAATCTTGGATAAGTCTTCTTAAATTCACAGATAAAATCATTAGTTGAAAAACTAGTATATTCCTTTAATACTTTTTTATAATTTATTTTATTCATAATAACCTTTACAGTATCTTTTCGGCACTAAAAAGCTTTTGCTGCCGATAAGATACAATTATAATAATAGATTTTTACCAATATGTCAATTTTCAAATAGTTTAATCATGACCACCCTTCAAAAGGGTGGTTTGCTCTGAGGCTAAAAGTCTCTCATATACCGACAGCGTCTTAAGACGCTTTTCGTGTACTCCATGTAAGTGGTAAGATTTTATGCGAAAAATTAGATATAAGGTTCGAAAATCAAGAACCCCCTGCTAAAATAGATGACGTCAAATCGTTAAATGGAAAAAAATATAAACTAAACTGTTAAAAGTATAATGCAGTGAAATAATTTTTTTGTTGCATTAATTCTTTTACTATTAATATTCTATTATAAAAAAAACAATAAAACCTATAAAATTTATGGTATTACCATAAAAAAAACTATAAAATTTATGATAGCATCATAAAAAAACAAATTATTTATTTCTTTAATGATAAAATATGTATATTAACAGAGCTATTGATTTATCAAAAATACTAAAAAACAAATCTTTATTTTTATTTGGCCCGAAACAAACTGGAAAAACTACATATATAAAAAAGCAATTAACAATAAAATCAGTTTTAGAATATAATTTATTTGATTCAAATATTTTTTTTAATCTATCAAATGATCCAGGACTAATTAGAAAGACAGTAGAGGCTTATGATTATAAAAATTGTCTTATAGTTATTGATCAAATTCAAGAATTGCCAATTCTCCTTAATGAAGTTCAATTGATGATAGATGAAAGGAATATTAAATTCCTTTTAACAGGGTCAAGTGCAAGGAAATTAAAACGAAATTCATGTAACCTTCTTGGAGGTAGAGCTCGTTGGCGAAACTTTAATGCCCTATCTTATTATGAATTATTAAAAAATGAAGAAAATTTTGATTTGAATTTAATTCTAAATAATAGTTTATTACCCAGTATATATTTTTCAGATGAACCTGAAGAAGACTTAGATTCTTATACATCTTTATATGTTATTCAAGAAATAAAAGCTGAAGGCTTAACAAGAAAATTATTAGATTTCTCAAGATTTTTAAAAGTTGCTTCATTATCAAACTCTCAAGAAATAAATTATTCTAAAATTGCAAATGATGCCCAAACAAATAATCAAGCTGTAATGCAGTGGGTTCAAGTTTTAGAAGATACATTATTAGGCTTTTTCTTAGAGCCCTTTAAAAAATTAGAAACTCGAAAATCAATTACTAGAAAAAAATTCTATTTTTTTGATACAGGTGTTGCTAGAGCTCTTAAAGCTGGTAAAAAAGTTACCTCATCTTTAGATACAGATTTTGATGAATACTTTGAACAATTAATTATTTTAGAAATAAAAAAATATCTTGATTATAACAAGCCAAGAACAAAAATAAATTATATTAGAACAACTACCGGATTTGAAATAGATTGCCTATTAAATGAAGAAATTGCGATTGAAATAAAATCATCAAATAATATAACTGCACGACATTATAAAAATTTAAAGTTATTGAAAGCAAGTTATGTAAAAAGAAAAATTATTGTTTGTACAACTGAAAACTATTATAAAGAAAAAGATATAGAAATTATGCCCTATAAAATTTTCATTAATCAATTATGGAATAATGAAATAGTATTAAATTTATATTATTATCATATTTTAAAGACTTATTTATTAACTGGAGAATATTCAACTGGTTCGCCTTTTATAGACAAACTTAATTTGGTACAGTTAAATATAGTAATTTATTAAATAATTTAAAAAATTATTAGCAGCCTCCTGATAAAGATTTGTTTAATACACAAATATTTTAATCTTGTGGGTTGCTATTTTTTAAGGTTAATACAAAGAGCGATACTTTCTCTTACAAATAAAACCATTGTTTTTGTTATCTACAAGGTAAAATCAAAGATGTAAAAATCGAAAATTGCTATTTGCACAAATAAAAACGAAAAACTGCTTACTTTTTTTATTTCAATACTGCTTACCTATTAATATTATGATATAAAATAACAAATACAATATAAAAAAAATACAGCTTCTATCATATTTAAAGCTACAATTATAGGCTAAAACAACATCTTTCTATTTTAATAAAATACTCTATTTAGTAAATAAAAAGTGCGCTATGGTGTAAAATATCTAATTTAAAAAGTGCGCTAGGGTGTAAAATATCTAATTAAAAATATGCGCTATGGTGTAATACAACTTGTTTTTTTTAGAATAACACTTTAAACTATTAGTAAATAGAGGAAATTTATGATTATAAAAAGAAAGATATATAATAATCTTTTATTATGGAAAAGAAATAATGGTAAAACCGCTTTACTAATTGAAGGAGCTAGACGAACTGGGAAAAGCTATATTTCTACACTATTTGCTAAAAAAGAATATAAATCCTTCATTGTAATAGATTTTAGTCTTGAAAACCCTTCTATAATTGACTTATTTAATTCCGGATTAAATGATTTAGATGAATTTTTTATTAAACTACAATTTATTTATAATACTAAACTTTATGATAGGAATTCCATTATTATTTTTGATGAAGTCCAATTGTTTCCAAAAGCAAGACAAGCTATAAAACATTTTGTTGCTGATGGACGATTTGATTTTATTGAAACAGGTTCATTAATTTCTTTGAAACAAAATGTTCAAGATATATTAATCCCCTCTGAAGAAGAATCAATTACTTTGTATCCATTAGATTTTGAAGAATTTTTGTGGGCTATTGGAGACGAGATTTCTATTCCTTTCTTAAAAAATAAATTTGATAATTTTATTGCTTTGGATGAAGTAACTCATAAAACCATGTTAAAAAAATTTAGAACATATATGCTCGTTGGAGGAATGCCACAAGCGGTTATAGAATATGTAAAAACTAATGATTTAGAATTAGTGGATAATGTTAAGAAGAATATTTTAACTCTTTATAGAAATGATGTAGGTAAATTTGCTGGTAAAAATTTATCAAAGGTTTTAAATATTTTTGATAAAATACCTGCTAATTTATCAAGACATGATAAAAAATTTTCTTTAGCATCTTTAAAAAAAGGTGCTAAATTCAGAGATTATGAAGCTTCTTTTATCTGGCTAAAAGAAGCTATGATAACTAATTGTTGTTTTAGAGTTTCTGATCCTAGTATAGGAATGGGATTAACTATAGAATCATCATATATGAAAAACTATATGATGGATACTGGGCTACTTATTACTTTAGCTTTCTTTAATAATAAATTTTTAGATAACAAATTATATAAAGCTCTTTTAGATGATAAATTAAATATAAATGAAGGAATGATTATAGAAAATGCAATAGCTCAAGTTTTTAGAACAAAAGGACATGATTTATTTTTTTATTCAACTGTTAATAAATCAAAACATAGGATGGAAGTTGATTTTATTTTACGAAAGAATAATAAAATTATACCTGTTGAAGTAAAATCCTCTAATTATACAAAACATAAACCTTTAGATTATTTAAGAGAAAAAAATAAAAAAAAGATAGGAAACTCTTATATTATATATACTAAAAATTTGAAAAAAATCGGCGATATATATTGTATTCCACTGTACATGAGTATCTTTTTGTAAATAAAAAGCAATCTAATACTTAACCTAGTTTTCTAAGAAATACCAATTCTATCTCTTATTTAAATAAAAATAACCAATAAATTGTACATTACCATACTTATTAAACATAAAGTAAAATTCTATATCCAATCACTTTTTAATTTGCTATTCTTCCAATCATTTAAAAATTTTGTTTCACCCTCAGAAATAATGGGATTATAAAAAACTTCATCTAAAATTGAAAAAGGAACAGTAACTATTTTTGCTCCATATTTAAAAGAATTAAATACTTGTGATACATTTTTAAAAGAGGCCGCTAAAATATCACAATTAAAATTATTTCTCGATAAATAATCACTTACCATATTAAAAGAATCATTAACATTAATTGAATTATTTTCCATTCTATTATAATAAAATGCCAAATATCTAGCACCAGACATTGCTGCAATTATACCTTGCAGAGGAGTATAAATTAATGTTGCTGTTATATTTACTCTACCTTCAAGTGAACGAATTGCTTTTATACCTTCTCTTGTTGAAGGTATTTTTACAAAAGTATTTTCACCAAAGGCCTCATTTATTTTGATAGCTTGTTTAATTATTTTATCAGATTCAGTTTGAGTAGTTTGAATGTGTAATTGCTGGTCTTTATTTAAACATTTTTTTATCTCATATAAATGTTTCATTAAATTCTTATTCTCAATTTCTTTAGATAATAATGATGGATTAGTTGTAATCCCTAGTAAAGGATAATAATTTAAACCCATTTTTATTTCTTTCAAATTAGCACTATCCAAAATTAAGTTAGTCATCATTACACTTCAACTCCCCATTCTTTTGTAATTGCATCTTTAAATAATTTAAAATATTTTTCATATAATTTAACATTCATTTTTATTGGAAATGTAGTTTTTCTATCATCATATTCAATATTTGATTTAATGATTTCAAATAGATTAATATTTTCTTCATTCAAATATTTATATAAATAACAAGCTTGAATCGCAGCTCCTAAAGCTCCTCCTTCATTTTCTTTTAAACAATATATTTTTTTATCGAAAATATCAGCTAAAATCTGTCGCCAAGGAGAACTGTTACTCCCTCCTCCTGTAATAATGAATTCACTAGGAGCTTCAAAAGATTTTATCATATGATCATACCCATTCTTTAATATAAATATAATAGATTCAGCTGATGCTCTAATAATATTTCCTTTTGATAGATTTGAAGCACTTATATTTTTAATTAAACCTTCTCCTGATGGTATTGGAGGAATTCTCTCCCCATCATAAAAAGGAAGAGATAATAAACCATTAGCCCCTATAGGCGCTTCTTCCATCAACTGATCAAATTCCTTTATTGATAACGAAAATAATTCTTGGATTTTTGTTGTAGAACTTGTTGCGCCTAAAATACAAGAAGTACATAAATATTTTTCATTTAATAAATCATAAATTTGTATCAATTTATGAATATCTTCATTTTTTTTCTTTGATGCAAAACAACAAGTACCACTAGTACCTAAACTTATAGTACAATAACCTGGAATAATAGAGCCAGTGCCTATAGCTCCCATAGTATTGTCACCACCACCTGCGGATACTATAACATTTTCACTCATATTAAATTTTAGAGCTAAACTTTTTCTTAATTTACCAACTGGAGTCTCCCAATTAATAACTTTAGGAAGTTTTGCCTTTAATAAACCACTAGGATCTATTATATTTAACATTTTTTGACTATACATGTGATTTTTTATATCATAATAACCTGTACCACTAACTTCGCTTGGATCAGTATAATAATTCCCTGTTAAATAATAATTAATATAATCATGTGGTAATAAAATGTGGCTTGTTTTTCTATATACATCGGGTTCTTTATCTATTAAATATTTTACTTTACTTGCAGTATATCCAATAGGTAAAGTTCCACCTATCGTATTCCAAACTTCATCCATACCTCCTAAAGAATTGACTATAAAATCGTTTTCTTCTTTTGTAGAAGTATCATTCCAAAGCTTAACAGTTCTAATAACATTACCATCTTTATCTAAAGGAACTAATCCATGCTGCTGACCACTAACTCCAATTGATTTAATTTTTTTTGGATCTATATTTGAAGAATTAATAGCTTCAAAAATGGCATTTTCAATTGCCTCAATCCACCATTGGGCTTTTTGCTCCCTAACCCCATTCTCTTTTATAATTAAGTCATGTTTAAAATAGCCTTTACCAATAATAGTATTAGCTTTTCCATCTAAAATTACAGCTTTAGAACCTTGAGTCCCACAATCAATACCTAAAAAATACATTATTATTTATTCTTACCTTTTCTCATATAATCTATTACAACAGCAATAATAATTACTATTCCTTTAGCAACATATTGCCAAGAAGAATCAACACCAACTAAATTTAATCCATTTGATAATACAGCAATTAAAATTACTCCAATTACAGTACCAAAAACATTTCCAGAGCCCCCACTCATACTTGCTCCACCAAGGACAACAGCGGCAATTGCATCCATTTCAGCACTTTGACCAGCAGTACTAGTTCCTGCAAACATTCTTGATGCAGTGATTATACCAGCAAAACTTGATAAAATTGCACTATACAAAAATACAAAAAATATAGTTCTCTTAGTATTAATACCACTAAATCTAGCAGCAGTAGGATTTCCACCAGTAGCATAAATATTTCGCCCCATAACTGTTCTATTTAAAATAATCCATGTGATTATACTTACTAAAATAATGTAAATAACTTGAATAGGAACAGGTCCAATATATGCTGTACCTAAAGTAGCAAATAAATCATTATCTATTGTTATTGTTTTACTATGAGTATAAATACGCGCAACACCTCTTCCAACATTCATCATTGCTAATGTTATAATAAAAGCTGGGATGTTGGTAGAAGAGATAATTAATGCACTAATTGCACCTATACCAACACCAATCATTGTAGCTAATATTAAAGCTAATACTGGATTCATTCCAAGATTTGTTATAAAACCTGCAACCAAACACCCTGAAACTGCAATAATTGACCCTACAGATAAATCAATCCCCCCAACTAATATAACTAACAACATACCACATGAAAGAAACATGTTTATTGACATCTGTCTAAGAACATTAAATAAATTTCTTGTTGATAAAAAAACGGGGCTAATTATAGATAATAATATACATAATGCTAATAGCCCCATTAACAAACCTAGTTGTTCCTTTAAGGCACTTTTTAAGGAGCTGTTATTATTTAGTAATTTGTTTTTCATTTATGCTTTTCTCCTTTATAATGTTGCATAATTCATTATATTTTCTTGAGTAAAATTATTTTCTAATATTTTAGTGATTACACCATGATTCATCACTGCAACTCTATCACTCATATTAATTATCTCAGGTAATTCTGAAGATATAAAAATAATACTAATTCCATTTTTTGCTAATTCATTAATTAAATTATAAATCTCTGCTTTAGCACCAACATCTATACCTCTTGTAGGTTCATCTAAAATCAATACTTTAGGTTTCGTTGCTAACCATCTTCCTATTATTACTTTTTGTTGATTTCCTCCTGATAATTTTGAAATCAACTGAAATAAAGATGGAGTTTTTACATTCATAGAATCACAATATTTATTAACAATTTCTAGTTCTTTTTTACTATTTACTTTTATACCTTTTATGAATTGATCTAAAACTTCTATTGACGTATTAAAAGTAATATCTTTTTCTAAATATAAACCCTCTTTTTTCCTATCTTCGGGGACTAAAGCAAAACCTAATTTAATAGCTTTTTGAGGATTATTTATTTCTATTTTTTGATTTTCAAATATAATTTCACCACTTGTTGTTTCTGACAATCCAAATATTGCTTTCATAGTTTCACTTCTCCCAGCACCTACTAATCCAGCAAACCCTAATATCTCACCTTTATATAAATCAAAGCTTACATCAGTTACCAATTTTCCATCACTCAAATTATGGACTTCAAGAATTTTTTCATCACTCGGTATTGAATTTTTAGTATAAAAATTTTCTAACTCTCTTCCTACCATCATATTTATTAATTGTTCACGTGATGTCTCTTTTACATTAACTGTGTCAATATATTGACCATCTCGTAATATAGTAACTCTATCAGCAATCTCATTTAATTCATTCATTCTATGAGAGATATAAATAATACCAATATTTTGTTCTTTTAAAGACTTAATAGTTTTAAATAATATTTCTACTTCTTTATCAGTTAATGATGATGTAGGCTCATCCATAACAATTATTTTAGCTCCAAAAGATACAGCTCTAATTATTTCTACCATTTGCTGGTTTGCTATATTTAAATTACCTAATTTATCTGTACTTTTTATATTTACTGAAAATGAATCTAACATCTTTTGAGCTTCTATAAACATTTTATTATCATCAATAAGCTTATTCTTTTTGATATATTTTCCAAGAAAAATATTTGATGCAACAGTCATTTCTGGCACAATCATTAATTCTTGGTGGATTATACTAATCCCTAATTCTTTTGCTTGATGAATAGAATTTATTTTTACATTTTTCCCTGCAATTTCAATAGTTCCTTTCTCAGCTTTATATATTCCACCTAATATTTTTATTAACGTTGATTTTCCAGCACCATTTTCACCTAATAAAGCATGAACTTCACCTTGGTTTAAATCAAAATTAATATTATTTAAAGCATGAACACCAGGAAAAATTTTATCTATCTTGTTCATCTTTAGTAATTGCTTATTCATAAATACCCTTTTTTAAATCAATAAGTTATAGGCGTAGACTTCTATCTACGCCTAAATTTAGCATTATTTTAATAATTATTGCCAAAAACCTAAATAATCTTTTGCATTATCTTTATCAATTAAGAAAGTAGAAACATAAAATTCTTCATCAAATGATTTTCCTTCTAAAATATTGTAAGCAACTTCAGCACATTTTACACCAATTTGTTTAGGACTTTGTGCAGCTGTACCAACATATTGAGTATCTTTAGCAATAACCTCTTTGGCTTCAGGAGCACCATCTACACCAATAACAATAACATCAGAATTTGCTTCAACTACTGCTGAATAAGCACCCATACCACTTTGGTCATTAATACAGAATATTGCTTTTAATTCTGGATGAGCTGTTAAAATATCAGTTGCTTTTTCAAGACCTGGGCCTGGTTTACCTTGAGCATCAAATTGAGCTACAACTTCAAAGTTATCATTAATTGTTGCTAAAAAACCTTCAGTTCTATCTAAACATGCACTATTAGCAGGGTAGTCTAAAATTGCGATTTCACCACCTTCTGGTAATGCTTCATTTAATGCTTCAGCACAAATAACCCCTGCACCGATATTATCGCTAGCAATATATGAATCTACTAGGTCTAAATCTGCTACAGAAGTGTCAAAGTTTACAACAGGAATACCTGCTTCTTTTAATGCTAATAAAGCAGGTTTAATGGCATTTCTATCTACAGGGTTCATAAATACAACATCAACACCTTTTACAATAAAGTCATCTACAATGTTTAATTGTTTAGAATTATCTTGCTGAGCTTCAATAATAATAACTTCATCACCATTCTCTTCTGCAATCTCAGCTATTGATTGTCCAATAGTTTCAAAGAAATCACTTGCAGCCCAATAAGTAAAACCAAAAGTATAATGGTCTTTTTCTTCATTTGCTCCTTGAGCAAAAATAGTTGCAACAGATAATGTAATTACTGTAGCTAATGTTAAAAATTTTTTCATTCTCATCCTCCAAAAAAATATGTTAAATATAAAACATTTTATTTTTATTATGTGGTCATTCTACATCAATAATCAGATAAGTCAAGTAAAAAATATAAAAAATGTTAAACTTTAATCATATAACTGTTAATTTTATTGACATGTCATTTTTTTGATGTTAAAGTTACAACATAAATTATACTTAATATAAAAGGAGTATTACAATTGATCAAAGAAAATATTCAAGTATATAAAGATAACATATTTAATGAAATTATTAATTCAATTGATAATATAGACATTGATTCTTATATAATATTAGTAGAAGCAATAAAAAAGAAAAAAAGAATATTCTTATCTGCTTCAGGTAGATGTAGATTAATTATGGAAGCTTTTTGTATGAGACTCAATCATTTAGGCATTAATTCTTTTGTTGTGGGGAATATTCCTTGTCCTTCTTCTAATGAAGGGGATTTATTAATTAGTTTATCTGGATCTGGAACAACAGAAACTATAGTTAATATAGAAAATAGAGCATTAGAATTGGATTTAGAAACTATAATAATCACAACTAATAAAAATATGGAATATAAAAAGAACAGACATATTATAAATATAAATGCACCAAGTAGAATCTCAGACATAAATAATAATTTATCATTTCAATTAATGGGATCACTATTTGAACAAAGTAGTTTTATTCTTTTAGAAATAGTAATAGCTATCCTAAGTGAAGGTATATCTAGAGAGTTTATTATTAATAATCATGAAAATTTAGAATAATTAAAGGAAAGGAAATAAATATATGAATAAATTAAATTTTTTAAATTTATCAGTCGGTCAATTAGGCTTTGTTGTAGAAGATTTAGATAAAGCAATGAAAAACTATTATGACAAGTTTGGAATAGAGGATTGGAAAATTTATACTTATGGACCACCATTATTAAAATATATGAATTATAAAGGTAACCCAATAACTTATAAAGTTCGTATAGGATTAAGTTATTTAGGGAATTCTAGAATCGAATTAATTCAACCTGTTGAAGGCCATACTATTTATACAGATTTTATAAACAAAAATGGTTTTGGTTTGCAACATTTAGGTGTTTATGTGAAAGATATTAAAAAAGAAATTAAATTAGCTGAAGAATCTGGAATTTCTGTTATAATGGAAGGAGGTGGTTTTGGACCTGATGGTGATGGCCATTTTGCATATCTTGATACAGAGGATAAATTTGGGATATGCTATGAATTAATTGAAAGACCAAAAAGACGCTTTCCCCCTGAAAGTGTTTACCCTACTTTATAGAGGCAAAAATGAGTAAAAACGAAGATCGTAGAGAATTAGAAATGTCACTGATAATTGATAAAGGTTTCGTATCTATTAGAGAACTAGCTGAAACTTTAGATGTATCAGAAATGACCATTAGAAGAGATATTAACATTATTAGTAAAAATAGTACTATTAGACAAGTTTACGGAGGAGTAGCATCTTCAGTACCTTCTAATGTCCCTTCATACTCATTAAACAATGAATTAGATAAAAATATTATTAGAAAAAAAGCAATCGCAAAGATGGCATACAGTTTAATAAAACCTAATGATTTCATTTTCTTAGATTCAGGAACAACTACACAATTTATTACTGAATTTATCTCCCCTGATTATTCACTAAAAGTCTTATCGACAGCCTTTAATTCTATAGCTTCATTAGTTGATAAAAATAATTGTCAAATAATATGCCCGGGTGGAGTATATTCAAATGATTCTAGAAATTTCTTTTGTAGTGATACTCCAAAATTTATTGAAAAATACAGGGCTAATAAATGTTTTATTGGGGCTACAGGATTTGATTTAAAATTTGGATTAACATGTGCTTACCCGTCAGATGTTCAAATAAAAAAAACTTTAATGGATTCTAGTCTTGAAAAATACCTTTTATTAGACTCAAGTAAATTTAATTTAGTAAGTTCCTGCGTTTTTGACAATATTAAACAATTTAATTCTATTATTACTGACAACAATATTCCAACAGAATATAAAAATTATTTTGAAGAAAATAAGATACCATTAATAATTACTAATGAATAAATTTGTTTCATACCCATCTAAGTTATCTTAGCAAAGTTAACTTAGATGGAAAACATATATTATAATTCATAAAATACAAAACCCTATCAATAACTTTCAGTAGTTTTAAAACTAATCAAGTATAAAAAGCTAATATTTAAATAATTTAAATAAAACCATAACATTCGTTGTAGAAAATAGAATAATAGTACAACGAATATTGATATTCGTTGCACTATACCCGTTTATAATAGTATTATTCTTCTAACCAAGGTAAAACTCTATCTCTTGAATAATTAAGATATTTAAGAAGTTCAAAGTTAATGTAATCAATTTCTAATTCGTCAGGATCATAATCATAATCAATCCACATTAACATATCTTCATGTTCATCATCATCTTCATTTTCTATACATTCAATAAAATGTTGATAACCATATGCACCACCTACATCTTCAGGAGGACAAGCTCTTTCACCATCAACACACACTAAATCATATGCTGAATGTGAGTTATAATTACTATTTAATAAAGTAATTTCATGTTGCCAACCATCTCCAAAATCATATTCATAGATTATCTTTTGGTTTTTTCTAGTCATAAACTGATTAAGTCTAACATTTTTAGAATCAAAGACATCATCAAAATCTAAAATATACTCTTCAAATTCACTATACTTTTTATCTTTGATAACAAACTGATAAAGATGAGAGCTCATCCATCCCATTACTATTTGAACAACATCATGAAATCTATCTAAGGTAATATCACAGGGCACAGCAAATTCACGCCATATCGTAGGTTCAACCTCTAGCAATTCAATTCTAAGTAAATAACACTTTTCTTGATTCATCTTCTCACTCTCCTTTATCTTTTTTAATAAAATTCTTCATCTAATAAAGTATCTAGGTGCTCTTTATTATCTTCAACAATTTTTTTTGCTTCATCTTTTATTAATTTTGTAAACAATTCAGTAAGTTCTTCTTTATCAAATTCATCGTCATACCAAGAGAGATCCCTATCTCTTGCCCACTCAGAAAATCTACTTAAAAGAAAATTGTAAGTGCCTATATTAAATAAAGTTTTATCAAAATCTTCACCAAATAATTCTCTAGATCTTTGATGTAAATCATCTTCAGGATTCTCATAAGCTTCAAGCAATCTATAATAATGAGATATATCATCTATATAAGATGGTGGTGGATAATTTGCACCACTTAAACAATAAATCTCTTCAATTTCAACATTGTAGACTTTAGTTTTTTCAACTAATATTCCAATCTCCCAATTTTCAAAATACATTTTAAATTTAGACCTTTGTTTTGTAACTTGGTTTAACCTAAAAAGATTAATATTCTCTGTTGTTTCATCTTCAGCCCTGTGAAAAAGTGGATTAACATAGTAAGTATTTTTGATTTTAAATGAACATGATTCATAGTCTTTCCAGTTAAACAAAACTAAAATAACATCACTTAATCTATCTAAAGAAATATCTTCAGGAACAACTACCCTTCTATAGACTGAAGGTTCTAAATTATTAATTTTAACATTTAATATAGTAAAATCATAATCTTCATTTAATTCTTCAACTTCTTCATTAAACTCATCCATTTTTATATTCACTCCAAAATTTTCTTCTAGCACTATATTTTAATTTAAGATCTTCTAAAAAAATAGTATGAGGAGAATAAGATTTCCAATCTATTATTTTTTTAGATAGATTATCTAATATAATTAAGTAATTAGCAGCTAATGTATATTTACTATTTCTTCTAAACTCTAAAATATCCAATATCTTTTTTCTATAAATAAATATTACAGGTAAATAAGCTTTATTAGTTAATAAAAGTTCAATTAGTAGTACAATTTCTTTATCACCTAATATAGATATTATATCATAGTTTGAAGCAATATAGTTTTCTGTTTTCTCTTTATCAATAGAAATCAGAAATTTAACTCTATCTATAATATTTAAGCTACTTTTTCCACTTAATATTTCACTTATACTAATATTAATTAACTCATCTCTTATATCTTTATCAACATATTTTGATATCTTATTAAGACTTTCAATAGAAGAAGAAAATGTGAAAATGTGTTTAGCTACAATTTTTAGTGATGCTCTATCATTAAGGTTTTTAAAAACTTCTAAGAGTTGATAATTTTTTACTGTATCATTAGTTAATAAATTAAAATCTAAAAGGCTAAGTGCTTCATTATACTTTTTTTCAGCTATATATACACTTACTACATCTTCAGTAGATATATTTAAATAGTTAGAGGCTATAGCATTCTTTTTAAATAATGCACCATCTGGTATATGCTTTGAAAGAGAGAGAAGAGCTTTATAATCAAATCTATCGTTTTTATCTATTTTATTTTCTATTATATTGTACAAAGACCTAATTTCTTTTGAATTGAAATATTTATTTGATTCTGAAATAATATCACTTGCCCTTAATCTGTCTAGTTCCCAAAGCTCTAAAATTCTATTAATTATAAAAGTACTATCATTACTTTTAATTGCATATTCAACAAATAAATTACTTGCAATATATGAATAATGGGCCCAATCTAAAACTTCTACATTATAAAAATCGTTTATTGGATCAATATAATAATCATCAGCACATGGCAATAGCTGAAATAGTGCATCTTCATGAAGAAAGAACTTCATTATTAAATCTATTGCAATATAAGGATCTGTTACAAATGTTTTTATATCTTCAAAATAACTTGTGAGAATATCAGTAATAATTTCATCATTAAAAATATCTATATCATCAAAAAAAGCATATAATTCATCTATTCTTGTATCATCATTACTAAAATGAGTTTTAACAAATTCTTTAAATCTACTATCACTCTCACCATAATCCAAAATAATATATTTCAATGTATCATAAGATAATTCATTAAGTTTTTTATTATAATTATTCATTACGCTTAAACCTTTTTCTACTTATTTTTCAAAAACTTTTTACCATTTTTATAATAATTTGTTTATAACAATATAATGTACCATATTCTATTGTATTTGCAATTAAATTAAAAAACTAAAATAGATAAAAAGAAGAACAAATTTATCTAAATTCAAACAATTGGTGTAAACCCTAAATTTTTTCTATAATTAGAGAATAGTATCTTCTTATATAGCCCATCTCTTATAACTTTATTACAATTAAGTGCTTCACCTAAATTAGTTTTATATCATTTAATAAGCGGCCCCTTTTTCAATTGATAATTTTTTAACTTTCAGTTTATATTCATCAACCTAATTACTTAATCATTTTATAAGCTATGATAGTATAAATCTACTATAATTTATTTTATCAAATATTACTAATTTAAGATTAATATATTAGCTATTATTGACTTATCAAGCTAAAAGGACTAAAATATTAATCATGATAGATTTTGATAATATATTATTAACGGCACCCAAAATTAAAGAAGAAATAGCACTAAATTTCAAAAGAAGAAGAAAAGAGAATAAAGTAACTCAAAAACAATTAGCTAAAGAAACTGGTGTCTCTTTAGGATCAATTAAAAGGTTTGAACAAACTGGTGAAATATCATTATCTTTTTTAATTCTTTTATCTCAAAGGTTAAATCTTGAGAAAGAATTATACAATTTATTTACAACACCACATTATGAAAATATAGAGGATATGTTAAAATGAACAACCATTTAAAATTAAAAGTTATGTATCATAAAAGAATAGTTGGGACTCTAATATATATAAACAAATTAACAAGCTTTCAGTATGATAAAGAATGGTTAAATACAGGTTTTTCTATCTCCCCTATTTCTCTTCCTTTAACAAATAAAATATACACACCAACGTTTCAACCCTTTGAAGGGTTGTATGGAATTTTTAATGACAGTTTACCTGATGGTTGGGGAAGACTGCTAGCAGATAGAATGCTTAATAAAAACAAAATTGATAAAGAAATTATTACTCCATTATATAGACTATCTATTATAGGAAGTTCTACTATGGGAGCTTTAGAATATTTACCAACACAAAATATAGTTAGTGATAATATCTCTGAATTAGATTTAGATAAAATAAATAAACAATGTAAATTATTGTTAAATAATAGTGAAGTTGATGATTTAGATTATTTATTCAAAAATGGGGGCTCTTCTGGCGGTGCTAGACCTAAAATCTTTAAAAAAATAGATAATGAAGATTGGATTGTAAAATTCCCATCATCCTTTGATAATAAAAATATAGGAATAGAAGAATATGAATATAGTTTATGTGCAAAAAAATGTGGTATTGAAATACCAGAAGTTAAATTATTAGATTCTAAAATTACTAATGGTTATTTTTCAATTAAAAGATTTGATAGAGTTAATAATAAAAAAATCCATATGGCATCCGCCTCTGCCCTACTTGAAACATCTCATCGATTACCAAATTTAGATTATTTAGATCTTTTAAAACTAACATTCTATCTTAGTAAAGATATCTCTCAAGTTAAAAAGCTATACACCCTAATGTGCTTTAATGTATTTTCGCACAATAGAGATGACCATAGTAAGAATTTCACCTTTTTATTTGCTGGTAAATGGAAACTATCTCCTGCATATGATTTAACATATAGTAATTCTATAAATGGTGAACATGCTACAACAATCAATGGAGAAGGCATTAATCCTACAATAAAAGATCTTTTAACAGTTGGATTAGATTTTGGACTAAATAGAACTTTCTGCAAAGAAACAATCGATAAAGTTAATGAAATAGTAAATACAGATTTAGCAAAATATTTATTATTCTAACATTTTGTATTATTTAGATAAAAACATAAATTTTAAGCTATAGATTATAGTATATATAATATAATTAACTCTAATATTTACATTATTATATTAGTTATAATATAATTTTAATATTTTTATTGATATTATATGCTATATACTATAAAATTCAATTATGAAAAAAACAATAATTGGTGAATTTATAAAGAAAGAGAGAAAAAGCAAAAACTTAACCCAAAAGGAATTTGCTCAGATATCTGGACTAGGTTTACAATTTGTAAGAGATTTAGAACAAGGGAAACCTACCGTTAGATTAGATAAAGTCAATCAAGCTTTATATATGTTTGGTTATACTGCAGCTCCAATAAAACTTAAGGATATAGAAAATGATTAAGGCAAAAGTCTTTGTTGAAGATAAAGAAGCAGGAGTACTTATAGAAAATGATAATGGAGAATATCTTTTTAACTATAATGACGGTTATAAAGGCGATATTGTTTCATTAACATTTTCAGATAAAAACAAAAGCTATAAATCTGATATCTTATTCCCCTTTTTTGATGGATTAATTCCAGAAGGTTGGCTACTAGATAAACTTGTTAAAAACTGGAAACTCGATATTAAAGATAGGATGAGCTTATTGATTAATTGCTGTAGTGATTGTATAGGTAATGTAAGGATTGAAAAATATGAATAGATGTTTATGTTGTAACAAAGACCTTAATGACAACAATATAATTTGGCACGAAAGTTGTATTAAAAAATTCTTTAACACTACTGATTTACCTAAAGTTGATTTAAAAGATTATAATTATACTTTTCTAAATAAAGGTGATAAAAAATCAATAATTACAGGAGTTCAAAAAAAACTATCACTAGCATTAGAAAAAAAAGGTACTTATCCTCGATTAACTTTAATCAATTTTCCTAGTGGATATATTTTAAAACCTAATACATTAGAATACCCTTTTCTTTGTGAAAATGAATTCTTAACAATGCATTTAGCTAATCTTTGTAATATAGAAACAGTTCCATTTGGGTTAATAGAATTAGAGGATAAATCTCTTGCTTTCATAACAAAGAGAATTGATAGAAATCATAATAAGAAAATACCTATGGAAGACTTTTGCCAACTTGGAAATAAATTAACAGAACAAAAGTATAAATCATCATATGAACAAGTTGGAAAAATCGTATCAACTTATTCTGATAATATAGGTCTTGATTATTACAAATTGTTTAATTTGATTTTATTTTCTTTTATAGTTGGAAATTCTGATATGCATTTAAAAAATTTCTCTCTAATTAAATTAAAAGGTAATTATGTTTTAGCTCCTGCATATGATTTACTTAATACAATTATAGTAACAAATGACAGTGAAGAATTAGCACTAACTATTTGTGGGAAAAAGAATAAGTTAAAAAAAGATAATTTTATTAAATTAGCTAAAAGCTATAATTTATTAGATAAGCAAATAGAAAGGATTTTCAATAATTACAAGAAAAATAAACCTTTAATCATAGATACAATCACTTCTTCATTATTGAGTGAAGATTTAAAAGAAAAATATATAAGTATTGTTGAAAACAGATACAATAGATTATTTAACTAAGGTA
>NZ_JBNAIC010000075.1:0-15893 GCF_050031695.1 Pleomorphochaeta sp. | reverse complement strand
TTCATGTCTAATATCTGGAACATTAATTTCTCTTTCAGCATCATCAATATCTTTAATCTTTAATATTTGGGGGTTACCATTATCATTTAGAATAGAATTTTTACTTTCATATCTTTGAGCACCTGGTATCTCTACATATTTGTAGTCTTTTTGATCTAATACAAATTCTTGGAAATCGCTAGAAGCTCCTTTAATAGAAGCACTAATTACATATCCATTTCTTTGTGCTCGAATTCTACTAATGTTTTCTCCACTCATCATCCCTTTATCACCTACAATAATAATATTTCTAAGATCAAGATTTAATCTAGTTTCTCCCATCATAGGTATTAATGTTTTACAATCATTAGTATTGCCTGGGAATAATTGATAATTTACAGGTATTCCTTGATCATCCATAAATAATCCCATTTGAACTATTGGATTAGGTCTATGCTCTTTAGATACACCTTTACGTCTAAATTCATCATTATCATTTACTTCAAAGTAATAATTTGTTACATCATAAAATAATAAAGTTGTATCTCTATTATATTTTTCAATAATCTTTTTATTTAAATGAACAAACAAATCATCTTTCCAGGAAATTAAATTATCCATAAATCTATATATATTTTGTGCTGAAAAATCCATCTTTTCAAAGAATTTACCTCTATTACTGTAAGCTGATAATTTTGAGCCTGGGAAAAGAATTCTTGAATAAACTAATAATTTTAGTATTGCATTAGCATTGTACTGAGAATTATTACTTCTATTTCTATTATTAACAAATTGATCTAATTCTAATTGATGATAGATAACAGAGAGAGCAGCAGCACCTAAGCTTTTTCTATTGGTTGCAATATCATCCTTTTTTAAAGCATCTAATTCTTCAAAAACAGAAATTTCAATAGTTGTTTTTTTATTCTTATCTTTAGCTTGTTGAGACTTTAATTTATATTCCTCTTTAAAATGGGCAATGGGATCATCATATAGGTGATTATAATCTTCAGCATAACCCAATCTTTTAATAATTCTTTGTTTAACCTTACCGTTTTCTCTATAAGATTCTCTAACAATCATTAAATGTTTGCCACTTTTTTTCTCAGGAAGAATACTTACATACATAACAAGCCTCTCAAATGTTAATTTATTACACTTTACATTCTACTATATTCTATAAAACTTGTCAACGTTCACAACGCCTACAAATATATGTAAATGATTTATTTTAAAAAAATAGAAGTTTAATACCTAACTTCTTATTTATCGTTATTTATATGCTGTACTTGAGGTGCTTTGATATTTAACTAACTGTCAAACTCCGGTGAATAATATTAGAAAAGAAGAATTATTCATTTAGTATTTAAATTATTTTGTTTATTTATGCCCCTATTTTTATTGTAGTATAATATGTAGGATGGTATAATTTTCTTATAAAATAACAAAATTGTATTTATTTGTGAGGCCTTATTTTGTATGAGAATAAAAGAGACTATAATTTATTTCCACTAGCTATTTCAGTAGCTAAAGTTGATATGAATAAAATAGTGCATCAAATTGTCTCTGAGCAATTTTGTAAAGAGTTTAATTTAAATGAAAAAGATGCCATTAATAAATTAAACAATGAGAATAATAAATATCTTTTTTCTACAGATGAGTTTTGGATAAATGAAAAAGAATCTCAATTAATTAATAATATTATAAATGAATTTAATATTATTGTTAGATACATCAATAAAGAAAATGGTTCTATAAATTTAATTAATATATCTGCAAAGAAACATGATGAAAATGAAATAATTTATTCATATTCAAATATCTCTAAAAGTATTTTTCAAGATGAAGATTTTTCTTCATTAATGCAAAAGCAGCAATTAATGATTGCAGATAATAGTACAAATTCTGTTGCAATATTAGCAAAAAAAGATTTATCAATTGTTTATTTAAATAAAGTTGCGAGAAAAGTTTTTAAAGATATAGATTTATCAAAAAACAAAATTACCTGTCATCAGTATTTTAGAAATACAAATAAAATATGTAAAGGTTGTCCTATAATAAATGATAATAATGAAAATGAATTTGAAGTTGAAAAATTAGGTACCAAAAATATATATAAAATTAAAATGTCAAATGTATATTGGGAAAATAAAGAAGCCTATATTGTTTATATTACCGATATTACAGAATATAAGAAAGATCAACATTTGTTTGAATTATACAAATCATTAATTGAATATAAACAAAATTCGAAAGTAGATATAGGCTCTTTATTTTGCTTTGATGTTGAAAGCAAAAAAATTGAATTTTATTATTTAAATTCTACAGAAATAGATTTTAAGAATAAAACCTTTGATGAAATAATTGAGTTTTATTATCCATATATTTATGGAGAAGAAAATAGAAAGAAGTTTAAAGCTTTTTTCAATTTTGAAAATATCCTTTCTGATTTTAACTTTAATAAAACGGCTAGTATAGAATATCAACAAAAGATAAATAATAATATCCAGCATTTTAGATCTACATACCATTTTTTAGTAGATCCAACAACTGATAAGACATTGTTAATCATAAATGTATATGATATTACAAATAGGCTTGAGCTTGAAAAAATGCTTAACGCTATAGTTTCATATCAAAATGAAATTGTTACCCGTCAAGATATGAGTACAAAAGAAATGATTGTTTTTGCAAGGAAGGAAAATTTCTTAGAATTCCCTATTGGCTTTTCTAGATATTCGTTTAAAGGTTTTGAAGATCATGTTCATAAGAGAATGAAGGTAATTAGTACATCAGGAGATAAGAGATTAACAAAATGTATTGATAGAGAGATTCTTGTAAAGAATGAGGCTTATTCAACAACTTATGAATTAGATATTAATGGTGAAATTCGATATAAAAGAAGTTTAGGTTTTAGAGATGACGAAAATAGTTTATTTACTGTAATTTATGATGTAACTGATTTATCAAAAGAAGAAAAAGAAAAAAACGAAAAACTTAGAGAAATCAATAAACAGTATGCTAAAGCTAAACAAGAAGCTGTGAAAGCTAATAAGAGTAAATCAGATTTCTTATCAAGAATGAGTCATGATATGAGAACACCTTTAGGTGCAATAATCAGCCTATCCTCTTTTGGAAAAGAAGAATGTAAAGATTCTTATTTTAATAATTTCTACAAACTAATTAATGAAAATGGTCAGTATTTATTATCATTGGTAAACGATATTTTAGATTTTCAAAAAATAGAAAATGATTCTATAGAATTGAATAAAAAAGTAAATATGTTTGGAAATACGGCAAAGTCTGTAGAAAGTATTATAAGACCTAAAGCTAATGATAAAAATATAGAATTTACTTTTACTAAAGAACAAAAAATAAGTAATCAGTATGTTTTACTCGATGAAAAAAGAATGAAGCAACTATTAATTAACATATTAACTAATTCCGTAAAATATACTCACCCTGGTGGTAAAATAGAATGGACAATGTTAATTAAGGAAGATGAATTCAATAATCCAGTGGTAGTTCATACAATAAAAGATAATGGTGTCGGAATGAGCAAAAAGTTCCAAGAGCATATGTATGAACCTTTTTTTAAAGAATATAATCCTTTATCTGATGTTGAAGGTGGTACTGGTTTAGGTCTTGCTATCTCTAAGAGATTAGTAGATTCAATGAATGGCACTATTGAATGTAATTCAGATATAAATCAAGGAACGACTTTTATTATTACTATTCCAAGAGAAATTCCAACAAAAGCAGAAATACAAAAATATTTAGATGATAATAATTATTCTATTCAAGATGTAGATTTTAAAGGTAAAAAAATTCTTATTTGTGAAGATATATTAATTAATCAAATTATAGTAAAGAAAATTCTTGAAGACAAAAATGCTGTTGTTTTTGTAGCAAAAAATGGCTATGAAGGATTAAAGTTAATGAAGAAAGTTAATTTCAATGCTGTGTTATTGGATATCAGAATGCCTATATTAAATGGTATCGAAACAGCTAAAGAAATTAGAAAAAAAGATAAAAAAATTCCAATTATTGCATTAAGTGCAAATGCTTTTTCTGATGATATAAATCGTAGTATTTCAGCCGGAATGGATGCTCATATAGCTAAACCAATAAAAAAAGAAGAATTATATTTCTTATTGACAAAATTGCTGTAATAATCGATATTTATTTATAAGTAAAAATTAGTATAGAATATTTATAAATATATAAATAATATATAAATATAGGTAAACAAACGGCTTTTTTTTGTATAAAAAAATACAGTTTTATCTATAGTTACAATAGGTTTAAAAAGCTTATAATTTTGTTGTTTTATATGTCGAATATGGTATAATAATTTTCAACGGAGATTGTATGAAAAATGTTATAAAAAAAGAATTAAATGAGAAAGATATAATTCTTTTATATGAAACAGTTAGGATTGCTCATGAAGCTGTTGAAAGAGGTTGTCATCCTTTTGGAGCTTTGTTAGCAGATAAAGATGGTAATATATTAATTGAAAAAGGAAATAGTAAGGATTTAAGTCCTTGTTTACACGCTGAAACTCAAGTAATGATAGAAGCCGGCAAAAAATATAGTCCTGAATTCTTAGAATCATGTAGTTTGTATACTAACTTTGAACCATGTGTAATGTGTACGGGTGCAGTATATTGGACAAATGTTGGAAGAATTGTGTTTGGATTAACTGAAGAGCAGTTATTAGAATGCACAAGTAATCATAGTGAAAACCCAACTTTTAATTTACCATGTGACAATGTATTAGAACATGGTCAAAGGAAAATGATCGTATGTGGGCCAACTAATGATGAAAAACTTAAAGAAGCAATATTAAGAGATCATATAAATTTTTGGAATTAGAAAGGGATACCCTTTTTTAAAAATAGTTTTATTTTATAGAGGAGAGAAATATGAAAAAGACTTTATTAATTAGTTTAGTTTTAGTTGCTTTATCAGCACCTTTATTTGCTCAAGGTGGTAGTGAAGAAGCTAGTGCTAAAGAAGATGATGGAAAAGTAAAAGTTGCATTAATAGTAGAAAATACTGTTGATGATAAAGGTTGGTGTCAAGCAATGCATGATGGTATTCTTGGTGCTCAAGAAGAACTTCCTGGTGTTATTGAATATAATTACAGTGAAAAAATGAAACCTGTTGATGCAGGTTCTGCAGCAAGACAATATGTTGCTGATGGTTATGATATTATCATTGGTCATGGTGCACAATATAAGAACTTGATTTTAGAAATGGCAGATGAATATCCAGATGTTACTTTTGCTTTTGGAACAAGTGCTGAAGTTGGTCCTGATAATGTTGTTACATATATGCCAGAAAGTGAAGAAACAGGTTTCTTATCAGGTATTATTGCAGCTTCAGTATCTAACAAACAAGTTTTAGGTGTTGTTGGACCAGTTGATGGTGGTGACTCAGCTCGTTATAACAGAGGTTTTGTATTAGGTGCAAAGAGTGTTAACCCTGATGTAAAAGTTATGGTAGCTCATACAGGTTCTTTCTCAGACTATATTAAAGCTGGTCAAGTAGCTCAATCACAAATTAAAGCAGGTGTTGATGTATTAACAGGTTCATCACAACAAGCTTTAGGAGCTTTAAGAGCAACAGCTGATTTCCCTAATGATGAAATTTGGTGGGTCGGTCAAGATTTAGCTCAATTAGGTATGGAAGAAGGTCAAATGAAATGTTTAGCTGCATCATCTTATGATTATGCTCCAGTAATTATTTCTTTAGTTAAAAACGTTCAAAATGATGTTAAGGGTGGATACTGTGTACCAATGAACTTTGCTAATGGTGGATTTATCTTTGGATTTAATGAAGCTTTAGAAGATGTTTATGGTGCTGAAGTAAAAGCTACAGTTGAAGCAAAAATTTCTGAATTTGTAAATAATTCTAACTCAGTTGATTGGAAGAGTGTAGATTATTCACAATTATAAAATTTTAATAGTGATAGAGCATCTATTATCATAGGTGCTCTTTTTTCTAAGGTGTATTATGAATAAAATTACTAGCCTTCGAATGGAAAATATTACTAAGACTTTCCCCGGTATGAAAGCCTTAGATAAAGTTACAATCGAAGTTAAAGAAGGTGAAATTTTTGCTCTAGTTGGTGAAAACGGAGCTGGTAAAACAACATTGATGAATGTTTTAATGGGACTTTATCAATGTGATGATGGTTGTATAATTTTAAATGGGCAAAAGGTATGCTTTACATCTCCTAATGATTCATTTGAATGTGGGATTGGTATGGTTCATCAAAGATACATGCTTGTTCCAAACTTAACAGTTAAGGAAAATATTGCTTTAGGGATGAAGCAAGCTTGGAAATCTACAAAGATTGATATGGATTTAGTTGTTAATAAGATTAAAGAAATTGGTGATAAATATGAACTAGTTGTTGATCCTGAAGCATATATTTGGCAATTATCTGTTGGTGAGCAACAGAAGGTTGAATTAGTTAAAACTTTATGTTTAGGCGCTAAATTTTTAATTCTTGATGAACCAACAAGTGCATTAACTCCACAAGAAATTGATGAGTTAATTGCTTTATTAAAAACAATGAATAAGAAACTTCCGATGATATTTATATCTCATAAATTAAAGGAAGTTAAAGAGTTATCTCATAAAGTAGCTATCTTAAGACATGGTCAAATAGTATTTTATGGTAATACAGATGAATACAGTTCATCTGATATTGCAGCATTAATGACTGGTCATGAAGTAAAGATGCCAGAAAATAATGAAGAACAAAATTTTGGAGATTATGCTCTAGAGTTAAATAACGTTGATGTAAAAAGTATTAGAGGTTATTTAGCTTTAAATGACTTAAATTTAAAAATTAGAGCTGGAGAAATAATGGGACTTGCTGGTGTTTCTGGTAATGGCCAATTAGAATTAGCTCAAATTATAAATGGATTAAGAAAAGTAGATAAAGGTGAAATATTATTCTTCAATAATAATATTGAAAACTTACCTCCTGTTGATATAATTGAACAAGGTATGGGTTATATTCCTGAAGATAGAAATACTGAAGGTATTGTTCCTTCTTTTTCAATCAAAGAAAATTTGATATTAAAAGATATTGAAACTGATAAATTTTCAAAACATAAAATTATTAATAATAAATCTATTAATGATAATGCTGAAACTCTTAGAGAACAATTTGATATTCGTTGTGTTAATACTTCAATAAGTGCAGGTGCTCTATCTGGTGGTAATATTCAAAAAGTTATTCTTGCAAGAGAAATTGCTCGTAAACCTAAATTTTTAATAGCCGTTTATCCTACTCGTGGATTGGATATGGGTGCAGCAGAATTTATTCACTCTAAATTATTAGAAATGAGAAGAAATGGTGTTGGTATATTATTAATTAGTGAAGAGTTAGATGAAATTATTAATCTTTCAGATAATATTGCAGTAATTTTTAAAGGACATATCCAAAAAGTTCTTCCAGCTAAAACAGCAACAAGAAGAGAATTAGGTATGTTAATGGCAGGAGTAAGCAATGACTAGACAATTTAAAATTTTATATAAAACTTCAATTATATTAATTGCAATTCTTGCTACTTTTTTAATAGGTTCAATTATCTTAATTACAATAAATGCAAATGTTTTTCAAACATATTTTGTTATATTAACAGAACCATTAAAGAATAAGATTCAATTAACTGAAGTAATAATTAGAGCTATTCCTTTATCCATAATTGCATTAGGTATTACTGTTGCTTATAGATCTGGAACAATCAACATTGGTGCTGAAGGACAAATGGCTATTGGTATTTTAACAGCAACAGCTGCAGCTTTAACTCTTTATAATATTCCAAAACCTTTAAATATCTTTCTTATTATAATTGCTGGTATGTTGGGAGGAGCTTTATGGGGCTTTATTCCAGGTATATTAAAAGCAAAGTTAAAAGTTAGTGAATTGTTATCAACTGTTATGTTAAATTATATAGCTGCACAATTTTATACTTTCTTTTTAAGAGGACCAATGATCGACCCTGCTGAGTTAACTATGGGTAGTGGAACTCCTCAATCAATGAGATTAGAAAAATCAGTATGGTTAACTAGGTTAATTAGAGGAACAAGATTACATTCAGGTATATTTCTTGTAATTGTTTTAGCTATTTTAATTTATATCTTATTATGGAAAACTTCTTTTGGTTATAAATTAAGAGCTGCTGGTGCAAGTGCTAAAGCTGCAAAATACGGTGGTATAAAAGTAGCATTCTTTGTAACAATTTCTATGGTAATTTCAGGTGCATTTGCAGGTATTGCAGGAAGTGTTGAAATATTAGGTGTTCATCATAGAGCAATTGAAGGTGTAACAAGTGGGTATGGGTTCTCTGGTTTGGTAGTAGCATTATTTGGTGGATTACATCCAGCTGGAATATTACCTGCTTCATTCTTCTTTGGAGTATTATTAGTTGGAGCTGACATGACACAAAGAATTGTTGGTGTTCCTGCAAATATGGTTCAAGTATTAGAAGGTATCATTATTTTAGTTATTGTAGCTGCTCAACAAGTTATGAATGATAAATATTTAATGGATAAAATATGGAAAAAATTCCAAAATAAGGAGGCTAAATAATGGATTTTGTAGTAAATATATTAGCCTTAGGGATCCCATTTAGTGTTGCACTATTAGTTGCAAGTATCGGTGAAATGTTTAACCAAAGATCAGGTATATTTAACCTTGGTTGTGAAGGTATTATGGCTATGGGCGCTTTTGTAGGTATGTTAGTACCATATTTAGCTGGTCATGGTGGTGCAACTTCTTCAATATATAATGTTTTAGGAATTCTAGCTGGTATTGGTATTGGTGCTCTTTTAGGTCTTGTTTTTGGTGTTGTTGTTATCACATTTAAAGCTAAACAAGGTATAGCAGGTATTGGTATGCAAATGTTTTGTGTAGGAGCTGCTGGTACATTGTTTAGACATTTTGTTGGGGGTACACAAAGTATTCCAGGAATTGGTAATTTAGATATACCTTTTTTATCAAATCTTCCAATTGTAGGACCAATCTTATTTTCCCATAATTTATTAGTTTATATAGCATTTCTTTTAGTACCATTATCAGTATATGTGTTATTTAAAACTCCTTGGGGCTTAAGAGTTAGAGCTGTTGGGACATACCCTAGAGCTGCAGATAGTTTGGGAATAAATGTAAATAGAGTAAGATTCCAAGCATTAGCTGTTGGTGGTGCATTAGCAGGTTTAGCAGGAGCTTATTTATCGCTTTGTCAAGCTAAGATGTTCAGTGATGAAATGATAGCTGGTAGAGGATTTATTGCTGTTGCATTAGTTTATTTTGGTCACTGGGATCCAATTAAAATAATGTGGGGAGCTTTATTGTTCTCATTAGCACAAAGTTTTCAATTGGCATTACAAGGGCAAGGAATTAACTTCCCATATGAATTTGCAGTTATGCTACCATATGTATTAGTAATATTAACTTTAGCTTTTTCTAGAGATAAGAAGAAACAACAACCTTCTGCTTTAGGTGTTGCTTTTGATAGAGAAAAACGAACTTAGTTAAGCAATAAATTATAAAGGGTCAATTGTACAATAGTATAGTTGGCCTTTTATTATTTTACTTAATGATCTTGAATATATATTAATATAAGAATACGGTGAAATTATGGCAAAAAATAAGTATCTATCAAATAATGTTGTATCTTTAAATGACATATTAGCATTGAGAGATAATCGTCAACAATTAATAAACGATTTAATTAAAGAATACAATAAAACAATAATTATATTGTCATTAAACATTGTAGGCCCTATAAAAGTCTTTAATTTATCAATAAAGACATTTTATGAAGGTAACTCTTTAATTTTAGATAAACTTAATTTATGTAATTGTGAAATATTATATCATCATATAAATAAAAGTAATTGTGGATATGAAGGATATTATGTTTTAGATGTTGATCATAAATTTATAAAAAAACAGCTATCAGAAATTGAAGATACTTCTTCTTTGGGAAGATTGTTTGATATTGATGTAATTAGTAATAATGGTTTAAAAATATCACGTGAAGATTTAAATTTAGAAGGTAGAAAGTGTATTTTATGTGATAATCCAGTCTTTCTTTGTAGTCGTAGTAGAAATCATAGTGTGACTGAATTAATTGATAAAGAAATTGAAATAATGATATCTTATTTTGCTGAAAAAATGGCAAATGATTTATCTCAGTTAGCAATGAACTGTTTAATATTAGAAGTAAAAACAACGCCTAAACCTGGATTAGTTGATTTAAATAATAATGGTTCACATAAAGATATGGATATTAATCTTTTTATAAATAGTGCGAAAGTTTTAAAACCTTTTTTTTATGATTTTTTTAAACTGGGATTTGAAAATAAATCAACTAATATAAATCAATTATTACCACAATTAAGAAAGTTAGGTATTGAAGCAGAAAAAGCTATGATTAATGAAACAAAAGGTATAAATACACATAAAGGTTCCATTTTTATATATTCATTAATTTTATGTTCACTTGGTTGGCTATATTCAAAAAGTAATTATTCTAAGCAAATACTAATTCAAACTATTAAAGATTTATCTAAAGACTTTATTGATGATTTTAAGTTAATTAAGGATAAAGATATTTTATCTAATGGAGAGAAAATATTTTTACAATATGGAATACTAGGAGTGAGAGGTGAAGCAATTAATGGTTTTGAAGTAGTTTTAGATAAATTATCTAATAAATATAATTCTTATATTAGTAGCGGCTATTCTATAAATGATAGTGGTTGTTTTGTGTTGCTAGATATTATTTTAGAAATAAATGATACTAATATTATTTCTAGATCTAATTATAATGTTTTACTAGAAATAAAAACTAAAATTAAACAAATGAGCAAAATAGATGGACGAAAAAAGTTAGATTTTATTACTCAATTAGATAAAGAATTTATAGAAAAGAATATAAGTGCTGGAGGAAGTGCAGACCTATTAGCATTAATCTATTTTATATATTACTTTGAATCTAAATTTGTGAAGAATTTTGATCTAATAAATTCATAAGTTGAATTAGGAACAAAATTTTTAATCTCATTTATATTTTTTTCATCAATAAATTTTCTTACTGTACTTGCAGAAATTACAGTGTTATTTACTTCTTTTCTTTTTAGTATAATTAATTCTACAGGTGAATCTTTTAAATGATTGATTAGCTCTTGATTATAAGAGTTAGTTACTAAATCCTTTGGTTCTGTTCCTACGAATCTATATTTAATATTTAATGTTGGAGCAATTTTGTTTAGAAAAATATTTATATCTAGTTCACAATTTATACTAGTTGTTTGTATTGAGTCTTTTAAAAAATAAGTTGGAAAAGTTAAAGGGGATAATATATATTCTTTTGCTCTATGCAAAATAATATTTTGTATTTTCGAAAGTCCTTTTTTTACCAATTGAAATCTTTCTTCTTCTGTAAAATAGTCATTATTACCACTTAATATAAAAACATGAAGGAAATCACATTGTTTTGCTGCTTCTGTTATTAAGTATAAATGACCATTAGTAAATGGATTGCAATTAGCAATGATACAACCTATTTTATCGTTTTCTTTTATATCAAAGCTTTTGGTATTATTGATAATTTCTTTTAAGTAATTATTAAATCCATTTTTTTTGTTTTCCATTAATAAGATTTTATCGGTTTTTTCTATTGTATAAAAACCAAATTGTTTAAAAATTGTTTCATTTTTAACTTTTGTAAAAATAAAGAGTTTATCATATCCTGAGTTTATAGACTCATTTAATAAATTTGTCATTAAAGTTGAAGTTAAATTTTCATTTCTATGTGTATTATCAACAGCGACACATTTAATTATATTGTGATCTAATGAACCTGTTGCAATTACGTTATTAGCAGAATCTGAAATGATAATTGTATAAGTTATTTTATTATCATAAGTTATTCCATTTTTATCTAAAAATGAGATAAGTTTTTCTAAGTTAAAATTTTTAAAAGGTTTTCCTATTTTTATATTGTATGAATTATCCATAATTTAGTTATTATAATAGCACACATATATTATAAATTTAACAATTATTAGGAATATAATTAAAGATATTTGTCATTAATTAATAAAATTGTTTGAGAAATTAAAAAAAATATTTCATAATATTATTGGAGAGTTTAATTTTGAACAAAAGAATTAGAAAGATAACTATTATATTAATCATACTAATAATTGTAATTTCAACATTTACTAATATATGGGCAGATACTGAACATAAAGTATATAAATTTGGTGTATGGAATAATGCTAATACAGCGATCATTGGGGAAAATGGAAAGGTTTCAGGATTTGAACCTGATCTATTTAAAGAAATAGCTAATTATTTACCATATGAAACTGAGATTTTAGTATTTGACAATAAATTAGAGGCTTTAGAAGCTTTAAATAATTATGAAGTAGATGCTATAATGTCTTCTTTATTTACTGATGATATTGCACAAAAATATGAATATTCTGAAATAATGGTAAGACATGTAGATGCAGTATTAGTAAATTATCAAAGCGATTATACATATCAAGAATATGAATTAATGGAAGGTAAACAGATAGGGTATTTAGATAGAGGTGATACAATAAAACCTATTTTAGAGTATTTAGGAGAAAAGATTGTTAACCCTGTTTTTATTGCTTTTAATACAGTTCAAGAAATTCGTGATGCATTATATAATAGAGAAATTGATTTAGGTACTTTTGGAATTGGTGCACTAAAAGATGATTTAACTGTTTTAGATCGTTTTTATGCATTACCTACATATTATATAACAAGAAAAAATGAATCTTCAATTATTAATAATGCTTTATCACAATTTTTAAGCTCTTCAAGTGTTGAGTATTCATCTCTTTATTACGAATACTACCCAAGAGCCATTACAACTGAATTATCAAGAGATGAAATTGAATATATTAATTCTGATCCGAAAATAAAAGCGTGTACAATTAGAGACAAAAATGTCTTTTCTTCTCTATCAAATACAGGCGAAATTATAGGAATATTTCCAGATATTATTAAATCAATTAATGAAATATCTGGTTTAAATATTCAAATGCTAGTTACACCCAAAAATAAAACATTGCAAAGCATTGTCGAGAATAATGAATGTCAAGTTGCTATTGGTTTAGATAGTATAAGAATTGTTGGTGATGATAATAATTATATTTTTTGTAATTCTATAATGAAAATACCTATGGAATTAATTGTAAATAAAGGTGATATCTTATTAAAAGGAGAGACTAATAGAGTTGTATTAACAAGAGAAGGTTGTTTGTCTGATGTATTTGTTAAAGAGTATTATCCTAATTGGATAATAAAATATGAACCAAATATAGAAGAAAGATATGACATGTTATTAAAGGGTGATGTCGATTGTTTAATAGATACTAGTTATAGCTTTAATTATTTAAGTTCTAAAGAAAAAAATAAAAATTTAACAAGATATCCTACATCATTATTTGATTCAAATATCAATATAATAGTTCAAAAAGATAACGAAATCCTTGCTAATATTATTAATAAATCATTAGTTCGGTTAAAAAAAGAAAATCTTAATAACATAATTGAATATAATATTTCTAATATTACTTATAATATAACAATGTTTGATATTTTCTTAGCACATAGATTAGAATATTTAGGCATTTTTATAGTAATATTAGTATTCTTTTTTATAATTTATTATCTAGCTAATAAGCGTAAACGTGAAGAATTAGAGAAAACAAATCAAGATTTAATAAATGCTGAACAATCTGCAATTGAGGCTAATCAAGCTAAGAGTATTTTCTTAGCTAGAATGAGTCATGATATGAGAACACCTTTAGGTGCTGTAATTGCATTATCTAATTTTGGAATAAATGAAGAGAAAGATGAGAACTTAAAATCTTATTTTATTGATATTAATGATTCTTCTACTTATTTGCTTAGTCTAATTGATGATATTTTAGATAGCCAAAAATTACAAAGTAATTGTTTTGAATTTAATTATTCTATAGTTGATTATTGTAAAGTAGTAAAAAGAATAATTACAGTGATAGAAAATAAAATAGAAGAAAAGGATATTGATTTTAATATAACAAATAAGTGTAGAGATGTAGTGACAAGAATCTTTGCTGATGAAAAACGAATTTCACAGATTTATGTTAATATTTTAAATAATGCTATTAAATATACTCCTAAAGGAGGAAGCATTTATTGGGATAATTGGTATGAATTAGTAGCAAATAATAAGATTAGAATAATTTCAACAATTAGAGATACTGGTGTTGGAATGAGTCAAGAGTTTATAAAAAATAAACTATACTCTCCATTTTCTAAGGAAGTGAATACTCTTAGTAAAGATGAGGGTGGATCCGGGTTAGGATTAAATATTAGTAAAAACTTAATTGACCAAATGAATGGTGAAATAAATTGTGAAAGTGTTTTAGGTGAGGGGACAACCTTTACTATAAGTATTGAATATAAATTAGTAAACAATCATGTACAAAATGATAGAACTATTGATATTAATAATAGTGATGATTCTGTTTTTATTGATAAGAAAATGTTAGTTTGTGATGATACTGAAATAAATTTAAAAATAGCAAAGAAGATATTAGAGAAAAAAATGATAAATGTAGATATTGCTTATAATGGAGAAGACGCTGTTAATAAAGTTATGTCAAATAAATATGATGCAATCTTAATGGATATAAGAATGCCAATATTAGATGGAATTGAAGCTACTAAGAGAATAAGAAAATTTGATAAGAAAACACCTATTATTGCATTTAGTGCTAATGCCTATGCTGAAGATGAAGAAAAATCATTGAAAGCCGGAATGAATAATCATTTAGCTAAACCTATTGATACTAAAAAATTGTTTAATATTTTGTATAGTTATTTTTCAGAAAATGAAAGCTGATTTTTCTTATTAGATTTGTAGAATTCACCATAGAAAGTAAATCCAAGGATTAATAATCCACCTAATATTTGATTGGTATACATGGATTCTCTTAATACTAAAATTGATAAAAATATAGCAAATAGCGGTTCTAGATAACTAAAAGATACTATTTCTATTGCACTGAGTCTTTTATACATTTCGAAATAGATAATATAGGTAAACGCTGTATGTAAAACTATTAATATAATTAATAGTGAGATTTCTTTTGAATTAAGGTTAATAATATGCGTAAAAGAATTATTAAGCAATTGTGATGGTAGTAAGATAATTGTAGCACCTAAAAATTGAATTAATGTAATTGTAATTGAATCAATTTTTATGTTAAATGAATTAGCTTTTTTATTCATTATAACAATAATTGCATATATCATACCTGAGAATAATGCCCATGTTACTCCACTAGCAGATATTGAAGTTAAATCAATTTCATTATTAATTAATAATATTAAGCCTCCAAAGCAACCTAAAATTGTAATTATTTTTGTTACTGTTATTTTTTCATTCAATAAAAAATGAGATAGTATAATTACATAAACTGGACACATATTATAAATTAGAACAGCATTAGATATTGTAGTATATTCGTAAGCGTTGAACAGACCTGTCCAAGCACAGCCTATTAAAGCTCCTGAAAATAAATAATAAAGAAAAATCTTTTTAGGTATTTTAGATCTTTTATTATTTTTAATTTTTCTAAAAATAAAAAGAATAGGTATTGAAAAAAAAGCACGTGAAAATGCAAGTTCTATACCTGATAAATTTATATTTCGAGTAAACAAACCTAAACTGCCCCATAGAAGCATACAGAAACATAATAAAATACGATTTGTTGTTTTTGAATTATTCATTGAATTCCCTTTGGAAAAATATAATTTATTATTTAATAAATAGCAATAAATAATAATTTTA
>NZ_JBNAIC010000074.1:0-8200 GCF_050031695.1 Pleomorphochaeta sp. | reverse complement strand
TAAAAAATAATAATATATTTGTTATATAATAATTATTATTTACTAAAAAGTTTTTCTTTTTTTTTGTTAGGAACCATGTTATCATTATAATAACTAAATTTTGTGAAACATTATGATTAAATACTTAAAACTAGAATATATAATTAAATTTGAAGAACTTGTAATTTGGAATAAATCGCCAAATTTTATAATACGAAGTGTATTAGGATATCAACTCCGTAATTTAACATGTGTTATAAAAAGTAATACTTGTGAATCTTGCATGTTAAATTCTAGCTGTGTTTATGCTAATTTTTTTGAAACTCCAATAGAAAAGGATAAAATAAATTTATTAGGTAGAAATAAAGCACCACATCCTTTTACATTAAGTGTTGATTTACTTGATAAGGATAAAGCTTCAATTCAAATTATTTTTATAGGAATTAGCAGAAATTATATTCCATATATTACTTTAGCATTAGAAAAAGCAGGAGAAAATGGAGTTTCTAAGTCACGAACTAAATTTAACATAGAAGAAATAAAAAATGCTAATACTGGTGAATTGTTTAATTTTGATATTAAATTAATAGATAAAAAATCTAGTGTTTGGCCTACAAATATAAATAGATATGAAAGTTTTACAATTGACTTTATTACTCCATGTAGAATTAAGTCAAAAGGTCATTTTCTAAATAATATTACTATCGAAAATTTGTTAATTGCTTCTGAAAGAAGAATTGTATTACTTGATTCTTTATATGGAGATTCTTCATTTCTGAAATTAAATGATGATAAGAACATAAAAAGTTTTTCTCTCAATCAAAGATGGGTAGATTTAAATTATTATTCTTCACGACAAAGAAAAGCTTTGAAAATTGGAGGAGTTGTTGGAAGTATAAAAGTCAATGATTCTCTTAATGAATATCAATCTCAACTATTGAATTCTGCAGAAATATTTAATGTTGGGAAAAATATAAGTATGGGACTTGGAAGGATTGGAGTAAAAAAGGAGGACTAATAAAGTGATAGATATAAAATCTCAATATGAAGTAGCTATCGCAGCATTATTACATGATATTGGGAAATTTAAACAACGAGCTTACAAAGGCGATGAAACTTGTTTTAATAATACTATTAAACAAATGGAAGGTCATATAGCCAAATTAAATACTCAAACAAAATTATATACACATAGACATGCGTTATGGACTTATGATTTTTTTATAAATGATTTTAAGCCAATAATTGATAAAATAAACTTTGATATAGACTTGGATTGGGAAAAAATCTATATTTCGAGTGCTTCGCATCACAATCCATCAAAAGATGATTATTCACAAATAATAGCAGAAGCTGATATTATATCATCTAGTAATGATCGTGGCGATAAAAGAGAAGCTTACGAAAAAGGTTCTTATTATAAAAAACCACTAAGATCTATTTTTACGAATATTAATACAGAAATAGATAATAAACCAATAAAAAGCAACTATTATTATACGATTCCCAAGGATAATAAATTTAAGTATCCAATAGAAGAAACGAGTGATCAAATCGATATAGATTATAAGTTTTTTTGGAATAGTTTTATATCAAAAATAAATAGTTTTCCAAATAAATTTTCAATGAATGATTTTGTAAATAAGCTTAAAGATATATTGTTAGAGTATACTTGGTGTATACCTTCAGCTACAAATGATTTGTATAATGATATTTCTTTATATGATCATAGTGTTACAACTATGGTTTTTGCTTTAGCAATGGTTAATTCAACAGATTTATCCAAATTTAAAATATTTGCAGCAGATGTTTCCGGTATTCAACAATATATATTTCAATCCAAATATAGTTCATTTAAGGGAGCTGCAAAAGTTTTTAGAGGAAGATCTTTTATAATTAGTGCTATAAGTAATGCTTATAAATTAGCTTTATGTGAAAAGCTTAATATTATTCCTTTTGTAGATTTAATTGATGCAGGAGGTAAATTTACTTTTATATTACCTAATGATATCTCATTAGACATTAAATTAAAAGAATTTATTAAAGAACAAGAATTATTCTTTTTTAAAAAATATGATGGGTCTTTATGTGTTCTAACTTATTTTAATAATTATGATATAGATTCTTTTTCAAAAGAAAAATTTGTTGAAACTCAGAAAGATGTCGGTTTTAATTTAAATTCTAAAAAAGTTACTAAATTTATCAATTGCTTAGAAGATATTGAAGTTATAAATAATAAAATTGATATTAAAGGTAGTCGTTGTGCAATATGTGGAAAAAGAATTGTAACAAATTCTAATTATGAAAATTGTGATGAATGTGAAAAAATTAAAAACATAGGGGCTCATGTATTAAATAAATCTTTTATTAATTTTAATAAATATAAAGGTTATGAAATTGTAAAAGGTGTTTATGTTTCTATTGCAGATCAAATATTAGATGAAAATTTTTATTCTTATATATTGGGTAATACAAATGAAAAGTATCCTCTTTGGCGTTTAAATACACATAGCCCTGAAGATACATTTAAAGAAATGGCTGAAGCAAGCTTAAGTGAAGATGGATTAGGTAAAAAATTTTTAGCTTATGTAAAAATTGATGTGGATAATCTAGGTGAAATATTTATTAGTGGTTTTCCTAAAGAAATATATACTATTTCGAGATATGTAACTTTATCTAGATTGCTAAATCAATTCTTTAATGTATATGTGAAAAATATTTTAGAAAAAGATTATCCTGAAGCATATACCGTAATTTCAGGCGGAGACGATGTATTTATTATTTTACCATGGAACCAAGCGATAGATTTTATAGAAACCTTAAAGTTAAAATTTAGATTATATTGTTGTAATAATAAAAATATTCATTTTTCAACTGGTATTGTGGTAGGGCATCATCATGAACCTTTTGCATTACTTAATGAAAAAGCTAATATTCAATTAGATGATAGAGCTAAAGAAAGAGAAGGTAAAAATTGTACTTCATATTTTAATGTTTTATTTGATGAAAAAGAATTAAGAATATTAAGTGATGATATATCAAAATTAACAAAATTTAGAAATGAATATGATCTTTCATCAAGTTTTGTTTATAGAGTATATAAATATGTAAATGATATTTTATCCAATGATAATGAATTGAATCTTAATGAAAATCAATCAACAATTCTAAAAAATCAGATAAGAGAATGGTCAGTACAATCTAAACTTAGATATGATTTAATAAGAAATATAAAAAATGATGATGAAGAAGCAAAAATAGAAATATTTAATTTCTTTTTGGATCACATTGATAACTATAAAAACTATAGAGAAATTGAAAAATTCAAAGTTGCATTAATACATACTATGTATGAATTTAGAGAATAATTGGAGGAATTATATGCTAGAATTAACAAAAGACCTATTAACTAATGAACCAGAGAAAATAGCGATAAAAGAAATGGAAGATGCAAGAAATAAATCAAAAGCTTCGTCTACTCAAATTAGGAAATTTTATGATGATTTTTTATTATTACATACAAAAGCACATAGAGATGAAGAATCTGAAAAATCTTTTAAAGAAAATATACTTCCATTAATTGCTTTTTCTAAAGCAAAATTAGCTTATAGTGTTGGTCGCGATATTATTCACAATGATTTTAGAAACGAGATTGTAAAAAAAGTTGATCAAATAGATAATTTAAAAGATTTTGACAATTTTATTTTATTTTATCAAGCTTTGATTGGATATACCAAATATTATTCAAAACCAACTAGCTTACGAACTAATACTTATCAAAAAAATAATAAAAAACAAACATATAAAAGATATAATTAAAGGAGAATTAGAAAATATGAGTATGAAAATAGTAAAAATTAATGGAATAATTGATATATTGACCGGATTACATATAGGCGCAGGAAATGCTGAAGTTCATATTGGAGGTATTGATTCTGCTGTAATTAAAAATCCAATAGATGGATATCCATATATCCCTGGTTCTTCAATAAAAGGTAAAATACGTTCTTTACTTGAACTAAGTTATGGAATATGTCCTGATGGCAAACCTTCTTCAACCGAAAATACTGATAATATTATCCCAAAAGTATTTGGGGATACTTCAAAAACAAATATGACAAGAATAGTTTTTAGAGATTGTTTTCTATCAAAAAGTTCTATTGAAAAAATAAAATCCAAAAATATATTACCAACAGAAGAAAAATCAGAAAATAGTATTGATAGATTATCAGGTACTGCTGAATCTCCAAGGAATATTGAAAGGGTTATTCCAGGACTATCTTTTGATTTTGAAATGAATATTAGAATTTTCGACACAGATAGTGAAGCTGATTTTAAAGAACTAATTACTAAGGGGCTATATTTATTAGAACAAGATACTTTAGGTGGAAGTGGTTCTAGAGGTTATGGAAAAGTGAAATTTAAAGACTTATATTGGGGTACTGAAGAACTAAATTTGGAGTTATAAATGAAAAACTTAAAAATATGTCTTAAACCAAAATCAGGATTTTCAAATTTATTTACAGCTGATCAAATTTGGGGACAGATGGTTTGGGCAATTTCTGATTTAGAAGGTCCAAATGCAGCAAGTGAATTTGTAGAAGTATTTAAAAAAGAACCCCCATTTTTAATTAGTAATATGATGCCAAGTGGATATTTTCCTAAAATAATATTACCCCCTATAAAGTCTAATAAGCAAACTACGTTTACTGAGGATAGGGAAAATAGAAAATTAGCTAAAAGCAATAAAAAAAATAAATGGATTCCCCTAGATGTTTTGTTTAAGTATCAAACTGATATTAATCAAATTAAGCTTGCAAAAATAGATAAACAACCTAAAATTCGTGAAATTAATGAGATTAAAACTTCTATTTCAAGAAATACATGGATAGCAAATGATGGAGGTTTATTTAATCAAACTTTTTTATATTCAAATGAGACTTTTGTAATATATATAAAATTATTGAATGAAGAAACTAAATGGATTAATACTCTAAATAAAATTATAGATTATTTTAATATCTTTGGACTAGGTGGTGATAAAAGTGTAGGTAAAGGGAATTTTACAATCACAATTGAAAAATTATCTAAAAAAGAAGATAGATTGTTTAGTTATGAAACTGGGGGAATATTTACTACTCTTAGTAGAAGTTCTGGAAAAGATTTAAAACCATTATATTATCAAAGTAATTATTACTTTGGAATTGTGGGTAGATGTTTATCTAGTGACAAAAACTATAATAAATACCCTATTTTATTTTTTGAACCTGGGTCAATATTTACAGTAGGAAAAGGTTCAATAATTGAAAATGTTCAAGAGAATTCAAATATCTGTAGTTATGGATATGCTTTTCCTTTGTATTTGAATAATGAGGAAGAAAAATGAATAAAATAAAAAACTGGACAACATATAATGTAAAAATAAATATCTTGACGCCCGTTATTATAAACAGTGGAGATGCTTATGAATATGGTGAATTATTTTTTGATAAGGAATCTAATAAACTATATAAAATAAACTTATTAAATTTGATAAAAACAATGGATTCTAAAGATAGAGAAAAATATATTAATGCAGTTTCAGAAGGAATTGAAACAAGAGCTAAACACTTTGATAATACAGCTAAAGCTTTGATATTGAAAACTCTTAAGGATAATCCTACTGAAATACCAAATATTATTGCTCGACCATTAAGTTATTTATCATCAGGGGAAGATTTACTAAAAAATAAACCTTTTCAATCAATTGAAAAAAGTATTGTTAAAAAAATAAATGATAAACCATATATCCCTGGATCATCAATAAAAGGAGCTCTAAGAACAGCTCTAATTCAATCAATTGTCTCTAACAAAGATATAAAAGAAAATGATTATATTGAAAATTTTCGTGGAAGAGATAAATATATAAAAACAAAAGATTTTGAATCATTTGTAATGAATGTAAGAAAAGGTGATGTAAAAAATGACCCTTTTAAATTTATTAAAGTAAGTGATTTTGAGTTTTTAAGTCCATCTATTAATGGCTATATAGGGGAAGTATCAATTAAAACAAAAAGAAAACCTTTATCAGTATTTACATCAATGTCTGATGCCTTATGTATTAGTAATAAAACTGTATCATTAAAAGGCACAATATCTATATCCTCAGAAATAAACAATTATTCTGAATTAAGTAAATTTTCAAAGTTTAAAGAAATTTTAAATAGTTTAAATGATTTTTATATTCAAAACTATAATGAGAAAAGATACAAACTTCCTAATAAAGTACAAGATTCTATGCGTGAAATTATTAACGAAAATTTATTAGATGATAGTGCTTTATTAAAATTAGGTAGATTTTCAGGAATAGAAAATATTACTTATAATATAGAACAAAACATGAGTATAAATAGAAAAATTAAGAATGAGAAAATTAATATTGAAGGTGGTAATAGCTATGCGCTTATAAACAACCTTTTTTTACCAGGATATTGTATAATTTCAGAAGTTGAGGATTGATATGAGACTTATAGTTAATTTAGGAAATAGTGATTTACAACTACATTGCAAAAAATCCACAAATCTTTTTGTATTTAGAAAAAGGAACAATTATTTTATTGAGTTAAAAAATTTGGTGAATTCTATAGAGAATAAAAGTGAAATTTTTAATGATAAAGGAGAAATTGTTAATGGAAAAGATATAGAATTTATAGATGCTGATAATAATAAGCATTATATAGAAAAATTAGAATTCCCAATTTTAAAGGCAGAAATAGATAAGATAAATCAAATTAGTTATCAGGAGATTACAGAAGTCCTATGTTTTATTACTAAACAAAATCCTATTAAAAATTCAGATACTTTTTTGTTGATAAATATCTTGAATGGTGAATTTGGTAAAAAGGTCTTTCCAAAAATTACTTTTAAATATGTATTAATAGATGCAGATCCTTCTGATTACAGTGTTATAATATCTACATATAGTGAAATCTTATCAAAAATGAATTTAGATAATACGGTAATATCAATTGCTCAGGGTACACCTGCAATGGGATTGGGGTTATCTCAAAGTTGTGCAAGGTTAAAACCTAGTATAAAGCAATTTTACGCTTCTAATAAAAATGAATATCGTGATGTAATTGTCAAGGAAATGGATCAATTTTCGAAGACTGAAAAGGAAAATTTACTCAATCAACTTGAAACTTATCTAAGTATAGGAAATTATGATTATGCAAAGAGTTTTATTAAAGGCAGTTATTTATCTATTTATGAACCTCTTATTGATATAGTCGACTATTTTATATATAGAAAAAATTATAAATTTGAAGATGCTTTAATTAAAATAAAAAGTATAAAACGAAGAAGTAATATTTTTAATGATATTATAATAAATATTGAAAGAAATTTAAATTATATTTTAGACGCAGATCCTAATAGTTTTGACTATTCAAATATAAATTGTCCTTATTTATTATATGAAACTCTATCTAATATAAAGCTTAGTTTAAACAATAAAGATTATTTTTATACTATGGCATTAATGAGTGCTCTTTTGGATGTTTTAGCTGATTTTATGATAGTAAGAGCACTTAATTTAGATAGTTTGACATTCAATAATAAATATGGAAGTTTTATAGAAGTTGATTTATTTTTAGAAAATAATATTAACTTATATCCTATAACTAATAAATATAAGGACATTAAGAATAAATTAATTAATACTGATTTAGAAAAAATACATTTACCTATGAATAGAAATACAAGAAAGTGTTTGTTAAGATGGGTAAAAGATTACATAAGTATAGATACAGTTGTTGGTGAATATATGTTATTTATGGATAAATATTCCGATTTTGCAGCATTTAAAGATTTAAGAAATAAATTACCAATAGCTCATAGTGTAAAAGGAATTTCTTTATATGCAATAAACAATACTCTTAATAAACTAGATTCTTCTAATAATATTGATAAAGCTTTATGTGATATTGATAATTTAATTAGTAAATTAATTTCTACTAAAGAACAATTTAATGAGTACTCATTAGATTATAAATTGTTTATGAATAAAATAAGAGATTATTTTATTAGTTAGGAATGAAAGATGATAGCTTATTTAGTATCAAATAACGGGAAATTAAATTATGAATCAGGATTGTTAATATATAAAGATTATTTAGGGAATATAACAAAATTTATTCCCAATAAGTTGTCTCAAATAGTAGTAATAGGCAAATTAGAATTA
>NZ_JBNAIC010000073.1:0-62201 GCF_050031695.1 Pleomorphochaeta sp. | reverse complement strand
AATATAAATGATTTTTCTATAAAAACTATAATACTATTTTGTAATTGTTATTATTTTTACTCATTTTTAGAAAAAAACATTTTTCTTTTTACTAATAGTTGTGTATATTATACATATGAGTGGATTGTATGATAAAGAATTAAATTTTAGTTTTTACAGTGAAAATAGTAAAATAAATTTAAAATCAAATGGTAATAAAAGATTAACTATATTATTAGCAGGTTTTGCTTATGATTTAACAATGCCTATTTTCTACTATGTAAATAAATTACTCGAAAATAAAGAAAGTGATATATTACAAATTGATTTTGGATACTCCAAAAATCAAGATTTTATAAAATTAAGTGAAAGTGAACAGGATAAAATATTTGATAAAGATGTATCAAATTTACAAGAATATATTGAATCATTAGACTATGAAGAATTAATGTTTATTGGTAAGTCTTTAGGGACTTCTGCTTGTTACAAATTATTACATTCTGAAAATATTTATCATAGAACTAAAGGCGCAATTTGGTTAACTCCAGGAACTTCAGCATATCAAATAAGTAAATTTATTTCTAAAAATGATATAAATAATTTATTAATATATGGTGATAATGATAAGTATAAAAATGATTTAGATATGACTGCATTAAGTCAAAGTAGCTTTAATCTAAATCTTATTTCTATTGAAAATGCTAACCATTCATTAGAAAGTAATAATTGTGTAGAATCAATAAATATTTTAAAATATGTAATTGAAAAGATTAATATTTTTATAAAAAATTAATTTTATTTTCATTCATTAATTAATAATAAAATAAATTCTATTTTTATAAGATATGCTCCTTAATTACTGTAATAACCTGAATTTAGGATTATTTGTAATGTTATAAGGAGCAATTATTATAGGTTAGAAATTAATTTATTATTTTAGTCTTCCTTCTGTTATTTCTTGTAATTTTTTAGTTAATTTCATATTTTCGCTATAGTCGATAGGGCATTCAATAATAACAGGTTTGTCCATTGTAAAAGCTTTTTCTAATTTAGGAATAAATTCTTCATTGCTTTCAATTTTCATACCGACACAACCCATGGAATCAGCTAAAGTAACAAAATCAGGATTAGTAAAATCAACAAAACAATGATGTCCAAATTGTTCATCTTGCTTCCATTTTATTAATCCATAAGCATTATCTGCTAATATTATAGCAACGAAATTAATTTTACACCTAACTGCAGTTTCTAATTCTTGCATATTCATCATGAATCCACCGTCACCACTAATAGCTAGTACTTTTTTATCGGGGTTAATTAACTTAGCAGCAATTGCTCCCGGTATAGCAATTCCCATTGTTGCAAAACCATTAGAAATAATACAGGATTGTGGTAATTCACAATTATATTCTCTACCTATCCACATTTTATGAGCTCCAACATCGGAAACTAAAATAGAATTAGAATCCATCACTTTTCTAACATCATATAATAATTTTTGAGGTTTCATAGGGTAGGAACTGTCATTTTTAAAACTTTCATAATCTGTTTCCATTTCTTTTTTTATTTTGAAAGCCCATTTAGGGAATTCATCTCTACTTGCTCTTCTTTTTATTTCATTTAAAGAAAAATCGATATCGCCTAGAACTTCGCATTCTGGTTCATAATATTTATTAATGTGAGCAGGTTTACTACTAATGTGAATTATTTTTTTATCTCTGTTAGGATTCCATTTTCTAGGAGCACATTCAACAAGATCATAACCAATAGCAATAATTAAATCTGCTTGATTAAAAAGAATGTCTTGATAATCTTTTTGTGGAATTCCAAAAGTCCACATACTATATCTATTTTTCCATGAAATAACACCTTTTGCCATAATAGTATTAAGGGTAGGTAACATTAAATGTTCAGCAATTGAAGTAACTGCTTTGTTAGTATTATTTCTAGCAGCTTCAGCACCAACTAAAATAATAGGATTTTTAGCTTCTGAAATAGCAATAGCTGCTTTTTCTATTGAAGAAGCTGTAGCGTAACCTTTTTGCACAGGTACTTTTTTCATAGGCTTATCTTCAACTCTCATTTTTGCGATATTACAAGGTAAGTTTATATGAGTTGCTCCTGGTTTTTCATTTTCTGCGTATTTAAAAGCAATTCTAACTATTTCACTAACGGTATCTGGTCTAACAATTTCTTTAGATTTTTGAGTAATAGGTTCAAACATTTTAATTAAATCAACATATTGATGTGATGTTAAATGCATCCTATCAGTACCTGCTTGTCCAGTTATCGCAACTAAAGGAGCTCCATCCATATTAGCATCTGCAACGCCAGTTACTAAGTTTGTAGCACCAGGCCCTAAAGTTGATAAACAAACTCCGGCTTTACCTGTAAGTCGTCCATAAACATCAGCCATAAATGCTGCTCCTTGTTCATGTCGTGTAGGTATGAATTTAATTGTTGATTTTTCAAGAGCATTCATAACATCTAAGTTTTCTTCACCAGGGATTCCAAAGATGTATTCAACACCTTCTGTTTCAAGACATTCGACTAATAAGTCCGCTGTATTCTTAAATTTATCCATTTTTGTACCATTAAATAGTTATACTATTTTTTTCCTACTTATTAAGATTATTTTATGAAACAAGTTAACATCTAATGAGGATTAGAACAACAGTAAATTTGAAGAAATACGCAATTTTAATATGTTTTTTTTTGGTATTTATAAATCTGTCATTCTTATAATATTTGTAGTTTTCTAATATTTTATTCTACATTTTTTCAGCAACTTCTTATTAGATAAACATATATAATTAAAGATAGTGAAATATTATCTATTTATATAATAAAAGTAAGTTAAAAAGTTGACTTTAATATATAATAAAGTTATTATTTAACTAACAAAAAGGAGAAAAAGTATGAAACAAAAAGAATGGAGTAAGGATCAAAAATTAAAAACTAAAAGGATTATTGATGAACTAGATGTAATAGCCTTTTGCTTTGATTTATCTGGGAAAAATAAAGGATGTAATTTAGATCATATAGATGGAAGCTATGGCTATATTAAGTTAATGGATGCTGCAAATTATAAATATCCTATTTATGATTATGAAACTGATGAATTATTAGCAACATATGAATCTCTTGATGATTTAGTTAATAATGGATGGAAGGTAAGTACTTAGATATAAGAAATTATAAATAACATATTTAACAAACGGTAAAAGTATATTTAACTATTTGTTAATCAATTTATTTTTATTTACCTATAATTTCTTGAGTAATACATTTTTCAAAGTAGTTAGAAAGATTTTTATCAGTACAATAAATATAACAACCTTTTAATCCTCTAGTCATTAGAGTTCTATAGGTATTCCTTATTATTAAATCAATTTTATTTAAGGCTTCTGGATTTTTCTTTTTAGCTAAACCTTTAAGACCTTTTAAAGAGATATCAGATTTGGCTTTTTTAGTGTAATCTGTAATTACTTCGCCATTTTCATATCTTAAATCATCTCCTATAATAACACCAACATAATCAAATTCTAAACCTTGACAAGTATGAATACATCCTATTTGATTAACTGAAGTATCATCTATGGCAAAAGGTAATTTAGATTGACTTAAATTCCATTGCATTTCAAAATCATCAATAACAATATCATTTATATTTTCAGACGGATTCTTTTTACTAATCCAATTCCAACAATATCCAGCAACTAACCTAGATTTATTTTTTATTTTATTTTTATTTATAATAGCTTGTTTTAATTCATTTGGACTATCAAATACTCTAAAATCGTATGTAACTCCTTCTAAAGATATATTTGCTGTTTCCTTAATTTGCAAAGTATTATCTATCCAAGATAAATATCCATCAGATCCACCACATCTAAATTGGCTAGTTAATTCAGTTTCAAAACATTCTGCATTTAATGTATCTGCCCATTTTTTTATTTCAGTAATTGATCCAATATCTTTCGAAGTAACTCTTTGATTTTCATCTATAAAGAATACTGAAGTTTTAGATGCTTCGATTATTTCTTTAATTTGATTATCTCCTAGATTTTGATACATTCCAGATTTCTCATTTAGTCTATGTGCTTCATCACAAATTAATAAACCATAACTATCCTTAGGAGTATTTATAAAAGAACCTGAGCCTAAAAATAAACCTTTAATGTATTTTGTCTTAAAATCTTTTCCTTTTAATTTTTGGTAAAAAACTTCTCTAGGTGCACTATTTTTTGTAACATATGATGAAAAAATCCCCATATTAATTATTTTTACTAGTAAATTTATGGCTACAACTGTTTTACCTGTACCAGGGCCTCCTTTTACTATAATAACTCTTTTTTTATTATCTAACTTTGATTGTTTTGTAAAATTTAAAATTTGTTCATAAATAACTTTCTGCTCATCTATCATAATAAATTCAGGATTCTTTTTTAACATAGAAAAAATACTATCTTGTAGAGATTTAGCAGGATAAAGTTCACTTTTTTCTATCATTTCAAGAGATAATAATTTATCACCATATTTTATATGCTTCTTGATATATTGTTTAAGCTTATCTCTATCCGTAATTGTAAAAATAGGGGCTCTTTCTATAATGTTGTCAAATTTCGAATCAATTATTGGATCATTATTCTTTATATTATAATTGTGTAGATAAGCACAAGGATTTAATTTTATATTATTAAGTTGAATATTTTTATTACTATTTTTTAATAATTCTGTGTATGACCATACTTGATAGGAAGGATGTGCAACTATTCTATTGCCGTTGCCAGTATAAGTTTTTACAACATCTTCTTGATTTTTTACTTCAGTTACTTCTTGCCATTGTTTTAATTCTACAAATAAAGTTTCCATTTCTTTATTTTTATTATATCCAGATAAAATAAAATCTACTCGTTTTGATGTAGTTGGGATGTTATATTCGATTGCAACACCAACATCTTCAGGTATATCATTGTCATCAATAACATCTTTCATTCGAATCAATGAATTCATCCATGAGTTTATTTCACTAGGGCTTGTTTTTCGATGCATTTTATCAAATACCATACTTTCTATTTTTTGTACATATAAACCTGAATTAACATCATTTATAAACCCTGTTTTAGTATTTTCATAGATAATCATTTCATTTCCTCAGTGTTTTTGCATTAGTTAATAACTATTTTAATATAAAAATAATAAATAGGGAAGTTTATTATAATTTACACTAGAGGGTCTTCTATTAGAAAAGTCCAAATAGATTGGCAATTAGTAATACAGTTATCAGAAATTAAAAAATATTTACCAAAAGATGAACCTATATTTGCTAATAAACTGGTTTATAATTCTACAGTTAACGATATTTTAGCAAGGTACTGTAGAAAATCGAATATTCCTATTATTTCTATTCATGGATTAAGGCACACACATGCTTCTTTATTATTATTTGCTGGAGTTTCAATAGCTAGTGTAGCAAGAAGATTGGGGCATTCTAGTATGACAACTACTCAAAAAACTTATCTTCATATAATTCAAGAATTAGAAAATAAAGATATTGATTTAGTTATGAGATCTCTTTCTGGATTGATAAATTGAGAAAATATATAAAAAATAATAATATTATACATATAATTGAGAAATTATCTCATTAAATTGTTGATTTTGTATATTTTTATCATTATATTATAAATAAGAGGAATAATTATGTTAATAGAATTTAAATTTAAAAATTTTAAATCTTTTAAGAATGAAACTTCTCTAGATTTTTCTGCAACAAAGATTTCTGAATTTAATATACATGTACGTAATGTTAGTAACCAAAAAGTATTACCTTTATCTGTAATTTATGGTGGTAATGCTAGCGGTAAAACTAATGTAATTGATGCTTTTTCTTATATGACAAATTATGTTTTAAATTCGTTTTCCTATAGTGATGAAGAAAAAAATGATAAATTAGATTTTTTTTCTAATATCCCTTTTTTATTTGATTTGGATTCTAAAAAAAATCCTTCAGAATTTGAAATTTATTTTACAGTACAAAATCCTGACGATGAAAAAATATATAATTATGGATTTTCAATAAGAGAGGGAAAAGTTGAAGAAGAATGGTTAAATTATAAGGCTAAAACCTCTAGAGGAAATTATCGAACTATATTTTATAGAAATATTTTAGAAAACAAACTTGATTTAAGTGGTTTACCTAAAAAGAGTCATGATAATATTAAAATTTCTCTAGGGAAAGAAGTTCTTATTGTGTCTTTAGGAGCTAAACTTAGAATAGAAAAACTTAAAATAGTTAGGGATTGGTTCTCAAAAAATAAATTTGCTGATTTTGGGGGTCCCTTAAATAATTATTTTATTTCTAAAACTTTACCTGTTAATTTTATAGAAAAAGAAGTTCAAAATAGTGTAGTTAAATATCTTTCAACATTTGATCCTTCAATTATAGGATTTAATGTTGAAGTATCATTTTCAAACAATATCAATGATAATAAAAGAAAAATATATAACATTGAATCTATACATAAAGTTAATGGTACAAATAAAACAGTAAGTATTCCTATAGAGAAAGAATCAGCTGGTACTTTAAAAATGTTTTCACTTTATCAGTATTTTCAAGATGTTTTTAAAAATGGAAGTGTACTTTTAATTGATGAATTGAATGCTAGATTGCATCCATTATTAGTTAGAAGCATTATTTTATCTTTTGCTAATCCTGAAATTAATAATAAAAATGCACAATTATTATTTACATCTCATGATTCATGGTTATTAGAATCAGATACTTTAAGACGTGATGAATTTTGGTTTACTGAAAAAAATTTTGATGGTATTTCTTCATTATATTCATTAGTTGATTTTAAAAGTGAAGATGGAAATAAAATAAGAAAAGATGAAAATTATGAAAAAAATTATTTAATAGGAAAATATGGGGCAATCCCTAAATTATCACAATTAATATTTTGAGAGGATTAGTTATGAGTGATAACAAACGTAATGTAAAACGAGGTAATAGAAATAATAGAATTGGTACAAGGGTCCCTAATTTAAGTTATTATTACATATTTAGTTTAAAAAATGGTAATTCATACCAATAAACAAAAAATACAACTACAATATATAGATAAGTAAAAGAAATAAAAAATAAGATATTATTAAGATTAAACACAGTATTTAGTAATACTGTGTTACTTATTAATACTTAAGTCTTTTTAATTCTCTTTGAGCATCTTTTTTAAGATCTCTTTCTTTAATAGCATTCTTTTTATCATGAAGAGCTTTACCACGAGCAAGGCCAACTTCCATTTTAATTAGGTTATTTTTTAAATAAACCTTAGTTGGAACAAGAGTTAAACCTTTTTCATCAATTTTTCTTTTTAGTCTTTTTATTTCTTGTTTATGAGCTAAAAGTTTTTTCTTTCTTTCTGGTTCATGATTAAAAATAGAACCTTGCTTGTATGGCTGAATTGTAAATTGTAAAAGTAGTAATTGACCATTTTCAATAGTAACGTAACTATCAGTGAAGGAAAATCTTCCTTCTCTCATACTTTTAACTTCAGTACCTGCTAAGCTCATACCACATTCAAGTGTTTCAACAATTTCATAGTTGAAATAAGCTTTTTTATTTTTTAATAAGAATTTATTTTGATCTGATTTATCTTTCATTATTAATCTACCTATAATTTATTTAGTATAAGCAATTCTAAATCCCATATATTCAAAACATGCAGATTTTTTCATTGCACCAACTCTGTTAATATCAACTGAATTATTTAATAAAGAGCCGCCTTTGACAACTATATCAGTAGTATAATTTTCTTGAGTTTGAATAATTAAACTATCTCTATTATCAACAACTTTACTTAATGGGATGTATGGGGTGCTAGTATATTCCCAAACCCCGCCTAACATTAAGTCAAATTGATTATCATCACTTGTTGTAGCAATTAATGAATTACTATAAGTATTTTCAATGTAATTAGTTGATCCAAAACAAGCTAAAGTCCATTGTTCTTCGCTTGGAATGAATATATTAGTATTTGTTTCAGCACTTAACCAAGTACAGAAAGCTTCTGCAGCATAATAACTTATATTAGTAATAGGCTCAAGAGAAGGGAAGGATGTTGATAAACTAATACCCTTTAAATAATTTTCATCTACAAGTCCTTTTTCTAATAATGATTCAATATTACTTTTTGCCCAAGTTGGGTTTTCTACAATAAATAATGAATATAAATAGTTAGAAATAGGAGTTTTAGATAAATAGAAACTACTATCTAAGTTTATTTCAATACCAGCTTCGTTAATACTTGGATAAGTATTGTAAGTAGTATCTCCCATTACAAATGAAGTTGGTTCAACTTTTAAAGTAGAAATAATAGCTTTATCACTTATCTTTAAAGTATCAATAGTTGTATTTATTTCTACATTTTTAAAGGCTTTACCTATATTATTTGAATCACCATTAAATAAAGCTTCAGCTTTTAGTAAAGAATCATCTGCATCAATCCCTATATAATCATAAGCAGCTTTTGCATCTTCAAGCATTTCAACAGATGTTATAAATGAAGAAGCTAGATTCAAATCTTCTTTTATTTCACTTTCGCTTAATTCAAAAGCAACAGCATCTTTAGCATATTGAGAAAAATAAGGAATATAGTTTGTAATAGCATTAAAAGTTAAAATAGAACTTTGATCTATGATTAAATTAATATCATAATTAATTATGTGATTAATTTTCTCAGTTGTTAACTCATTGAATTCTAAATTAACATTTTGGTATCTATGAAAGATATAAGTTAAGAAAAGGGGATGACCTACTGTAATATTTTCTTTTGCAATAATTTGAGAAGCTTTTTTATAAACAACTTCATGTTCACCACTTTCTATAAATTCTTGTGCAGGTGTTCCACTGATGTAATTTCCATCAACATATACACCAACATTATCTATTTCGCTATTAAAATTAACAAATTTACCACCGTTTAAAATCCCTGGTAAAAAGCCAATTAAAAAAATAACTAATAAAACTACAAAAACAACTAAAGCTAATACATAAACACCAGGTCTCATGTTACCAACTTTAGGTAATACAACGTCATCAATCTCAGGTAAGTCTTTTATTTCTTTCATATCTTACAAGTTACTTATAGCTTTAATCCTTGTCAACTCTTTTAGTTTATTGTATGTTGTTATCATGAGTTTATTTTTAGATAAAGTTGAAAAATTTAGCATAAAATATTTGACAAAGCGTAAAGCTTTGAAAATATATAAAAAAGAGCATCCAGTAAAAAGAACTTTTTGGGGTGAAGTAAAAGGGTGGGTTGATGCCCTTGTTTTCGCTGTAGTAGTAATACTACTTCTTAACCAATATATATTCCAATTATTTGTAATACCAACTCCATCTATGGAAAAAACTATGTTAGTTGGGGATAGGGTATTCGTAAATAAAAATGTTTATGGACTAGAAGTGTGGCCAGGTGGTATTAAACTAGGTTCAAATAACAGAGTAGTAAGACGAGATAATATAATTACATTCTACAATCCTGAATATGAATCAAAAGGTCCTTTATTTGATGTTGCAGCACAAATGCTATTTTCAGCAACTTTTTCTCTAGTTAACATTGATAAAAATGAAGATGGAACTCCAGCAGAAAGACTTTATGTAAAAAGAGCTGCTGCTATGAACAATGACACAGTTAGATTTGTTGATGGCAATGTTGAAATTAGAGTATCTGGAAGTGATGAATTTGTAAATGAAATGGATTATAGAGAAGCTAATGAATTAAGTTTAGGTCCAAATAGACTAATTGATGATTCATATTATTCAGGACTTAATGCTTGGGCTGCATTAGTAGCATACAGAGATAAAAACTTATCAAATTCTACTTATACTCCTTCATATTACATGAATGACTATAGTGAATTAACTGATACAAATTATCCAAAAGATATGTATCAATTTATGAAAATAAAAAATTACACAGAATATAAGATCGATCCAAGTGATTTTTCATCAAGATCTAGTTTTAACCAATTTGATAATGGTATAACAGTTCCAGATAATTATGTACTTCCTTTAGGAGATAATAGAGATAATTCTAGAGATGGTAGATATTTTGGACCTGTTTCTCAAGATACTATTATTGGTAGAGTATTCTTTAGATTCTGGCCTTTAAATAGAATTAGTTATTTAGGAAATCAATGATAAATAACAGATATCTTAATTTATTAGAAAAACAAGATTCTCTCTCTTTATATATTCACATCCCTTTTTGTAATACTAAATGTTATTACTGTGCTTTTTACAGTGAAAGTAGTAAATGTTGGGATGAAGTGAAAGTTGACTCTTATTTGTCTAAATTAAAGAAAGAAATAAAAGTTCTAAAATCATATTATAATAAACCTTATGATACTGTATTTATTGGTGGGGGAAATCCTGGAGTTTTAGGTTATAAGAGACTTAGAGAACTGTTAATCGAAATAGGACCATCAAAAGAAACTTCTTTTGAAATTAATCCAGAATCATTAACTTTAGAATATATTAATTTATTTAAAGAAGGATTAGCTACAAGAATATCAGTTGGAATTCAATCATTTGATGATAAAATTTTAGAATTATTAGGTAGAAATGCTAGATATAATGATAATATTAAAGCTTTAAAGATTATAAGTAATTTAGATTTATTAAAAATAGATTTAAAGAATAATTATTTTATAAAAAATAATTTAATAACTGAAAAAGAATATCTATCCCTTAATACAAGTATAAAATATTCTTTTGATTTAATGAGTTCATTACCTACACAAAAAAAAGAAGATAGTATTAAAGATATTGATACATTATTAAAATATACTAATTTAAAACATCTATCTCTTTATTGTTTAAGTGTAGAAGAGGGTACACATTTATATAATCTAGTTAAAGATAAAATAATAAATAAAAATGATGATTTATTTGAAAAAGATTTATTAGAAAATCTTTGGTTATATTTAGAAAAAAAAGGTTTTGAACATTATGAAGTTTCTAATTTTACAAAAGATAATAATAAATGCTTACATAATTTAAGATATTGGGATTTATCACCTTATATATCACTCGGATCTTCTTCAGCTTCAACACTTTTTGATGAGAATACTTTGATAAGATTAACAAATACATCTAGTATCAACAGTTATATTAAAAGTGATTTATTTAATGAGTATGAAGTTGAAGAATTATCTAAAAGTGAATATTTAGATGAATACCTTATAGTAACCCTTAGAAATAATAGAGGATTAAATTTTCCTACATTAAAAGCACATTTTCAAATTGAAAAAGATATAGTTATAAAAGCCTTTAATACTCTAGGTGATAATTTATATAAAATAAGTGGTGATTTTCTTCATTTAACAGAAGATGGTTTTCTTTTATTAGATACGATTATTTTAGATATTTCTGTTTTTCTTGATAAATATTTAAGATAGAAGATCTTTTTGTATACCTTTTAATAAATATTTTAAACGGTTTTTATTTAAATCAATAAAAAGTTTATTTTGTTTACCTTCTTCTACGTTAATTAGGCCTAAATCATATAGTTTATTAATATGGTAATTCATTGTCGCAGCACTTAAATCTAATTCTTTTGCTAATTCATTAGAGTAATATTGTTTATTTGATAAAAGTTTTATGATTTTGTATCTTTTTGGTTGGCTTAAATATTTGGCTAAAAGTATAAAATATTCTTCATCATCATTTTTTGAATTTAAAATGAAATCTCCAAATACAATATGTTTTGCTGATAAATGAATGTTATAAATATAAGGGCAATAATAGCTATATATTAGCTTATAATCTTTAATGGTGTTTGAATCATAGAAGTTATTAATTTTTTTATAAAACTCATCACTATTGTTATTTAATTCATTATTAATGTTAATAATGCTTTTCTTTATAGTTTCTTTATCATTATTGAAAAGATCCTTTTTATATTTTTCATGAATTTTATTTAATTCTAAAGTAAAAGAAGATAGTACATCAGAATCTTCAATAATAGATAAAATTAAATTCGCAGATTTTAAAACATCAATATTATTATTTAAATTACCATCTTTAGAGTTAATTATAGTAATTAATTCTATTTCACTTAAACGGCACATTATATCAGTAGCATAATAATGGTTTAAAAAGTTTTTAAAGGTATTTAAGTTTATATCATTAAAATTCATTTTTCTAAATAATAAATAATTTAGATAATTAAAAAGGACATTTGTATTATTAAAATAAGTTATTAAGAAGTTTTTTTCTAAAAAGGTATAAGTCTTATAATATCTATTAATGAATTTAATATAGTTAAGAAGATTTTCATCATTAAAAGAAAAAGGAGAATCCTTTTTTAAATCTGTAATTTTTTGATTAAAATAATCAATGTTAGAAATAGTATCTATAAATAAGATAAAGTCTATACTTTCATTAAAATAAATTTTTTCCATATTGTTATATCCTTTTTATTAATTTATCATATTTTTTTTCTTTTCTAAAGAAAAAGCTAATTACTAAAAAAAGTGTTGTTGAAAAAAGTATTGTAGTTGAGACACTAAAGTTTTCAATTAATAATCCATAAATCAAAACAGCTATGGGGGATAGAATTTGAGAGAGGGATGTTACAAGACCTGAAACTCTCCCTCTAAATTCATCTACTATATTTTTTTGAAGAGACGTATTCATCAATATATCTATAAAACAAACTAGGTAGCCAAATATAAATATAGTTAGAAAGAGAAGAATATTATTATAAGTGTTATTAATACTAAAGAGAGTTAGTATAAACAGTGCTATATGAGTGAAAGCTATTAATAAGGTTTTATTATATATTTCACTAAATACTAATATCTTATTTGTTTTTTTTATAGCAAATAAAAGGGATGCTATAATCATACCAAACGGTAGAGAGCTTTGTATAATAGAATAATTAATTGCTGATAGCTTTATTACATTTACACAGTAATAGGGAATAACAATAGATAAATTCATAAAGATAAAATTAATTGCCATAGCATCTATTATTATAAACAATACTATTTTATTATTTTTGATATAAATAATTGAACTTTTAATATCACTGAAAAATGAGTTTTTGACTTTATTAATACCTAAATTAACTTTTTCACTAATATCAATTTTGAAAAAGATTTCAAGAATAGCTGAAATAAAAAAAGAAATTGCATTAACTACTATTATATCTTTTATAGAAAAAAGCAAATATAGAGATCCCCCAATTATAGGACCTACAATCTTTATTAGAGAATCAAGAAAGGAATCAATTGAGTTTAGTTTAACTAATTTATCATCATCAACAAGATTCGGAATTAAAGAGTCAATATTTACTGAGAAAAAGGCATTAAATGTGGAAAGTAAAAATGTTGTTATATAAATTATAGGTAGGGTAAGTTCTGTTTTTTTTAATATTAAAAAGATCGTAAATAAAAGGGCTGAAGATAAAAAATCCATTAATATAATAAATTTCTTTCTTGAAAATTTATCAGCTAAAATACCAGCTATAGGGGAAATGATAATTCTTGGAATCATAGATAACATTATGGTTAGTGAAAAGGTTAATCCCGATCCAGTTATTTGTAAAACATATAAACCTATTGCAAAATTATATATAACAGTTCCAAGACCTGAAATTAAAAACCCTAAGAAGAATATTCCCATATTTCTTTTATTTTTGTTCATTAAAGCCTCTAATTAAATAAGATATTTATCTTATATTGTTAATATATTAGATGTTTATCTAATGTACTTAGAATATTAGATATTATTATATATGTCAAGAAATTATATTTAAAGTAAAAATTAGGATTTATTAAAAGGAATATAATCTGTCTATTTTTAATTTCAATATTTATATTGACCAAAGATTTTAATGTTTTTATATTTGTTTCATGGAAGAATTATTAGAAAAAATATGTGATGATACTTTTAATGTAGTATTAAGAACTTTAGAAGAAAAAAAACATAGAGATGACTTTTCACTTGAAAATATAAAAAAAGAATTAGAAAGTTATTATAAATATGAAGGACTTGATTGGACTGGACGTGGGGATACTAAGCAAGCTGAGATAGAAGGGACAATTATGGCTTATCAAGTATTTATTGATAAAATTGAGAAAGGGATATAATTATAAGTTTTATTTATACTAACAACTGTTAATTATTCTATTTGAATTATAGTTTTTATAAATATAGTAAATATATATATGAACTTGAAATTTATTATCCTTTATGTTAGTTTTTATAAGGATTTGTCTAAAAACTGAATTAGGCAATAATATAAATTTTAATATAGATAAAGAGGTATATATGTCTGGGCATAGTAAATGGGCTTCAATCAAGCACAAAAAAGGTATAGCAGATGCTAAACGTGGTCAAAAGTTCACAAAATTAATTAAAGAAATTACAGTTGCAACAAAAATGGGTGGCCCCGATCCAGATTCAAATGCTACACTTAGAACAGCTATTTTAAAAGCTAAGGCAGAAAACATGCCTAAAGATAATATCGAAAGAGCTATCAAAAAAGGTAGTGGTGAAGCTGATGCAGCAACTTATTATGAATTAACTTATGAAGGTTATGCTCCAGGTGGAATTGCTATTATCGTTGACACTTTAACAGATAATAAAAACAGAACTGCTGCTGATGTTAGATCAACTTTAACAAAATTAGGTGGATCTTTAGGAACAACAGGTTGTGTTTCATACATGTTCCAATCTAAAGGTATTATCACATACAGTGAAGAAAAATATAGTGAAGAAGAAATTTTTGAAATTGCATTAGAAAATGGTGCAGATGATGTTGAAACAGAAGATGGTATCATTGAAGTAACAACAGCTCCTAGTGATTTTGCAAATGTTTTAGAAGCTCTTCAAGCTGCTAATTTTGAACAAGAATCAGCTGGTGTTGAAAAAATTGCTGATCAAATGATTACTTTACCTAGTGATAAAGCTAAAAAAGTATTAAAGATTGTTGATAAATTAGAAGATTTAGAAGACGTACAACAAGTTTCAACAAACTTAGAACTTCCTGATGATTTTGAGGAAGACGAATAAAATATATGCGTATTCTTGGCATCGATCCGGGATTAGCGAATACAGGCTGGGGTATTATTGATTCAATAGGTAATAAGTCCCGGCCTGTTTCTTTTGGAGTCGTTAAAACGGATAAATCAATAAAACAAGAACTTAGAATATTTACTATTGCTGAAGAGTTAGGAAAACTAGCTCAAAGTTATGAAGTTGATATTTGTTCAATTGAAGACATTTTTTTTACAAAAAATAGTTCTTCTGCAATTTCTGTTGCAAAGGTTATAGGTTCTTCAATTCATAAATTGTCACAACTTAATCTTGATGTTAAACTATATTCACCTTTACAGATTAAATCTATTATAACAGGTTATGGAACTGCTGATAAAAAGCAAGTGCAAGAAATGGTAAAATTACATTTAGGATTAAATTCTAGACCTAGACCTGATCATGCAGCAGATGCATTAGCTGCTGCTTTGTGTTTAGCCTTTTATGAAAAATCAATGAGTAGGATAAAAATATGATAAATGCAATTTATGGTGAAATTGTAAGCATTTCATCAAATAATGTTATTATAAAAAGTAATAGTATTGAATTTAATTTATTAGTTGCAACCTCTACTGCTTCTAAATTAAGTGTTTTAATGGATAAAAATGATGTAAGAATTGTTACCTATTTACAGCATAGAGAAGATGCAATGACTTTATTTGGATTTATTGATGAGATAGAGAGAGAGTTTTTTCTTCAACTTCAAAATGTTTCTGGTATTGGAGCAAAAGGAGCTCTTAAAATAATGGGTGGTGTCAGTTTTAAAGATTTTGTAATTATGCTTGATAATAGTGATATTACAGCTCTTTCTAGACTACCAGGAATTGGTAAAAAGACAGCTTCTAAGTTAGTATTAGCTCTAAGAGGTACTTTGGTATTAGAAAAAGATAATGAGAGTGAAATTAGTAGTCATACAAATGATAATAATCAATTTAATGAATTAATTGCAGCTCTTGTTGAAATGGGATATGAAAAAAATAAAACACAAAAAGTGGTTTATAAAATTTATGATTCTAATAAAGATAAATTAGCAGGTTTGTCTAAACATGATATAGAATCTTATATCTTTAGACTTGCTGTTGCAAATTTGAGTTAAAGGCATAAATTATGAGTGAATTTGAAAATAATGTATCTGAAATTGACGCACTTAAGAATAATTCTCTTGTCTCTACTAGTTTTCAAAATGAAAACGATGAACAAGAAAATATATTGCGTCCTAAAAAACTAAAAGATTTTCAGGGACAAAAACAATTAAAAGAGAATTTAGCTATTTTTATTAAAGCCGCAATTGAAAGAGATGAAGCCTTAGATCATACTTTTTTAATTGGACCTCCAGGTCTTGGTAAAACAACTCTAGCTAGTATTATTGCTAATGAAATGGGAAAAGAAATTAGAATGACAAGTGCTCCTGCACTTGAAAAACCTAAAGATTTAGCTGGTATCTTAACAAATGTTAGTGAAGGGTCTATCTTTTTTATTGACGAAATTCATAGATTAAAACCTGCTCTTGAAGAAATGTTATATATTGCAATGGAAGATTTTGAAATTGACTGGGTTATTGGGCAAGGACCAGCAGCTAGAACAATGAGAATCCCACTTCCTAAATTTACATTAGTAGGGGCAACTACAAAAGCAGGTCAAGTTTCATCTCCTCTTCACTCACGTTTTGGTATTACTTGTCATTTACAATTCTATAATGAAGTAGAATTAAGTAAGATTATTAAAAGAAGTGCTAGTTTAATTGATTGTAAAATAGATGATGATGCATTACTTGCCTTAGCTAGATGTAGTAGAGGAACTCCTAGAATTGCAAATAGATTACTTAAACGACTTAGAGACTTTGCAGATGTTTTATCAGATGGAGTTATAACTACAAAAGTAGTTGATGAAGGTTTAACTAGATTAGGTATAGATCCAATAGGATTAGAAAAACAAGATAGAAATATATTAAAAACTATAATAGACTTTTATGGTGGTGGCCCTGTTGGTGCTTCAACTCTTTCAATAAGTGTAGGAGAGGCAATTGAATCATTAGAAGATTTTTATGAACCTTACTTGATTCAAAAAGGTTTTTTAATTAGAACTCCAAGAGGAAGATGTGTTACAACTAAAGCTTATAAATTATTAAATAAAACACCTCCTAAAAAAATGCAAGATTTAGATACTTCAATATTATAGTTAATGAGGAAATACATGGCAGATAAAATACAAAGTGGATTAAAAACATCAGATTTTACTTTTGAATTACCACAAGAATTAATAGCTCAAGAACCTTGTGATAAACGAGGTAAAGATAGATTGCTCGTATTAGATAGAGTAAGTGGTGAATATAGTGATAAAGATATTGATGATTTTGTTGATCAAATAGACGCAGATTCTATTTTAGTTGTAAATAACTCAAAGGTTAGAAAAGCTAGAACTTATGCTATCAGTGAAACAGGTGGTAAAGTTGAATTCTTATTTTTAGAAGAGTTAAATAAACTTGAATGGAACTGTATGGTTACTAAAAGTAAAAAACAAAGGGTTGGAAAAAAATATACTTTTAATGATGATTTACAAGCTGAAATTGTTGAATCATTAAGTGACAGTACTAAAGTTGTTAAATTTAATAAAGAAATTTCTGAAGAATGGTTCTTAAAAAATGGTCATGTTCCTCTACCTCCATATATTAAAAGAGATGATAGCTTTAGCGATGAGACTAGATATCAAACTATTTATGCAAAAAATGAAGGAAGTGTTGCAGCTCCAACTGCAGGTCTTCATTTTACTGATGAAATTATTGAAAAAATTAAGGCTAAAGGTGTTGAAATCGTAGAAATTACACTTCATGTAGGAATGGGAACATTTATGCCTGTTAGAAGTGAAAATTTAGATGATCATGATATGCATTTTGAAAGATATAGTATATCTGAAGAAGTTGCTAAAATTATTAATGATGCTAAAATCAATAATAGAAAAATTGTTGCAACAGGCACTACAAGTGTTAGAACATTAGAAAGTGCAGTTGATGATAATGGATTATTAAAAAGTGGAATGGGGCGTACTAATTTATTTATTAAACCTGGCTATGAATTTAAAATTGTTGATCAATTATTAACAAATTTCCATACTCCTGAGAGTACTCTATTAGTTCTTGTATCGGCCTTTGCTAAAAAAGAAAATATAATGAGAGCATATAATCATGCAATTGATGAAAAATATCGTTTCTTTAGTTATGGTGATGCTATGTTTATAAAATAATAAAAGATAATATTTAAAAAATGCCCATATGTTTTTTTTAACATATGGGTTAATTTTTATAAAATTTCTAATAATTTTTTTGTTATTATGGATGCTATTTCATCAACAGATTTTGTTCCATCTATTCTCAGTAAAATAACATCTTTTGGGAGGCTTGAGATAACTCTCTCATAATTATTAGCTACATTTTCTAAAAACTTTTTATTTTCAAAAATATCTTTTTCATTATTTCTTTTATTTATTCTATTTAAACATTCTTCTAAAGGAGTATCTATATAAATTAAAATTTGTGGATTAGGGTAGTTGTTTAAATCTTTTACACAATCAAAATCACATGTATATCCTTGGTAAGCTAAAGATGAGTAAAAATATCTATCACTAATTACAATTTTTTCATCATTTAATTGTTTTATTATACCATCTTCTTCATTATAAAGGTGATCTTCTCTATCAGTTGCATATAATTTTGCAAGAGTTAATGGAGTTGTAATAAATTTTTTTGATAGAACATCTCTTACTAATCTTCCAATAGGTCTATCTGTTGGTTCAAAAGTTGAATAGACTTTGTAATTGTTGTTTTCTAATTCTTTACTTATCTTTTTTAGTTGAGTTGTTGTTCCAGCTCCATCTAAGCCTTCGATAACAATAAAGTTTTTTAATATTTCATTCATTTTATTTATTTTTTCCTTTTATATGTGATAATTGATTATAATTTACTAATGAATAAATTTTTTTTTCGTATTATAATGTAAATATACTATTGGAGGAAGGTCTTGAAATATCATAGTACATTAAAATCAATCTTTACTATTTCATTAATTATACTTATATTACTATTAATTTCAATTGCTGGTATATTCAATTTCCAAGCCAAAACTCCAGTACAAGCTGTAAATAAAGCAATTTTTACAAACCTTGAAATTCCTAATGGTTATTCTATCGAAATTGAAGAAATAAATGAATCTTTTTTGTTAAAACAAAAGATAAAAAGTTTAAAAATAAAGAAAGAAAATTTAGAAATTGTAACAATTGAAGATTTAGAGATTAATCAAAGTCTTCTTAATTACATAGGTTATGCTTTTTTTGATAAAACTTTGAATCTGAATATATCAGCTAAAAGCTTAAATTTGAATATTGTTTTTGATATAAGTGACTTAAGTTCTGCCTTATCTCAAATAAAAATAAAAGATAATACTATAGCTATTCAATCAAAGTTAGAAAGAAAAGAAGAAATAAAAAATAATCAAGAACTAGACTATAAAATAATTCTTGATCAAATTATTAATCAACAATATATAGATTTATCTACTATATTGTATTCTTCTTTATTTAAAAATGACATTACATTATCAATTGATAGTGGAAGTATTAACTTAGAAAGAAATAATATTTTATTTAACTCATTATTTAGTAACTTAAATTTTAGTTTAGAGAAGAATGGTATATTAAATATTTTGAATTGTGATTTTTCTTTACTTAAATTTGAAAGAGAAAATTATTTAGCTAGTGCTAATAATTTTAATGTTTCATATGATAAAAAAAAAATAAATTTATTTCTAAATTCTTTATATTTTAATAATAATGAAAATAATGTTTTCATAAATAGTGGTAATATTTCATATGATTTAGATACTGTTGGGCAAATAATTTTTAATCTAGAAAAGACAGAATATGATAATGATTTAATTAATTTAGAAATAGATGAATTAAAAGCTCAATATAAAACAAATTTTGAAGATTATTCTATAACTCTAATTCCAAAGGATTTTGTTTTATCAAATCTAAATAATGATGATATAAAATTTGAAGAAGCAAATATTGGTTTATCTAGTGTTAATCAAAAGCTGTCCTTTTATTTCAATAATGAAAATAATATGTATATAAATTATCAAGATAATTTATATAATTTTAATGATATTGACCTCTCTCTTTTATCATCTAAATCCTTTTTTGATAAAGGTAGTTTGAGAATTAGTGATTTTAATCTTATCAATAATAATAATAATGTAAACTTAAACAATTTAATAATTAGAGGTGTTTCATCACTTAATGATGAAAAATTATATACTGATGGAGTTCTAGATTTTTCTAAATTAAGTAACTTAAAAGACTCTTATGAGTCCATTATCTTAGATTTGCAATCCGATATTGTACTTTCAAATGAAATACATAAAATTAACACAAAACTATCAAGTAGTCTTGAAATCACTGAATTTATAAAAGAGATTAATGCCTCAGTTTCAATTAATGATTTATCTTTTGATGATTTATTAAATGACATTAATGCTGAATTGTTTATCAATGGTCCTTTAAAAATAGCTGAAGGTAATGTACAAACAGTTGAAGCAGCTATTGATTATGGGAATTATTTAAATATTAGTGCATATGGAGATATGGAGAAAACAATATCTAATAACAATGTGAATGTTTCAATTATTATGGATGAATTACCAATCAATGATTTCTCTACATATATTTATGAAAATATTCCCGTTATTAAAAACTATTTTGATGACGATACAATTTTAATAGGTTCTATCTATTATGATGGAAGTCTACCTATAGAAAATGAAGGATTTTCTGGTAAATTAAATTCAACTATATTAGCAAAACAATCTATTTTTATTGATAACAGGTATGATATTTCTTTTAATTTAAAATCAGATATTAATAATTCGAATCTTTCTTTTGATATGCTCTCAGTATCCTTGTTTAATTATAGATTAGCTTTTGAAGGTGATTATAACCTGTTAAGAAATAATATTAATGGAAAAGTTAATGTTAAAGATATAGAAACTGGTGATGAAATATTGTATGTAAATTTAAATGAAAGTTTAAATAAAAATAGCACTGATTTTAATTTAAATATTAATGCTTTAACTAATTTTAATTATAATGGATCATTTATTAATGTAGGTAATAATATATATAAAATAGAATCTGATATAGCTTTTGGTAAAGATATTTTTGATTTACAAATATTTGGTGATATTGAAAATCTAAAGTTTAGTGCCTATAGTAATTTGGGACTAGACTTAGAATTAGCTGTTAAAGAACAAATTAATGTTGATTTAAACTTTAATGATTTATTGATAAAAAGCATAGATAATACTACATTTAATGGTGATGTTAGCTTTAAGTACAAAAACAATAATAACTGGGTGTTTGATTTATCACAATTTAATTTAGTTTATAATAATATATATAGTTTTAATTTTGACGGGAACATTACCCAAGATTCAATTCTTTTAAATGATGTTGATTATCATAATATAAAATATAATACTTTTTATACTGGAGCAATTAAATATAGTGGCCCTCAATATTTAACTTTATATCATAATAATTTTAATTTACCATATGAATTAAATCTCACATATGGTGATAATACAACACAACGTATAGAAGCTTCATTGTTTAATGAAGGTGAAATTAATAATATCTTTTTAAACATAAGCAATTTTAATATAGCAAGGTTATTTAATAATGATAAAGAAATATTATTAAATTCTAAATTAATTGGTGAAACTGATTTTCATAAAACTAATGATTTAAAAGGTAAAATAGAAATTCTTGAAACAGGTACTTTTTTAAAACCAATTGTGAACACAGTTGAATCTGCAATAACAGTTGATGAAACTACTATTTTATCAACAATAATTTCTTTTGTTCCTTTTATAAATTTACCAGAACAAAGAACTTCTACAATTATAGAAGATACAAATGAAGTTGAAGAGATTCCTTTAATTAATTTTAGTTCAAATTTATATATTAAAAATGAAAATTATTTACTTGAAAATTTAAATTTAATAATAAATAATTTTTCAATAAATAATACTAAAATTAATCTAGATACTAAAAATGTTGAATTATCTATTCAAACTAAGCCTGAAATAATATCTCCTAATATAGTTGTTAATCAAACAAGTAGTTTAGATTTAAATTTACTAATTAATTTTAAATCGTTATTAGAGAATGCAAAAGATAGTTTTTCTATAGAGACTTTAGATTATAATACAGCCTTAGATTTTTATAATAAAGTAAGAAATATTAAAGATTTCGATTATAGACTTTTAGATAATGTTTATGGTGATTTAAATCTAACAAATATTGTAGCACTTGAAGATGTTGCTGAATATGAATTGCTATGGGAAAAAAATATTGATGAAGATTTCAAATTCCAAGATATTAATGGTAGTTTTAATATAACAGATGGTATATTTGATTTTACATCTAGTAATATTAATAGCAAAATTGATTTAAATAATAAAAATGGATCTTTAAATATTGATAAAGAATTTGGTATTGCAAGTGATATAACCTTTGATTATTCAAATAATGATTTAGATGCATATGTAAACAATATAGTATTTCCTGTTTCATTCTTAGCTAGAATAATTAATGTTAAGTTAATTAAATTCTATGGCGAAGATTTTAAAGGTTCTTTATATTTTACAGATATATTTAAAAATATAAAATATTATGGGGAGGTAACATCAACTAATTTCAAAATGAAATCTTTATATACTTATGATAATGAAATTTCAGCACCAAATATTACGATTTTATTCAATGAAGATAAATTATATACTAATAATTTTAAAGGTAAATATATTGATTTAGATACAAATGATTCATATGATTTTACAGCATCTTCTACTATAAGTTTACCAAATTTCTTATTTGATTTCTTTGAAATTGATATGATAATGCCAGAATATATTCCTGCATTTTTACCATTATTAGGAATGAATTTCACTATTGATACTAAAGTAAAAAATTATTTTAAATATGCAACAGATGGATCTACTTCTTATTTAAGTGGTGATTTAATGATAAAAGATAGTGTAATTAGAAGTGGTGTTAATCTACCATCTTGGATAAAAACTGTTCAAGAAGTAAATGGTGATTTAACAGTAGTTACTGGTGAAAATAATACTTTCTATTATCCACATCTCGATAACCCAATATTAAAACTAGTTATGGATAAGAATCAAAATATTGATATTAAATTTGATTCAGAAACTAAAACTTACTCACCAACTGGTACGATTGAAATTTTACAAGGTGAAATTTTTTACTTCCAAAAGAATTTCTTTTTAAATGAAGGAACCTTTGCCTTAAATGTAAATTCTGTAACAAAAAAATTAGAACCTGTCATTTCTTTAGATGCAACATTAAGTGATATTGATTCAAATGGAGATTCAATAGATATTATTCTAAGGTTGAATAATTCAACATTAACAAATTTAAATCCAATGTTTACTAGTATACCAAATAAGAGTCAGCAAGAAATAATGGAAATATTAGGTCAATCTTTCTCTACTTCTTCTGATAGTGATTCAATCGCTTCAATAGCTACAGCTGCAACTAGCGTATTTTCATCTTTAGGTTATATTGATACAGGTAGTATTTCTTCTTTAAATAATGTTATAGCTTCAACACTGAATTTAGACTTCTTTAGTTTAAATAGTAGTATTGTTGAAAATATCATACTAGAATCAATTATTTATGATTCTAGTTACTCATCATATTCTCCACTTGCTAGATATTTAAATAACACTTCTATTTATATGGGTAAATATATTACAGATGATTCTAAGTTCCAGATTTTAATTAATTTAATAGCAAGTGATGAAGAAGATATTACAAGTTTTTTAACTAGTGATTTAGCACTTGATTTTGAAATGTCATATGAAATAGATACAAAACTAGCAGAATTTTCATTCTTTACAAATCCAACACAATTGTCTATTTTAAAAATATTAGATACTATAGGTTTTAGTGTAACTAAAACAATACATTTTCGTTAGTATAAGTAAAATGTATTAAATCTTAGGAGATACAATGTTTAAAAAGTTTTCTTTATTAATTTTGATTTCATTTATTAGTGTTTTCAGTTTATTTGCAGCTGATGATGCTTGGTATGATGGAGTTAAAATATCACAATTTGAAACAGACGGAATAATTAATGCAAACGATAATGAAGTTTCAAATATATTATTCAAATATAGGAATAAGATCTACTCAGAAGATTTATTTAACCAATTGCAAGCTGAATTATATTCTTTAAATTATTTTTCTTACTTTTATGCAGATGCAGTTCGAGTTAAACCAGATACTAATGAGTTGAAATTAGTAATTACTTTTTTTGAAAAGCAATTACTAAATGATGTTACTTTTAATGGGAATGATGAAATAGATGATTCTACTCTTCTTGAAAAGAGTGCATTATCTTTAGATACCTTTTACGAAGGCTTTGAAATGGCAAATGCTGCTGAGCAAATTAAAATGGCATACAATGATAAAGGTTTTTCAAACGTAAATGTTTCTCCTGAATTAATTGAAGATACTGAAAATAATACAGTTTCTATTAATTTTGAAATTACTGAAGGTAAACAAGTTATTGTAAGTGAAATTGAATTTGAAGGCAATGAAAACTATAATTCTAAAATATTAGCAAATCAAATTAAATCAACTACTAAATCTTTGTTTAAGAGTGGTTATTATTCAGAAACTAAAGTACAAGCTGATTTAGAAAATCTATTAAACTTTTATTATAACCATGGATATATTACAGCAACCGTTACTGGTCCTGAAAAAGTTGTTCTAAGTGAAACTGAAACAAAAGAAACTATTAAACTAATTTATAATGTTAATGAGGGTAATGTTTGGACACTTGGTGAATTAAGATTAGAAGGAAATGAACTTATTACAACTGAAGAGCTATTAACAAACATAACCTTAGAAGAAGGGGATGTGTTTAATAGAGGTCTTTGGATGCAAGAGTTATCTAATATATCTCAAATTTATTATGATGCAGGTTATATTAAATTAGCTATAAATCCATTAACTTCCGTTGATGAAGAAAAAAATTTAATTAATTTCATTATCCAAATAAATGAAGGTCCAAGAGCTAAAATTAATAAAATTATTATTAATGGCATTGGAAATACTCAAGAAAAAGTATACTTGAGAGAATTAGAAATAAAAGAGGGTGATTATTTTAATAAATCTGCAGTTGAGCAAAGTTTAAGAAATATTCAAAATACTCAATTGGTTACTGAGTTAAATTATTCAATAGATGCTATTGATGAAGAAAATTGTAATTTAATAATCGAATTAACTGAAGGTGGACAACAAGATATTCAATTTGGTGCAACTTTTGGTGGAACAACTGATGATTTCCCAATTTCCGGTTTTGCAACTCTAACAGACAGAAATGTATTTGGAACTGGTAATGATTTATCAACTAGTGTAACACTATCTCCTTCAACCCAAAAAGCTTCAGTTAGCTTTACAGATGAATACTTTGGTGAAATCCCATGGTCAAATGGTTTCTCACTATCATTCCAACATTCATATGTTGATGATGTATTAGTTAAGGGTAGTGATAGTTTCTACACAGGTCACTTAGAAGAGGAAGATAGTGAAAATGCTTATCCACTAGGATACAGTTCATACGATGAATACCTAGCAGCTGATGAAGATTATCCAGATTCTCAATATTTAATGGATTATGAGTTATATAGAATATCTGCAGGATATAATACTGGTTATACATTTGATTTTGATCCAGGTTCATTAATATTAAGCACAGGTTTAGATTTAGGTGTAAATAGAGCATATTTTGATAGTAACTATTTACCATTCTCTTGGTTGATTTACCAATATAGTCTTAAATGGCAATTCTCAAATAAATATACATTAGGTATTGCATGGGATGGTAGAGACTTAATTAATAATACAACAAGAGGTTGGTATGTTGCTCAAAACTTTACTTATGCAGGTGGTATTTTAGGTGGTTTATCTAACTATAATAAATCTGTAACTAGTTTTGCAGCCTATACTCCAATATATAGTTGGGTTAATGAAGAAGAAAAACAGAAAACTATAGTTGGTTCTTATTCTTCTAGCTTTAGTTTAATGTTACCTCAATATTATAATCATTCAACATATGGTTACGGTTTTTATGATGCAATTGAAGGGGCAACAGTTAGTGAAATGTTATATATTGATGGAACATCGGTTGCTTTAGGTCATGATGTTGTAGAAGATTTAGAATTTGTATTTGATAACAAATTATCTCTTCAATATTCAATTGTAGATAATATTTTGGCTGTAGATACGTTTATTAGTGCAACAGCTGTTTCAGAAGATTATTCTGATGCAATTAACTTTAATAATTGGGATTGGTATTTTGCAACTGGAATTGGTGCAAAGCTTGAAATTTCAGGATTCCCAATTGGTTTATATTTAGTAAAAGATGCTACTATCTTAAATAGTGAGAGCGAAGACTTTACATTTGTTGAAGGTTCATTGTTTAACTTTACTGATGATAATAGTATATTTAACGGTGTAAATTTAGTATTAGCATTTACAACTTCTTTATATTAAAAATAAAACAATAAAAATATTAAAACTCTTTCTCAAAATTGGGAAAGAGTTTTTATTTTCAGCTTTAATTTTTCAACACTCCTTGTTATACTCAAAACTATGAAAAAAGATAAAGTTACACCTATGATGGCACAATATAATCAGATTAAAGAGAACCACAGAGATAAAGTATTATTTTTTAGACTAGGTGATTTTTATGAAATGTTTGATGATGATGCTATAGAAATATCAAGACTTTTAAATTTGACATTAACACATAGAGGGAAAACTCCTATGTGTGGAATTCCATATCATGCTTCAAAAGTATATATAAAAAGATTGTTAGAAGCTGGGAAAAAAATAGCAATTTGTGAACAAGTTGAAACTCCATCTAAAGATATAAAACTAGTAAAAAGAGATGTTGTACAAGTTGTAACTCCTGCAACTGTAGTTGAAGATGATTATTTAGATAGTAAATCTAGTAATTATATTATTTGTATATCTTATTCAAGAAGAATAACTTCTGTTGCCTTTAGTGATATTACTAGTGGTGATTTTATATTAAAGACTTTTGAAAAAGATACTAATTTTCAACAACTTAATGCTTTACTTTCTCAAATTAGACCAAAAGAAATCTTAGTTAATGAAGATGATTATTTTGTACATACAGATTTTTCTAAAATGCTTGATGAAACAAATGTAATGATCACAAAGTTACAATCAATAAGTTTTACTAAAAAAAGAGCATATAAAAAATTAACTGAACATTTGCAATTAAAAACATTAAAGATATTTAATATAGAAGAAGATTATCCCGGTGTTAAACCAGCTGGTGCTCTCTTAAAATATATATACGACACATCAATGTCTTCACTAAACCAAATTACGTCATATAGAATTGAAGAAGATACAAGTTTTATGGTAATAGATTCTTCAACAAGAAAAAGTTTAGAGATACTTGTTAATACACAAGATGGAAGATCTCATAACACTCTTTATTCTGTTGTAAACAAAACCATAACAAGTGGTGGAACTAGATTATTAAAGAAATGGTTAAGTTATCCTTTAGTAAATAAAGATATTATTTTAAATAGACAAGATTGGGTTGAATACTTTAAAAACAATAGAGAAGAAAGAGATAGAGTTAGAGATGAATTAAAAAATGTTCTAGATATGGTAAGACTTACAACTAGAATTTCTATGAAAAGAAACCTACCAAGTGACTTATTAGGAATAAAGAGAACAGCAACCTCATTCTTCAATATAATTAAAGATGATTTTATTCGTTACGAAACATTAATTAATACAAATTCAAATAAGACTGTTGAAATTAGTAATTCTTTAATTGAAGTTAAAGAAGATACTATGAATGATATTTTTTCTCTTGTTGATTTAATTCAAAGAGGAATAAATGATAATATCCAAGGACCTTTTGAAGAAGGTAAAATAATAAAAGAAGGCTTTGATAAAGAATTAGATGAACTTAGGGATATAAAAAATCAGGGATCAAAATATCTAAATAATTATATTGATAGTATAAAAGAGGTGACAAATATACCAAATATTAAACTTGGGTATAATAAAATATTGGGTAATTATATTGAAGTTAGAAAAACTCACACTGATAAAGTCCCTTCTAATTTTTATAGAAAACAAACTCTTGTAAATGCTGAAAGATATACAAGTGATGAGTTAAGTGAAATTGAAACTAAAATTTTAAAAAGTAGTTATGCTGCTGAGAAGAGAGAAAGAGAAGTATATAATAATATTGTAGAGAAAGCAGCAAGTATCTCAAATTCACTACTTATGTTAGCAAATGCGTTAAGTAGAATAGATGTTTTACAATCTTTTTCATTAGTTGCTGATTTATATAATTATAATAAACCTACAATAGTAGATGATAATAAAGTAGAGATAATAAATGGTAGACATCCTGTAGTAGAAAAACAATTAGGATTAGGTTCTTTTGTACCTAATGATTTACTATTAAAACAAGATGGAAAGAGATTCTGTTTGATTACAGGACCTAATATGGCAGGTAAATCAACTTATCTAAGACAATGTGCTTTAATTATATTATTAACTCAAATTGGTAGCTTTGTTCCAAGTGATAGTGCTAAAATTTCATTAGTAGATAAACTCTTTTGTAGAGTAGGTGCTTCTGATAATATTGCTAAAGGCGAATCAACATTTATGGTTGAAATGCAAGAAGCTGCTCATATCCTTAGAACAGCAAGTGAGAATTCTTTTGTTATTATGGATGAAATAGGAAGAGGTACAAGTACTCAAGATGGTATGAGTCTTGCTAATGCTTTTATGAAGCATTTAGTTAATATTAATTGTAAGACTCTTTTTGCCACACATTATCATGAATTAACCCTTTTAGATACATCTAATGTTAAATTATTGACTTTAGCTGTAGATGAGAAGGGTAAAGATATTACTTTTGTAAGAAAAGTTATAGATGGAGTTGCAAATTCATCTTATGGCTTACATGTAGCAAAGTTAGCAGGAGTCCCATCTTCAATTCTTAAGGATGCAGATAAATTTCAAAGAAAACATTTTGGTGAATATACTATAAAAAACAATCAAATGGATTTATTTTCTATGGCTCAATTAGAAGAATTAGAAAACCAAGATGATTGTGAAGATGTAAGTATTAATTATAAATCTATTGTTGATGAAATAATAAATTTTGATTTGACAAGATCAACTCCAATTCAAGCTCTATTGTTTCTAGAAAAATTAAAGAATGAAATTGAAGAGAATGAATAATTATTAGCTTTAATTTATTGAATTTTTTTTAACTTGTTATAGCTTGTTAGATAAATTACTATTTTAATCTTAAAAATAATATTTACATAGTATCAATTGTTTTTGTGTTATAATAAATCTTTATTTTTAACTATATAACTAATAATAAATTTGATATGTATAAATTTATACATATCAAATTTATTTGTATACTTTTTTACTAAAATAATTGTTATACTAAAATAATTTTTAAATTTTCTTTACTTATGATTATGTCTAATTTATTATAATGAGTGAGGGGAAACAAACATGAACAAAAAACTATTTCTGATAATACTTTTCGGTATATTTTTTATACCTATTCAACTTTTTGCTAATGATAATAGCGAAATCATTTATTTAAATGTTATTGTAAGAGACGATATTAAAAGTTGTAGATATCAATTTAATTCATTTGATGATAACAATTGGAATCTCTTAGATATAAACAGTCATACTATAAGACTTAAAACAAATGATAAGACTAAAGATAGTATCTATTATCAATATTCATTTGATAATGCTAATTGGAGTGAAACAGTAAAGCTTAAATATAATGAAAAAACTGAAAAGTGGGAAACTGTTGAAGAAATTGAATTAGCATTTATTGATACAAAAGATATTGTAAAAAAATCTAAAACAGAAAAACAAAATGACTCATCTATATATTTAGGAGGAGTTTTTGTAATTCCAACTATAAATATTAGTGATAATATATATAGTTCTGGTTATGGTGCTTCTTTTAGATTTGAAAATCCTAAAAATGAAGTAGATCTCTATAATGAAGTAAGCTATTGGTATGGCGAATCTGAAAATAGTGCAATAAGTAGTATTCATACAGCACTTTTAGGAGTTGGTGTAGATTACCCACTAAATTTAGGTATTTTTTCTTTAATTCCTGAAGTAGGTGGAGGTGTTTTAATAGAAGTCCCAGTTCATGCAACTAATGGTGCAATGTATTTTTTTGATATGTATGGAGATGTAGGCTTAAATATTGTTTCAAAAATAAATAAAGATACTAAAATTTTTATGAGAGGAAATGCTATAGCATTTAAAGGGGATACCTCATTTTCTGTTGAAAGTATAATTACAGCTGGAACAAGCATTTCATTATAAAAATAGAGGATCTTTATGAAAACAAATATAAAAACAATAATATATATAATACTAATTGTAGTATTCTCATTAATAATAACTAGTTGTGGTGATTATATGCAAACAATGAATGGGGCAATAGTTACTTTTGAAAACAGTGATATAGCTAATCAAAGTATAATTGGATTTATTGAAGAGCCTGATGATCCCACAAAAGATGGTTTTTATTTTGATGGTTGGTATTGTGATGAAGAGTGTACAACCGTTTGGGATTTTGAAAAGGATATTTCTAAAGAAGATATTACTTTGTATGCTAAATGGATAACTTCAGAAAGTATAGATGATTCAGAAGAAGATTCAACTCCTAGTAGTAGTGATTCAGAAGAAGTTACCGGTATAACTATTTCAGATAGAAGTACAATAGATATTAGTGATTCATCAGATATAGAGATTTTTAACAAGAGTAATGAAAAAGTTTCTAATGCTTCAATTGAAGCAAGTGGAACAAAAATTGTCATAGACGAAGAATTAAGTGATGATTATTACTATTTATACAAAGCTGGTGTAAAACAAGCAAAATTAATAATAAAAAATGAAAGAGCTAAATTAGTAGATAAAGATACTATAACTCCAATGAATAAAAACGATTTATTATCTGAAATAGAGAATTGTATAAATAATTCTATAGCTGTAAATACTCTTGAAGTCTTTGGTGTTGAAGATATGAGTGAATTATTTTTTGATAATTCAACCTTTAATGAAGATTTATCATCTTGGGATGTAAGTAATGTTACTAATATGAGTTCAATGTTTAATGGTGCTTCATCATTTAAATCGGATTTATCTTCTTGGAAAGTCGATAATGTAACTAATATGGATAGTATGTTTACTAATGCTAGTGTATTTGATTCTGATATATCATCTTGGAATGTGAGTAATGTTACAACTTTGGCTGGTATGTTTCGTTTGGCACTAAATTTTAATAGTGACTTATCTTCTTGGGAAGTAGATAAAGTTACTGATATGAGTGGAACTTTTATGGCTGCAGAAAAGTTTAATTCTGATATATCATTGTGGAATGTTAGTAATGTTACTAATATGGCATTCATGTTTAGAGGTACAAGTTCATTTAATCAAGACATATCAAATTGGAATGTTGATAAAGTTGATACATATATTGATATATTCGAAGGCTCAGCAATTATAGAAGCTTACAAACCAGATAAGTTTAAATAATAAAAATATTTCTAAAATTCTCTACTACATAAAATAGAAATTACTTTTAAAGCATACTCATATTTTCATATTACATAACACATTAGTTTATTCTCAATAGTGAGTGTTTTAATAGATTTAGTAAGTATTTCATTATAAAAAAGGAAAACTATATGAAAACAAATAAAAATCTAATTATATATATAATTTTAATTATATTATTCTCTTTAATTATTACTAGTTGTGGTGATTATATGCAAACAATGGAAGGTGCTGTGGCTACCTTTGAAACTAATGGTGGAAGTTTACTATCAGATCAAAGTTTTATAGGTTATGTAATAGAACCAGAAACTCCAACAAAAGATAGTTATTCTTTTATAGGTTGGTATTGTGATGAAGAATGTACTAATGCTTGGGATTTTGACGATGAAGTTTTAAAATCAGATATTATTCTTTATGCAAAATGGGAACTAGATTGTGTTGATAGTTTTAGTGTTTCTTCAAAAAGTTCTATTGATTTTGGCGATGTAGCAAATATTGATATATATGATAAAGACGAAAATCAAATAGCTAAGGCTAAAACTGAATCTGATTGCACAGTATTTAAAACAACTATTAATTTAGATGATGATTACTATTATTTATATCAAGATGGAATAATTAAAGGTAAATTGATAATTAATAATGAAAGAGCAAAATTTGTTAATAAAGATACAATAACACCTATGACAAGAAGTGAATTAACTACATTATTAAATACTGATATGGATTATGATACTATTGAAACTTTTGGTTTAGATGATATGTCTTCTTTAGGAGATTATTTTGATGGCAGTGCCAATAAAGATATAACTAATTGGGATGTAAGTAATGTAAATAATATGGAATCTATGTTTAATAATGCCTCATCATTTAATCAAAATATATCAAGTTGGGATGTAAGCAATGTAACAAATATGAGAAGAATGTTTTCAAGTGCAGAAGCATTTAATCAAGATATATCTAATTGGGATGTAAGTAATGTGACTAATATGGGGTCTATGTTTTCAAGTGCAAGGGCTTTTGACCAAGATTTAACTAATTGGAATGTAAGCAGTGTAACTAGTATGTCTAGTATGTTTATGTACGCATTTGCTTTTGATGGGGATATTTCAAGTTGGAATGTTGGAAATTGCACAATTTTTAGAAATATGTTTAGTGGTGCAACACTCTTTAATTCAAATATATCAAATTGGGATGTAAGTAAAGCAACTACATTCGAATTAATGTTTGAATCAGCAACATCTTTTAATCAAGATCTTTCAAATTGGAATGTAAGTAATGTTACAAATATGGTTGAAATGTTTAGTGGTGCAACTTCATTCAATGGTGGCCTTCTAAATTGGAATGTAAGTAAAGTAGAAAGTATGCTTGGAATGTTTAAAGATGCTAATTTATTCAATAAAGATATTTCAAATTGGAATGTAATTAATGTGAAAGATATGAGATATATGTTTAATAATGCCTCATCATTTAATCAAAATATATCAGGTTGGGATGTTGATAATGTTTCATCTTTTGATAATATATTTGATGGCTCAGCTATTGAAGACGCAAACAAACCAGAAAAGTTTAAATAATTAAAAGTTATGTAAAAACATTAACTATTGACAATAGATATTTAATTTTGTATTATAAAAACACATTTAGATATTGATTTATAGGAGACTGCAAATCGCAAGTCTCCTTTTTATTGGTATAGGTAAAAGGAATTTATGAAAAATAATATTACAAGAGATCCATTATTTTTAGAATATGCACCTTTATTAGAAGCTTTAGATATCACTTTAGTTGACATCAAATTTAGTGAAAGCCCATATAATGCTAATTTATCAGTAGTAATTAAGAAAACTGAAGGTGAAACAACGGTAGATCATTGTGCAAAAGTTCACAGATTAATTAAACCTAGATTAGAACTAAAATTAGCTCCAGAGCAAGAATTTAATTTAGAAGTTTCGACTCCAGGGTTACAAAGAAAAATAAAAGATGCTTATGAGTTTAGATTGTTTGAAAAAAAGAGAGTAAGAGTTTACGATATTCGACAATCAAAATGGTTTTCAGGTATAATAAAAGACGTTTTAGAAGACTCTTTAGTATTAACTGAATGTATAGATCAAGATGATAAAAAACTTGATGAAGAATTAAATATAGATTTTGAAAATATTTCAAAAGCAAAATTGGAATATATTTGGGAGGACAGAAAACATGCCAAGTGATTTAGGAGATGCTATAAAAAGATTAGTTGATAGTGGTATTTCTGAAGATTTAGTAAAATCCACAATAGAAGATTTCTTAAAAGCTGCATACAAAAGAAAATTTGGAAATGATATTAATGCTGTTGTTTCTTTTGGAGACGATTTAAGTTCGGTAGAATTATCTTCAAGGAAAATGATTGTTGATGAGGATAATTATTATAACACATTAGACCAAATTTCATTAGAAGAAGCTAAAGAATATAATGATGAAGCAGAAATTGGTGATGTAATGTTAATCCCTATTGATATTAATAAAACTTTTGATAGAATTAGTGTACAGAGCGCTAAGCAAAAAGCACACCAAAGCTTTAGAGATATTCAAAAAGATTCTATTTACAGTGAATTTAAGAGTAAAGAAGGCTGCTTAATTAATGGTTATTTCAATCGTAGAATTAGAAATGATATTTTTGTAAATATTGGTTCTACTGAAGGAATATTACCTGCAAGATACCAATCACCTAGAGAAAGTTACTCACAAGATGATAAAATTAAATGTTTTGTAGAAAGAGTTGAAAAAAATGATAGAGGTGTAAGAGTTATATTATCTAGAACTTCACCTGAGTTAGTTAGACATTTATTTGAACTTGAAGTACCAGAGATTGGGCAAGGTCAAATTGAAATAATGAATGTAGCTAGAGAAGCAGGTTATAGATCAAAGGTTTCTGTAAAAACTAACAATCAAGATATTGATCCTGTTGGTGCTTGTGTTGGCTTAAAAGGTAATAGAATTCAAACTGTTATTAAAGAAATTGAAGGTGAAAAAATTGATGTAATCAATTATGATTCAAACCCTGTTAATTATATTATGAATGCTTTAACTCCTGCTCAAGTAATTGATGTAGTAATTACTGATAGATTAACTTACAGAGCTATTGCAATTGTAGATGAATCACAATTATCATTAGCAATTGGTAAGGGTGGTTTAAATGTTAAATTAGCAAAGAAGTTATGTGACTGGAATATTGATGTTAAAACTCCAGCAGAATTCCAAGAAATGGAATTTGTAAATGATGCTAAGGAAAGAGCTGAATCATTCTTTAATAGTGGTGTAGAAGAAGAGTATTATGAAGAAGATCAAGAAGTTGTAGCACAAGAAACTGGAATAGCTGAAGATGAAATAGAATTTGCTGATATTGAATTAGATCAAAATATTGTATCTAAACTTCAATTCCATGATGTTTATACTATTGAAGAATTCGTAAATTTAAGTGATGCTGAGATTGAAGAATTCGGAGACTTCTCAAAAGAAGAATTAGAAGCTATTAATACTATCATTTTACAATATGTAGATATTGTAGAAGAAGATGACGAAGATGAATACGAGTATAAGTGTCCTAACTGTGGCCATGTTATTACTTTAGATATGAGCGAATGTCCAGAATGCGGTACAGGTTTAGCGTTTGAAACCGTAGAAGAAGATGAAGAGGAATAGAATAGAAAAGTATGAGTGAAAAAAAAGCAACTTTAATTAAACATGTAAAAAGTTCAAATAATGAAGCAGAACCTACAAAACCTGTAGAAGCTGCTGAAAAGCATAATCAACATAAAATTGAAAAGAAAAAAATTATAGTAAAGAAAAAGGTTGTAAGAGTAAAACCACATGCTAAATCTGTTGAAGATGATAGTAAAGATAGTGGTAGCTCAATTGCACCTAGAAAAAATATTGATAATTCAAGTTCTTCTGCTGAGAGTAAAAAGAAAATTATTAAAAAAGCTCCAGCTAATAAAGGTTTTTCTCCTTTACATGCTGGGCCTAGGATTATTAAAAGTACTAATCTTCCTCCTGTACCAAATCAAGGTAAAACTGCTAAAGATCATGCAGAATGGCAAAGCAAAAATCCTGTAGGTTCAGCAGAACCAAAAGCTAGAACTTCAGCTCCTAGAGTTGCAGGTACAGTAGGTGGTAGACCTGTCGCTGGTTCTAGAGGTAGAAATAATAACTACAATAGAAACAACAATAATAATAATTACAACAGAAATAATTCTTCTAATAATAACTATAATAGAAATAATACTAATTATAGCGGAAACAATAATTATAACAGAAATGGTAATTCTAATTATAATGGTGGAAATAACAATTATAACAGAAACAATTCTGGTAATAATAACTATAATAGAAATAATAATGGAAACAATAATTATAATAGAAATGGTAATTCTAATTATAATGGTGGAAACAATAATTATAACAGAAATAATAATAACAACAACAATAATAGAGGTAATTTTAATAATAGAAATAATGGTGGACCAAATAATTTCAGAAGAAATAACAATGGCCCTAATAATTTCAATAATAGACCTCGTTTTGGTGGACAAAATAATAATAACAGCGCTCCATCACCAACAGATTTTAATAAAACAAAAACAAAGAATAAGAACTATAAGAAAAAAAATAATTCTTATCAAAAACGTGATGCTAAGCAAGAAAAAGAATTCCAAATTCAAAGAAAGAGAGAACAAGTTGCAGCTCAACTTGCATCAGTTCCAAAATCTATTTCTATTATGGAATCAATCACTGTTGCTGATTTAGCTAAAAAAATGAATTTGAAAGCTAATGATATTATTGCAAAATTATTCACAATGGGCAGTATGGTTACTATTAACCAACAAATTGACCATGAAACAGCTGAAATAATAGCTAACGAATATAACTGTAAGGTTAACTTAGTATCATTATATGATGAAACATTAATTGAAAGTGAAGAAGATACTGAAAGTGATTTAGAAGAAAGAGCTCCTATTGTTACAATTATGGGTCACGTTGACCATGGTAAAACTAAATTATTAGATGCAATTAGATCTACTAATGTAGCAGGTGGAGAATTTGGTGGTATTACACAACATATTGGTGCTTATAAAGTTTCATTAAAAGATGATAAAGGTGAAGTAGTATTCTTAGATACACCAGGTCACGCTGCATTTACAATGATGAGATCTCGTGGTGCACAAATTACTGATATTGTTATCTTAGTTGTTGCTGCTAATGATGGTGTAATGCCTCAAACTCGTGAAGCTATTGACCATGCAAAAGCTGCAAAAGTACCAATCATTGTTGCAATAAACAAATGTGATTTACCTGAATCTAATCCAGAAAGAGTAATGCAACAATTATCAGACTTAGGATTAATGCCAGAAGAATGGGGTGGGCAAACTCTTTATTGTAGAATTTCTGCTCTAAAGAAAGAAGGTATTGATGATCTATTAGATACAATATTATTACAAAGTGAAATGTTAGAATTGCAAGCTAATCCTTGTTGTAGAGCTGAAGGTAAAATTATAGAATCAAGAATTGACCAAGGTAGAGGTACTGTAGCTTCTGTATTAATTGAAAGAGGTACATTAAGACAAGGTGATTATTATGTAGCAGGTATTTATCCTGGTAGAGTAAGAGCTATGTTTGATGATACTGGTAAGAAAATTAAAGAAGCTGGACCATCAACTCCTGTTGAAATTATTGGTTTATCTAATATTCCATCAGCTGGGGATCCTTTCCAAGTTACAGAAGATGAAAAACAAGCAAGACAAGTTGGATCTAAACGTCAAGAACTTGAACGCTTAGGTGCTAATAAATCAGCTAATAAATTCTCTCTTGATACTTTATTTGATAAAGTTAAAGAAGGTGCTATTGAAAGCTTAAATGTTATTATTAAGGGTGATGTACAAGGTTCTGTAGAAGCTTTACAATCTTCATTAGAAAAATTATCAACTAGTGAAATCAGACTTAATGTAATTAGAGCTAGTGCTGGTGCTATTATTGAAAGTGATATTACTTTAGCTTCAGCTTCTTCTGCACTGGTTATTGGGTTCAATGTAAGACCTACACCTAGAGCATCTGCATTAGCTGAACAAGAAAAAGTTGAAATCAGAAAATATAATATTATTTACGATGTAGTAGATGATGTTAGAGATGCTATGGAAGGTATGCTATCTCCAATTGTTAAAGAAGTTGAAATTGGATCAGTTGAAGTTAGAGATACATTTAAAGTTCCAAAAATTGGTATTATTGCTGGTTGTTATGTTCTTGAAGGTAAAGTTAAGAGAAATAGCTTAGTAAGAGTTATCAGAGATAACATCCAAGTAAGTAAATCATTAATCAAATTATCATCTCTTAAGAGATTTAAAGATGATGCTAAAGATGTTGCAGCAGGTTTCGAATGTGGTATCGGCTTAGAAAATTTCCAAGACTTAAAAGTTGGTGATATTTTAGAAGTTGTTGAAGAAGAAAAAGTTGCAAGAAAATTAGAAGACGGTAAAAAGAATGAGTCAGTTTAGTCAAAAAAGAATAGAATCAAAGATTCAAGAAGCAATAAGTACATTAATAGTTAAAGGTGAAATCAAAAACCATAATGTTAGTACTTTTTGCTCTGTATCTAGAGTTGATTTATCTCATGATAATGCATATGCGACTATATATATTACAAGTGTATTAGAAGATGGTTCTTTGAAAAAAAGTGTTGCAGGTTTACAAAAAGCTGCAGCCTTTATTCAAGGAAGATTAGCAAAATTTCTTAATACAAGAAATACACCTAAATTAACTTTTAAAGCAGATGTTTCATATAAAGATGCTCAAAAAGTTAATAATTTAATAGATTCATTAGAGTATCATGGGGAAGAATAGTCATATTATCCTAACTAATAAGCCTAAAGATATAACTTCGTTTAAATCTTTAGGTTCTATTAAAAGAAATGTTGATAAAAAAGTTGGTCATGCTGGAACATTAGATAAGTTTGCAAATGGTTTGATGATTGTTTTAACTGGATCTACTACAAAGCTTAATCAGCTTTTTTCAACATTAGATAAAACATATATAGCTACAATTAGGTTTGGAGAAGAAACTTCTACCTTAGATATAGAAGGTGATGTAATTGCAACTGCAAATATACCATCTCTTGATATGATAAAGGATTCTATTTCTAAAAATTTTTTAGGTGAAATTTTACAATCCCCACCTCTTTATTCAGCAATTCATGTAAATGGTAAAAGAGCATATAAAATTGCTAGAAGTGGTAAAGAAGTTGAAATGCCAAAAAGGCCAATTAACATATATGCTTTTGATATTATTTCTTATAACAATCAAGATTTAGTTTGTAAGATACATGTTTCCAAAGGTACATATATTAGATCAATAGCAAGAGATTTAGCTTTAAGTTGCGATTCTCGTGGCCATTTAATAGATTTACAAAGGGTTTCAATTGGACCTTTTTCTTTAGATGAAGCTGTAAATACAGATACTAAAGAGAATATTATAAGTGGGATAAATAAAACAGATGATTATTTAAAAAGATTAGATTCTGTATCAACTTATTACATCGAAGATGAATATCTCTTTGATTTAGCTAATGGCAAAAAACCTTCTTATGATTATTTAATAGAAAACAATATCAAAGAAAATGCTTATTTTGCAGCTATTTATTCAAAAGATGAAGTATTAAGATGTGTTTTACAACTTGATAATAATAAAAAAATAATTAAAATTATTTCACAGATAAACCCATGTTTTGATAGGAATAAAAAGTGAATACCATAGATTTAGAAGATTTTATAAAAATTGATAATGATTATAAAGATAAAAAAATTTCTCTTTGTATTGGAGTTTTTGATGGAATCCATTTAGGCCATCAAGAAATTTTAAATAAAGTAACAAAAAATGATTTTTTTTCTGTTGTAATTACATTTAATAGAAATCCTAAAATGCAAAGTGGTAGAAGGGTAGATGAAAAACCTTTACTTACTAAAGAATTACAGTCAATGACTTTTGAAAAAATGGGCTTTGATTTAGAGGTCATTATTGACTTTTCTAGAAAAATCAGTAAACTTAGTGCTGATGAGTTTTTACAAATATTATGTAAAAACTTAGATATATATGAATTAGTTGTTGGTGAAGATTTTCAATTAGGTAATCCAAAAAAATCTCTTAGATCTTTTGAATTACAAGAAAATATTAACCGTTATTCTAGTAAAACTAAGGTAGTTATTACCAAAGCTATTATAGATAGTGATAATAAGGTGATTAGTTCTACAAGAATAAGACAATTAATCAAACTTGGCAAAATGGACGTTGTTCAAATTTTGCTAGGCAGAGAGTATTTGCTGGATTTGGGGTCAACACCTTCCCAAGTGTTTGGTAACTCTTTGTTAATAAAAACAGAGAATATAAAACAATTAATTCCCAATAAGGGTAGTTTTATTGGCTTCTGGGTTGAAGAAAAATTAAAAGCTACAGTTGAAATTGAAGCTGAGGTAATAAAAATTTCTCCATTTCCAAAGTCCTCTGACAAATTTAATATTCTAGCATTAAGCTAGAAAAAGGGTATTTAGATGATTACTAAAGAACAAAAAGCTGAAATTGTTGCTAAATTTGGTAACGGTGAAACTAACACAGGAAGTACACAAGTACAAATCGCTTTATTAACAGCACGTATTAATGATTTACAAGCTCACTTTAAAGCAAATCCTAAAGATCATGCTTCAAGACGTGGACTATTACAAATGGTTGGTCAAAGAAGAAGATTACTTCGTTACTTAAAGAATAAGAATATTGACGATTACAGAACATTAATTGCTGAATTAGGAATCAGAAAATAATTATTCCTAAATTATTTGATATTGGAGGATAGTATTATTACAGTTCTCCAATATTTTTTTATAAATGTTATCATTGAAACATTTAACAAAATAAGTAATAATAATAAAAAAGAAACAATTTTTTTAAATAAAATAGGGCTAGTTTCTTATAGAAACAAAGAAAGAACTATTAAAAAGAACAAAAAGAATGAAGGAAAAGAAGAATGTTTGAAACAAAAAAAGCAAGTGTTCAAATTGGGGATGATACCCTAGTTTTTGAAACAGGAAAAATTGCAAAGCAAACCAGTGGTGCAGTTTATGCAAAATATGCAGGTAGTGCTGTAATTGCAACAGTTTGTTGCGGTAGAGCTCCAAGTGAACCTTTAGATTATGTACCTTTACAAGTTGAGTATAATGAAAAATATTATGCTGCTGGTAAAATCCCAGGTGGTTATTTAAAAAGGGAAGCCCGCCCTAAAGATAAAGAAATATTAGTAAGTAGATTAATTGATAGACCTATGAGACCTTTATTTGATAAAGCTTTCGGTCGTGAAATCCAAGTTGTACCAACTGTTGTATCTACTGACCAAATCAATACTCCTGATATTATCGCAATTAATGCTGCATCTGCTGCAGTAACAATTAGTGATATTCCATTTAATGGTCCTATTGCAGCTGTTAGAATGGGTAAAATTGGTGATGAATATATTGTAAATCCAACTTTCCAACAAATTGAAAAATGTGAATTAGAAATTGTTGTTGCAGGTACTATGGGTGGAATTACCATGGTAGAAGGTGGAGCAAAAGAAGTTAGTGAAGATGATATGCTTGAAGCAATTGCTAAAGCTCATCCTGTAATTAAAGATTTATGTAAAGCTCAACTTGAACTAAAAGAACTTGCAGGTAAAGAAAAACTTCCTGTATTTGAAGTTGAAGAAGATTTAACTTGGTTAGAAGAAGTTAGAGAATTTGCTTATCCATTAATTAGTGAAGCTTCATTTGTAAAAGGCAAAATGGAAAGATATGCAGCATTAAAAGAAGCTCATAATCAAGTTGAAGAAAAATTTGCATCATTAATTGAAGAAGAAGAAAAAAGACCAGCTCAATTAGCTCATTTATATGATGAATTAGAATATGAAATTTTAAGAAAATCAATTTTAGATGAAGGTGTTAGAACTGATGGTAGAAAAGTTACAGATATACGTCCAATAACATGTGAAGTAGGATTACTTCCAAAAACTCATGGTTCAGCATTATTTACTAGAGGTGAAACTCAATCTCTTGCTACTACAACTCTAGGTACTGCAAGTGACGAACAAATGTTCGATAATATTGATGGTGAAAAATCATTCTCATCATTTATGTTACACTACAATTTCCCTCCTTACTCAGTTGGTGAATGTGGTAGATTAACTACAGGTAGAAGAGAAATTGGTCATGGCCATTTAGCTCAAAGAGCTTTAACAGCTATTCTTCCTGAAAAAGATGATTTCCCATATACAATAAGAATTGTATCAGAAATTATGGAATCTAATGGATCTTCATCAATGGCTTCTGTTTGTGGTGGTTGTTTAGCATTAATGGATGCTGGGGTACCAATTAAGAAACCAGTTGCTGGTATTGCAATGGGTCTTATTACAGAAGGTGCTGATTATTCTAAATATGTAGTTTTATCTGATATTTTAGGTGAAGAAGATCACTTAGGTGATATGGACTTTAAAGTAACAGGCACTGAAGATGGGATTACAGCATTCCAAATGGATATTAAAATTGCTGGTGTTACACCTGAAATAATGAAAAAAGCTTTACAACAAGCTAAAGACGGTAGATTACATATTTTAGGAATTATGAAAGAATCTATTGAAACTCCTAGAGAAGATATTAATGAAAATGCTCCTAAAATCTTAACAATGAAAGTTGAAGAAGATAAAATTGGTGCAGTTATTGGTACTGGTGGTAAAACTATTAAAGGTATTGCAACTCAAACTGGTGCTGAAGTTAATATAGCAGATGATGGTACAATCACAATTTATGGTAAGAATAATTCTGCTGCTCAAAAAGCAAAAGATTTAGTTCATGCAATAATTGAAGAACCAGAAGAAGGTAAAATTTATCAAGGTGTTGTTAAGAGAATTATGGACTTTGGTGCATTTGTAGAAATCTTACCTGGTAAAGAAGGTCTTTGTCATATTTCTAAACTAGATAAAAAACGTGTTAAATCAGTTGATGAAGTGTTATCTTTAGGCCAAGAAATTCCTGTTAAATTAATTGATATTGATAGACAAGGTAGATTAAATTTATCATATATTGATGCAATTTCTCCATCAGAAGAAGGTGAAGAAAAGAAATCAAAAGAACATCATGAAAAACATGATAGACATGATAAAAAAAGATCTTTCAACAAAAAAAAGAGTACTAAATAGTAATGGCAGATATAATCGTCAAAGTAAAATTAGATGATAGAGCAACTTTGCCAAAACAAACTACTCAATTAAGTGCTGGTTCAGATATTTCTGCAAAATTAGATGAACCATATATTTTAAAACCAGGGGAATTTGGATTAATTCCCACTGGTTTAAAAATTGCATTACCTCCTGGTTATGAAGCTCAGGTACGTCCAAGAAGTGGCTTAGCAGCTAAATTTGGTGTAACAGTATTAAACACTCCAGGAACAATTGATGCAGATTATAGGGGTGAGGTAAAAGTCATTCTAATAAATCATGGAAAAAATGATTTTGTAATAAATAATAATGACAGAATAGCTCAGTTTGTAATTGCACCTGTTATTAATACTACATTTGTTGAAGTTGAAGAACTTGATGATACAGAACGTGGTGAAGGTGGCTTTGGATCTACTGGAGTATAAATTTTGTATTTAGGGATAAGAAAAAAACAATTATTTAAATTTATAAGTAAGGAATATCTCCTTGCTTTTATAGTTTCATTTGTTTTTTTCTTTTTTATTTTCTTTATTAATCAAATATTATTATTAGCTAGAAAAATACTATTAAGCAATGTTGATTTTTTTACAATGCTTAATTTAGTTGTATTAGCAATTCCTCAGTTTTTATTATACACATTTCCTTTTTCTTCCCTTAGTGCTTCCGCTATGGTAATGGGAACTATAAATTCATCAAATGAGCTATTAGCATTGAGAAGTGCTGGTTTTTCTGTAAAACAGATTTTTAAACCAATAATTATATTATCAATTTTTATATCAGTTTTATGTTTTCTAATTGCTGATATTTTATTACCAATGAGCTCAGCTCAGTATCAACAGTTATATATAGAATTATTAACCAAAACTCCAGGTGTTGAATTAAAGAGTAACACAAGTAACGTATTTAATGATTTTTTGATTACGAATGGAGATGTTGATGATAATAAAATAGAAGATATTATTATAGTAAAAAAAGAAAGAGATTTATCTTATCTTATTAGTTCTCAAAAAGGTGAATTAAATTATTTAGATATTAATAATTTGATTTATTCACTTGAATTATCTGATCCAACTTTATTAATTACTAATATTAATGATAAAAATGTCTGGCAATATGCAAAAAGTGATAATTTAACTTATTTTATAGATTTTTCAGATTCTCTTAGTAAAATAAGTACTAATTTACCCTCTAATCTCTCTAGTGCTGATTTAATAAAAAAAATAAACAATAATTCAGAAGATTTAGATTCAAGAGTTACTTCTTCATTGATAGACAAAGGAAACACTGTATTAAATTTAAATAAAAATTATTATATTAATAAATTTTCTGATAATCAAAATATAAATTATTTTAAAGATGATTATTATTATTTACCACAGATAAATCTTAGGCCAATAGATTTTTATCTACAATATTTTAGAGCAGAATTTTATAAAAAGTTTGCATTAAGTGCTGCTTGCTTTTTCTTAATTTTAATTACGATTCCATTAGCATATATTAAATTTAAACATGGAAGATTAATTGGTTTTGGTTTTTCAATGTTAATTGCAGTTTTATATTGGTATATTTTATTTATTGCTCAATTAAGGACTTTTACATATGCAATAAATCCAATGTTTTTAATGTGGGCTCCTAATGCTATAATATTATTATTATCATTAATATTAATAAAAGTTTGGAGAAATTGATGAAAATAATTACAAAATATATATGTAGTAATATTATTAAAATTTTATTTTCAACTGTAATTTTAACATCTCTTTTATTATTAAGTGTTGATTTATTTAGTAATTTTGATTCATATGTTCAAAACAATGTTGAGTGGTCAGAAATAGCTAGAATAACTATTTATTATTTACCTCAAGCTTTTTTAATTGTTTTTGCACCTGCTTCTTTATTTTCAATTACTTTTTTTCTATCTCAAATGAATACTAATAATGAAGTTATAGCTCTTTTATCTAGTGGCTATCCAATGAAAATGGTTTATAAAATTATTACAATTTTAATGTTTTGTATATCAATATTATTATTCTTATTTAATGAAAATGTAGTTTTACAATCAAAGATTGATTATAATTTATTGAAAAATGAAGCTTTTAATATAAATAATAATTTTGATAACTCAAATATTGGATTAATTGATTCTTTAAATAATAATGTAATTTATGCTAATAAATATAAAGAAGAAAATAAAACTTTATATAAACTAATAGTTGTAAAAAAAGATGATAATAATAAAATAGTGAAAAGAATTGATGCTAAAAATGGTGTTTGGAGTCAAGAAAAAAATTATTGGATATTAAATGATGTTAAAGTCACTAACATTTATGATCAAGATATTTATATAGAAGAATTTACTCAATTAGAAGATCCAACTATTAACTTAGAACCAAATATGTTTAGAAATCTTAGTTTAGATATTCAAACTATGTATTTTTCTAGTGCTATTAAATATTTAAAAATACAAAGAAATGTAAATTTAAGATTGTGGTACGAAAGTATGAGTGATTTTTTAGAAAGATTATTAGAACCTTTTTCAATAATAATAATGACAGTTATAGCCTGTAGTATTGATTATAAGGGAAGAAAGAATGTTTTTTTATTCTCTGTTTTTAATTCAATAATCCTTGCTGTTGTTTATTATGTTTCAAAAATGGTTTTTCAAATAGCCTCAAAACAAGGTTTGTTAAATCCTTATATTGCTAGCTTATTGCCTTTCTTAATTATTTTAATCGTAACACTATTATTTAATAAAATAAAATTATTTACTACTTCAAGAAAGAGTTGAATTATTTTATAACTTCAAGTAAGTTATAATAATGAAAAAAGGATTGATTAATGAAAAAATTATATACTAAATTACATCAAGATAAAGATACAAAAGCAAGAATAGGTTTAGTTGAACTAGATCATGGAGTAGTTGAAACACCTGCCTTTATGCCTGTTGGAACTAATGGAACAGTAAAAGGTATTTACCATGATAAAGTAAAAGAAATAGGTTATAATCTTATACTTGGTAATACTTATCATCTATATTTACGACCTGGAACTGAAGTTTTAGATAGTTTTGGTGGCCTACGAAATTTCTCTAACTGGGATGGAAATATTTTAACTGATAGTGGGGGATTCCAAGTTTTTTCTTTATCTAATTTAAGAAAGATAAAAGATAGTGGTGTGCATTTTAGATCACATATTGATGGCTCTAAACATGTATTTACACCAGAAAAAGTAATTGATATTCAAAAAAGTATTGGTAGTGATATTTGTATGTTGTTAGATGTTTGTACTCCACCAGATATTCCTTATAGGGCAGCAAAAGAAGCTATGTATACTACACATAGTTGGGCAAAAAGGGCAAAAGACTATGGAGATAATTTAGAAGGTTTTAAAGGGAATATGTTTGGAATAGTCCAAGGTAATTTCTATAAAGATCTTAGAAAACAAAGTGCTGAATATATCTCTTCATTAGATTTCCCAGGTATTGCTATTGGTGGTTTATCTGTAGGTGAAGAAAAAGAAGCTTTTTATGAACACTTAAGTTATGTTAGTGAATTTGTTGATGATACTAAACCAAGATATGTAATGGGAATTGGTTCTCCTGACTATATATTAAATGCTGTAGAAAATGGTATTGATTTATTTGATTGTGTATTAGCAACTCGTATGGGTAGAAATGGAGCTGTATTTAGTGATGATGGAGTAGTTACATTAAAGAAAGCTATTCATAAATTTGATCATGGTCCAATTGATGAGAATTGTACTTGTAGTGCTTGTCAAAAATACTCTAGAGCATATATGCACCATATGGTAAAAACTAATGAAATGTTAGGCGGTATGCTTGCAACTGAACATAATTTAACTTATTTATATAATTTATTAGCAAGAGTTCGCCAAGCAATTAAAGAAGATAGATTTAAACAATTTAAAAAGGATTACCTTGAAAGATTCTATTCAAAATAAAGAGAATACTAAAAATAGTTTTATCATGATGATATTAACATTAATTTCTCGATTATTAGGAATTATTAAAGCTAGAGTTATTACAACAGCATTTGGTGCGACATCAACTGCTGATGTAATTAACGTAGCTTTTTATTTACCAAATAATTTAAGGAAAATATTTGCTGAAGGTGCAATTACTTCAGCATTTGTCCCAAGTTTGTCTAAATCTGATGATGAGAATTATAGAAATAAATTATTGGGCTTGATGTTAACTTTTCAAATAATAGTTTTTTCTATAATTATTATTTTATTTATTATTTTTGGTAAACAAATTTTTGGATTTATTAGTGCTTTTGAAGGTGATGATTTAGAACTAGGTGGTAGGTTGTTACCATATTTTCTAGGGTTTTTAGCATTTATTTCAATTGCAAATATATTTGCAGCTGTTTTACAAACAGATAAAAAGTTTACTATTTATGGACTTGCACCACTTTTTTATTCAATTACTTTAATTTTGTTCGTTTCTTTAACTAATAAAACATTCGGTGCTATGTCTATGGCATATGGTGTATTAATTGCGAGTATTATTCAGTTTATTTTTACTTTAGTATTAACTTTAAAAAATGGATATGGTATTCATATTTCTTTTAATTATAGAGATAAAGAATTCAAACGAATTTTACATCTTTGGTTAATAGTACTTTCTTCCTCTATTGCTTCCATTCTGTCTCAACAGTTTTCAACATATTTAGCTTCAACTTTAGATATAGGAAGTGCAACAGCTTTTTCTAATTCTATGATCTTTTTTTCTACTCCTTATGGAATTATAAATGCAGGTTTTGTTACTGTTATTTATCCATTATTATCTAGGTATTACATAACCAATGATAAAAAACTATTTGAAGATTCATTATCTTATGGAATAGATGGAATGATTAATTTATTTATCCCTGCAACCCTTATTTTAATGTTTTTAAGTGAAGAATTTGTTGCTGTATTATTGCAAAATGGTAAATTTACTTTTGAGGATACACAATTAACTGCTTCAATTACTTATTACTTAGTACTAGGTTTAACAATAATAGGAATAAATAATTTATTAAATAAAGCTTTAATTGCTACAAAAAAAGAAAAAATATCATTCAAATTAATTATTTTGCAAGCTTCTATTGATGTAATTTTATCTTTAATTTTTATAAATAAAATAGGTATTATTGCTTTACCAATTGCAAATACGATTTCTTATTTAGTGACATTGATTATTCAATTATTTTTGTTTAGGTCTAATTTAGATTATAAAGAGATCTTAAAAACAATAATAAAAACAATTACTGCTAATATTCCTTTAATTGTAGTTTTAATTCTTTATAAAATGTATTGTCCTGTATGGTATATATCAGGTTCTAATTTAAAAAATCTAATTATTTTGCTAATTATTGGGATTGTTTTATTATTAGTATTATTAGTCTCATATACATTGTTTAAAATACCTCTAATTCAATATTTTAGAAGAAAAAAATAATTTTTTATCAATTTGGTTGTTTATGCAACATTTATTTTTATTTTATATAATAATATTATCATATAAATAATAATAAATGGAGATAAAGAAATGAAAGAAAAACTTTATAAAATGAGTGATAATAATCAAAGTGTTGTAGAGGCTGTAATTAAAGATGACAATATTAATTATATGCATATGGTATTATTAGCTAATGAAAATCTAAAAACACATTATACTAATGCAAATGTATATATGACTGTTAGAGAAGGGACATTATCAATAAAATTAAATGATGGTGAGTTTGTAGAGTACGAAAAAAATACAGTAATCAATATTCCTTATAATACAAAAATGGATGCTCAAAATCATACTGAAGAGTTGTTAGAGCTTATAGTTATTAAAGCTCCAGCCCCTGGAAATGAAATATATAAATAAACTTTATATAAATAAAGCCCAAAGCAATTATCTTAGCTTTGGGCTTCTTTATTACGTATTAATAATTAAATAGCAACTTCAATTTTTAAAACTTTAAAGTCAAATGGTTTTTCATTAACAGTAAATTTAATATTGTCACCAACTTTTCTATTTAATAGGTTAGAACCTAAAGGTGCTAATCTATTAATTACATTGTTAGAAGGATCTGCTTCCCAAGATCCCATAATTTTATATGAAATCTCTTCTTTTGCATTATTATCATAAAGAGTAACTTTTGTTCCGTATGCTACTTTTTCATTTGTAACAGTTACAGGATCAATTACAGTAGCTCTTTCAATTTCATCGTTTAATGTAATTAATTGAGAGTTAAGCATTCTTTGTTTTTCTTTAGCATATTTATATTCACTATTTTCTTTTAAGTCACCTAATTCTCTAGCTTCACCAATTTCCTTTGCTATTTCAGGAAGTTGAACGTGTTGTAGATTATATAAATCAGCTTTTTTAGCTTCCATTGTTTCTTTTAAGCAGAAAAGGCCAGTAGGAATCATATCTACTTCAACATTAAGTGCAGATTTTGAATTAAAATCAAAATTAGGATATTTTTGAGTTAATTGGTGTTTTACTTCAATCTTTTTACCTAAATCAGATTTATTTAAAGGTAATCGATCAACTAAAGCATATGCTTTTTTACCTTTAGTTTCATCACCTTCTTCAATATATTGATAAATAGCTTTTTCATCAAATAATTTTGTCATTAACACTTTAACATTTTTTCTATTCTCAGTTACATTCTTTTTGTTTTCGATTAATTTTAATAAATAATCTAATAAAGAAAGAGCTGTAAATAATAATTGTTCTGAAGAAATGCCATTCTTTTCCCAAATTTTAATATTATAGTTTTTATAAAGGTACAAGAAAACTTGTGATTGTTCTTTATAATCACTAACACATTGTTTAAATACTCTTGAGAAACTATTAGCTTTTTTATTGCTTCTGAAAGTATCAGGAATATATGAAGTTAAGTAATTAGGGAATAATTCCATAAGTGTCTTTTCCCAGAATTGATCAACTTTAACAACATGTTCGATAAACAATTTTTTAAGTTCAGGATCATCGATATTTTTAAAGCATAAAATAACGTCTTCAATTCTTTTATAAAGTGCAGAAAAAGGTAAACCTTCAGGAAGTTTAACAAAGTTCATACTATAATTCGTGTATAAATCTTGAAGTAATAAATAACTACTTACAATTGTATCACTTACATTATGAAGCGTAATACTTGTTCCATCACTATTTGTAATATTAGAAGAGAAATAAGCTACCATTTCTAAGAATGAATCACTTTCAACATCACCATTACTAATAATAAAGTCTCTTAATACTTTAACTTTTGCATAGAATTGTTTCTTACTCTTGAAAATGTTTAATTGTTTTTCTTCAAAAGTAATTGGAGTTTTTCTTAATGTAAATGTATCTTTTTCTTGAGTACTTACACCAAATAAAGGATTACTCATTAATTCTTTCTTAGCAGCTAAAACCCAAGCATTAACTTCTCTTGTTGTTAATAGAGAAGGGGAAAGCTCATTTTTCATTTCTTTAACAGAAGCTTTATCATTGTTACTAGACATAAGTATTCTTAGTGCCCATGGAATATCAGCTTTAATTTTTAGAGCTAATTTTTCATGAGGTACTACACTTTTTAATACCCATATATGAGATTTTTCTAAAGCTATCAAACTTTTAAAAGCCATATCTGTTGACATATTAGCTATTTTATCAGGAAAGTCTATTACAACTTTTTTTTCATCAATATTTTTAATTCTACCAATTTTGTTAGTAGATTTTTGATAAATGAAAGTTCCTTTATCAAAAGCAATATTAGTTTCAAAATCTTCAATAGCTCTCATTACATCTTTGAAATATTTATCACTTAATTTACTGTGTTCTAAACAAGTTTTTAATCTACCATGATCTTTATATTTTACTTTATAACATTTTACTAAAGCATTTCTTGCACTTAAACTATCGTTAGTATATTCTAGTATTTTTTTATAAATAATAATTTTTTTATCTATATCATCTTTATTTTCATTAACTAAAAGGTTTAATAAAGCTACTGCATATGATTTTCCAACATGAATAGATACTCTTTCACAAATTCCAATTAAGTATCCAAATTCTTCAGGAATTAATGAAGTTAAAATAGGGAAGCTTTCTTTAATGCTCATTGGATCATTTTTAGCAATTAAACGGTTTAATAATTTTTTATAAAATAATACTCCATTTTCTTTATCAAAAGCACTCTCACTTGATAATTTATAATCAGCTAAATCTTTTAAAAGTGCTGTTTCTGCATAATCTACTTTTATTAATCGTTCCCAAATAGTATACATTAATTCTAATTTATTTTGTTTTTTAAAAGATTCACCTAATAAACGAAGAGCAGGTTTTGATTCATTAACATTTAAAATTAATGCACATAAATATTCAACTAAATCATTTCTATCTACTTGAGCAAAGGAAGAAATTAAATCAAGGAATGCAATGCTGTCTTCTTGAGGTCTAGTTTTTAATGTTACAATACCAGAGATATATCTTGCGATTACACTATTTTGATTTACTTCTTCAAAATGTTCATCACAAATTTGTTTAATTTCTATAATTTCATCATCTGCAATTTTGTTGATTTTTTTATCCAAATCAGCAAAATATTGAACATCACAACTTTGCATAAACGAAATGCTCCATTTTTCCTCGTTTAACATTGTTTGTAATTTCTTTAAATTCATTTTATTTTTCCTCCGCAAAAAACTGACTCAAATATTCTTGAGCCTGAATAATACCTATATATTAAAAAGTCCAAAATTACCATTTATTTTTTAGTAAACAAAACCCGAGCAACTGCAATTGCTGATGCTCGGGGGCATTTTTTTCTCACACTATGTAACTATTATATTCTATTTATAATAAATTATCAATAGAAGAGATTAGTTATAATCAATTCAAAAAAAGAAAAATTTATATATTTAAAAGATTTTGATGATAATACATTTGTTTTTATTATAGATTATTATATTAAAATTCTTTAGAAAATTTCTTTATTGAGTTTAAGGCATTACATAAATGATCTTTCATAGCTTTTTCTGCTAATTTACTATCTTTATTTTCGATTGCGTTTAAAATTTCTTTATGTTCTGGGATAGTTTGTAATAATCTTCCTGGTGTGTTTAAACTCGCAATCCATCCTTCATTTAAAGTTTGAGACATAGTTTTCATTAAAATTGATAAAGTTCTATTTCCTGTCATTTCAGCTATCAATTGATGGAATTTACTATCATCTCTAATTGCTTGAGAAATATCACCTTTTTCAAAATCAATGCAAAATTTTTCGTAAACTTGTTTTAGTTTTTCGACTGAACTTGAAGTGCTTTTTTCAGCTGCTTTTTTTGCAGCTTGAGGTTCGATTAATACTCTTACTTCAAAATGTTCTTTTAGAAGGTCTGTATTATCTACAACCCATTGTTTGATTGTGGAATCTTCTTCAATTCTTTCTTTTATAAAGATACCTTTTCCTTGATGAACTTCTACATATCCTGTAACTTCAAGAATTCTAATAGCTTCTCTAATCGAAGATCTACTAACATTTAACATTTGAGTAAGTTTATTCTCACTATAAAATTTAGAACCAGGTTCAAAATTTTCTTCTTCTATTATTTCTTTTATGGCATCTAAAATTTTTTCAGATAACCTTTCTTTTTTTATAGCTCTCATATCATAAAATTACCACCAAACTCACTTGTTGTACAAGTAGATATCTTCTATTAATATAATTTAAGAGAAAGAAAGTTGCTTAATTAACAACTTTCTTTCAAATTATATATTAAATTGTTCCATACATCTTTTCAGGAAGCCATGTTATTATTTGAGGGAAAATAATACATAGTATAAGAGTTAACATTATTAATAATATAAAAGGTATTACACCTTTAATAATATCACCCATTGTCAATCCTAGGGAAGGATCAGCTGTTCCCTTAAGAACAAAAATTGACATTGCCATAGGGGGAGTTTGGAAGGCCATTTGTAAGTTAATACAAATCATCATACCAGCCCATAAAGGATTGAATCCTAATTTCACTAATATAGGAGAAAAAATTGGAACAATAATAAATACGATTCCGATCCATTCAATAAACATACCTAAAAGGAATACAATCAACATAATAACTGTAAATGATGCCCATTTTCCACCAGGAACAGAAAGAATTAGTTGTGTTACAACATCTCCTGAACCAGCACTCATAAATATTCCAACAAATGCGTAACATAAAGCGGCTATCATAACTACAAAAGCACTAACTTTTAAAGTTTCTAATGATGCATGTTTTAACAATTCCCAACTAAATTTTTTGTAAATTATTGCTAATAATATAGCTGCAAGAGAACCTACGGCAGCAGCTTCAGTTGGTGGAGCTATACCGGAGAATATTGTTCCAAGTACTGCTACTATTAATAAAACAGGTGGAACCATAGATTTTAACAATCTTGCTAATTTCTTCATTGTAAATGCTGTTTTATCACTTTCAGGCATTGAAGGACCTAATTCAGGATTTAAATGACACCTTATTGCTATATATAATACATATAAACCAGATAACATTAACCCTGGGAATACTGCTCCCATGAACATTTGCCCAATAGATAATCCTGCTTGTGGTGCATAAACAACTAACATGATGCTTGGTGGAATTAAAATTCCTAAAGTTCCTGATGCAACGATAGTTCCAGCAGCAAGAGGTTTGTCATAGCCTCTTTGAACCATAGGTCCTAAAGCAATTAAAGTTAAAATAGTAACTGAAGCAGCAATAACACCAAGACAAGCTGCTAAAATTGTTCCAAATATTACTGTAACAATTGCTAAACCACCTTTTAAATTACCTAGTGATTCATATAGGCTTTCATATAAATCTTTTGTTATTCCCGAGTGTTGCAGTATTACACCCATAAAAGTAAATAGGGGAACTGCTAAATACGGATAATTTAGTGATAAACCATAGAATCTACTATACATAATATGGAAGGCAGTAGTTGGTCCAAATATTAGTGTTCCGATTAAAAAGGCAACACTTCCGATTACAAATGCTATTGGGTATCCAGTTAATACTAAAACGAAGACTCCACCAAGCATTAAAAAAGTGACTAATTCAGCGCTTAATTCAATCAATGTGTTTACCTCCAACTAAAAAATAAATATCTCTTACTAATTTTGCTAAACCTTGTAATAGCATTAAAAACAAGCCAAGTGCGAATATTGTTCTATAAGGTGCTGCTGGTGGATACCAAAAGCTAGTAAACATTACTTCTCCACCAACCCAGGCTTTTATTGACCATTCAACAGCTAGATAAAACATAGTTATCATTAAAGGAAAAAACAAAGTTAAAGAACAAATAATATTTATTATTGCTTTTGCTTTTTCAGATAATGCTCCATAGATAATATCTACACGAGTATGTGCATCGTGTTTAAAATCGTATGAGGCTCCTAGCATATAAACTATTCCACCAGCCATACATAAAACATCATAGGCCCATATAGTGGGGCTGTTAAAGAAGTGGCGTGAAACCGCATCATAAGAGCCCACTAGTACGAGGAGAAATGCAAACCATTTCCCAATAGAACCAGACATCTCACTCATTTTATCAATGACTTTCAATATTCTCTTTAATATAGTCATACATTATCTCCTCTTATCATCTATTACTTAAGTGAATTATATGCATCACCATATGCTTTCATTGATTTATAGATTTTACCAAAGATTTCGTCTTCTTCTTTTGATTTTTCTTCGTAGAATGCATCAGCTTCTGCTAATAAAGCTTCTTCAATTTCTTCAGAAACTTTAAATACTTCAACACCAGCTTTTTTGAATTCTTCAATAGATTCAACAGATTTATATACAAGATATTCATGTTGTAATTGAGTATATTTATTTACTTGTGCAACAACTATTTCTTGTAAATCTTCAGGTAATTCGTTAAATGCGTCTTTATTTACAAAGAATACTTGAGGATCACTTGGAGCTCTAGTTGGTGATAAATACATATAAGGAGCTACTTCATTAAAGTGCATATCCCAGTTAGTTGCGATAGTTGAATATTCAAATGCATCAACAGTACCTCTTTGCATTGCTTCATAAACTTCACCACCAGGAATAATAACTGTTGCAGCACCCATTCTCTTTAGAATTTCACCACCATCACCCATACATCTTGCTTTTAAGCCTTGTAAATCGTCTAAAGTTTCAATTTTAACTTTTGAATGGAAGAAAACTTCTTCAGGTAATGGAGAAAGAGCACCAGGGAATGTCATTACATTATAGCCTTCCATCATTTCATTTAATAAATCAGCACCACCACCATAGTTAAACCATGATCTTAAAGCTTCACCAGGTAAACCAGCAGGTCTTGAGCTTACTAATCCAGCTGCAGGCCATTTGTCTAAGTTATACATTGGACAAGTATATCCCATTTGTAGAACGCCTTCATTAATTGCATCTAATTCTTTATAAGCTGGAACAATAGATCCACCTACAAAAGGTTTAACAACTAATCTACCGCCACTAGCTTTTGTTATAGCTTCACAACATTGATCGTGGAAAATCTGAGATGGGTCTGTTGCAGGGCCATGTCCTGAAGACTTCCAAATAATAGGTTTAACAACTTCTGCTTTACTTTCTGTACTTGCACTTGTTGTACTTTCTTTTTGGCAACCTGTAAATACAAATCCTAATGTAGCTGCTAGTGTCATTAAAATTAATAATGTTTTTTTTGTTGACATACATCAACCTCCTTTATTTTGTACTTAATTATTAAAAATTAACGAAGTACCTGTTCTATTATGAAAGTAATGTGAATTACTTTTACTCATTTCCTTCATTGCATTTAATCCAGTGCAATGAGAAACTCCAACATATTGAATATTTCCTGAAGAAAGATAATTTATTGAATTATTAAAACACTCTTGATCAGCTTCAACTAAATGAGTTCCGCCTAATACTGCATACAAAGGAGCGTTTAATCTCCTTTTTGCTGTTTCAAGCATATTTCTCATACCCGGATGGGAACAGCCGAGAATAGCGATTATTCCTTTATCTGTTTTAATAGCAATTAAAACTTCATCTAAAAATTCATCTTTAACAAATTGTTCATCTTTTCTTAATACAAATCTTGGATTTATTTTTTCATCTTTTTGAGTTTTTTCAAAATTTGTAATAATAAATACATCTTTAACTATTTCTACAATATCTTGATTAACATACTTGAATTTTAAATTATTATTAATTAAATACTTTTCATCGAAATCATTTCCTAAATATTCATATGCACCATTTTGATATCCATATTTTTCATTAAAGAATCCCTTTCCTAACCAAAGATTAAAATCTTTATTTATATCTACTAAATATTTTAATCCACCTGAGTGATCATAGTGTCCATGACTTAGAACTACATGATTTACTTTAGAAAGATTTTTATTAATTAATATTGAATTTTTAATAAAGGCATCTGTTTGTCCTACATCAAAAAGGATACATTCTCCATCAATTTCTATAAAAAAAGAAATTCCGTGTTCGTTAATTAGTGAAAGATGTTCTCCTTTTGAATTCTCGACTAATGTTGTTATCTCTAAATTTTTCATTCAAACCACCTTATTGTCTTATCAGTTGTCTACTTGTCTGATAAGTAATCATATTATTGAAAATATAATCTGTCAAATATTTTTTTCATTTTTTTTACAGATATTAAAATATTGGAGAAAATAAGGTAATTAAATAATATATTTTTATAATAGTTAATCATATTAAAAATTAATTGTAATTATTAGTTTTAAAAGATAGTTAAATATAAATAATTAGCGTTAATTTTTTAATAAATTCTTTAGTAAAAAATATTAAAAATACGTTTATGGTTAAAATAAAATTGTGATAATAAATCCTTATCAATAAAGAACATATATATTCATTTGACTTTTAATGATAGTATAGAACAAAGGTTAAATTATATGGTTGGTTGAAGGGTAATATTTGCATTTAATATAAATATAAGGATCTTCAATATTTTTATAAAACAATTGCAAATTAATTGATATTTATGATATTCTAACACTATGAATGATTTAATAGTTTCACCAAGTATATTATCTGCTGATTTTTCTAAAATCGTTGCAGATGTTAATTCCATAAAAGATGCAAATGCTAAGTGGGTTCACTTAGATGTTATGGATGGCGTATTTGTACCAAATATTACTTTTGGTCCAAAATTTATAAAAGATTTAAGAGTCCATAGTGATTTATATTTTGATACTCATTTAATGATAGAGAATCCTGAAAATTATATTAATCAATTTGCAGACGCTGGCAGTGATGGTATATGTATTCATTATGAAGCAACAAAACATATCCATAGAGCTCTACAGATGATAAAAGCTAAAAATAAAGATGTTGGAATTTCAATTAACCCTGCAACAAATGTGGATTGTTTATTACCTATATTAGGTGATTTAGATCAAGTATTAATAATGAGTGTTAATCCAGGATTTGGTGGACAATCTTTTATTGATTATAGTTTGAAAAAAATTAAAAAATTAAGTGATTATAAAGAAAAATATGGATTTACTTATAAAATAAATTGCGATGGTGGTGTAAGTACTAAAAATATTAGGTTATTAAGAGAAAGTGGTATTGATGTTGTAGTTACAGGTTCAGCTTTCTTTGGTGCCCCAAACAGAAATGATTTTATTGCTGAAATGTATAAAAATGGTAATTTTTAAAGCATTTAGAATAAAATCCTTATAGAATAAATATAGAAAATATCTAAAGGAGAAATTATATATGGCAAAAAAAAGCGCTGAAGCTACTATTGGTAAACCAACTGATGAAAAACAAAAAAGAGATGCTTTAGAAGCTACAAGAGCCTCAATTGATAAGCAATTTGGTAAAGGTTCTTTAATGAAACTAGGTGATAAAGGTGCTTCTTTAGATATAGAAAGTATTTCTAGTGGTTCTTTATTATTAGATGAAGCATTAGGAATAGGGGGGTATCCTCAAGGTAGAATAATAGAAATTTATGGTCCTGAATCTAGTGGTAAAACAACTCTTGCTTTACATGCAGTAGCAGAAGCTCAGAAAAAAGGTGGTATTGCAGCTTTTATAGATGCTGAACATGCTTTAGACCCAACTTATGCTAGTGCTTTAGGAGTTCAAATAAATGATTTATGGATTTCTCAACCTGATAATGGTGAACAAGCTTTAGAAATATGTGAAAAATTAGTTAGATCTGGTGCTGTAGATATTGTTGTAATTGATAGTGTAGCAGCCTTAACACCACAAGCTGAAATTGATGGTGATATGGGAGATTCTCATATGGGTCTTCAAGCTCGTTTAATGAGTCAAGCTTTAAGAAAATTAACAGGTATTTTATCTAAGAGTAATACAACTATTATTTTTATTAACCAAATAAGAATGAAAATTGGAGTTATGTTTGGTAATCCTGAAACTACTACAGGTGGTAATGCTTTAAAATTCTATTCATCAGTTCGTTTGGAAGTTAGAAAAATTGAAACCTTAAGTAAAGGTTCTGATAATATAATCGGTAATAGAATTAGAGTTAAAGTTGTAAAAAATAAAGTTGCTCCTCCTTTCAAAAAAGTTGAATTAAACTTGATGTTTGGTAAAGGTTTAAGTTATGTTGCAAGTGTATTAGATGCTGCAATCAAATATGATTTGATTGATAAAAGTGGATCTTGGTATTCTTATAAAGATGAAAAGATTGGACAAGGTAAAGATAATGCAATGAATTTCTTAAATGATAATCCTGAGATAATTGATACTCTTGATAAACAATTGAGAGAGATAATGTTTCCATCATTAGAAGTAGAAGAAACAAAATAATAAATAATAAAATAATTATTAGATACAGCTGCAATAATGTAGCTGTATTTCTATGTATAATATAGTAATATTATATATATAACTAATAATAAATTTACTTTATTAATACTTATATGTATAATAATAAAAAATAGTAAGAGAGAACAATTAATGGCTGATCCTAATTTAGATATTATAATAAAAGAAGATTCGCATTCATTTAAAATACCTACATTTGAAGGACCTTTAGAATTGCTCTTACATTTAATACAAAAATCTCAAATTAACATTTATGATATTCCTATATCATTAATTACTGAACAATTTTTAGAATACATAAATAATGAAAATAATATTGAATTAACTCAATTATCTGATTTTTATAAAATGGCTGCTGATTTATTATATATTAAATCAAGAATGTTATTGCCCGTAGATTTAGATTTTGATGAAGATTATGATGATCCTAGACAAGAATTAGTTGAACAATTATTAGAATATCAAAAATATAGAAAATATATGGAATTATTAACCGAAACAGCTAATAATGATGATTTATTTATCGAAAGAAAAAGAACTTCATTTATGATTCCATACGATGATCAACAACTTTTTGAAAATATAGATTTATCTTCTCTTTTAAATACTTTTTCATCTATTATGAAAAAAATCTCTCCAGCTAAAGTATTTAATGTTTATGAAGAGGTGTCAGTTAATGAAAAATTAGCTTATTTATACGAATTATTTGAAAAAAAGGATGAAGTAACAATTGAAGAATTAATTATTTATTTAGAGCAACCATTACATATAATTTGTGCTTTTATGGCCATTTTAGATGCATGTAAATTTCGTAAAATTACTTTGTTTCAAAAAGAGCCTTATAAAACAATTCTTATAAAAAAGATGGATACTTTAAATATTAATAATGATGAAGCTGATTATATTGATGAAATGTATGATAAAGCAATTGAGACAGGTTTATATAATGAGAGTGAGATAAATGATAAAATAGATAAAGATGATTATTCTATTTTAGAAAATTTTGAAAATCAAGATATTGAAATAGATGAAGATGAATCTAGTGTTGATTATGATTTTGGTGAATTTGAAGAAATTAATTTAGATGAGGATGAATGATGAGTAATAATAATGATAAATTTCTTTTATCCACAAATGCACGATTAGTAGAGACTATTTTATTTTTAGAAAATGATAGTGTGAGTAAAGACAAGTTAATTAGAATGACAAACTTGAAAGAAGATGATTTATTTGATGCATTAGAAGAGTTAAAAGAGCATTTTCAAACTTTTATGCATGGAATAACCCTTAGTAGTCTTCATGATAGGTATCAATTTTTACCTTCAAGAGATTTACATAAAGAACTAAAAAAATGCTATGGGAAAAAAGTTGATAAAAGATTAAGCAAGGCAGCACTTGAAACACTTTCAATTGTTGCATATAGTCAACCAGTAACAAAAAGAGAAATTGATAATATTAGAGGTGTTTCTAGCGATTCTATAGTCAGATTATTAAGAGATAGAGAATATATAAAAGTAATTGGTAGAAAAGATGTTCCAGGACACCCATGTTTATATGGAACTTCACGAAAATTCTTGTTAGAATTCAATTTAAGAAGCATTAGTGAATTACCAAAATTGTCAGATATTGATAAACAAAGATTTATAGATGAAGAAAATACTGAGGAGTAAAATTTGAAAATAGAGTATCCAATAAGACTGCAAGCTTATTTAGCAAAAAGTGGTTGTGGAAGTAGAAGATCATGCGAGTCATTAATCACTGCAGGTAGAGTAAAAATTAATACAAAGAGAGTTACAGAATTAGGTACTAAAGTTAATAGAGATGATGTAGTGCAATTAGATGATGATACAGTAGAACCAATAGAAAAATCATATTATTTTGCCCTTCATAAACCAAAAGGTTATGTTTGTACTAATTTCGATCCAAATGAAAAATTATATGCAAGAGAATTAATAAATATTAATGATTGGAATTTATTATTTCATATCGGTCGATTAGATAAAGAATCTACAGGTTTAATTCTTTATACTAATGATGGTGATGTTGCAAATAAAATAATGCATCCATCAAACAAAATTGAAAAAGAATATTTAGTCTTAGTTGATAAAGAAGTTAGAAGATCTGATTTAATGAAAGCTGTTGATGGTATATATATTGACCAAAAAAGACCATATAAAATTAAAAGCTTTCAATTATTAACTAAAAACTGGGTTCGAATTGTTCTAACTGAAGGTAAAAATAGAGAAATTAGAAAAATTCTAACATCCTTAGGTTATGATGTTAAAAAATTATGCCGAATTAGAATTGGAAATATTGAACTAGGGGACTTAGAACCTGGTGAATTTAGAAGATTAAACTATAGCCAAATTGAAGCTTTACTTAGAGGTGATGTTGGCAATATTTCTAAAAGTATAAAGATAGGTAAGGGGAAATAAATTATGGTTGTAGCAATTGATGGGCCAGCTGGTGTTGGTAAAAGTACAATAGCTGAAATGCTAGCTAAAGAATTAAATTTATATTATTTAAATTCAGGTTCATTTTATAGAGCAATTACTTATGCTCACCAATTAAAAAGCGATGATTTATTAAACAAAGAAGCCGTTTTACAAACTGCAAAAGATATAGAAATTAGTGTAAAAGATTCAAAAGTTTGCATTAATGGAGAAGATGTTGAAGATAAGCTACATACTGCTAAAGTTGATAAGTATGTTTCACAAGTAAGTGTTGATCCCAAAATAAGAGAAATTGTTAATAACAATATTAGAAAAATAGCAAAAGGATTGGATATAATTGCCGAAGGTAGAGATATTACAACAGTTGTTTTTCCTAATGCTGATTTTAAATTTTATTTTGATGCAAATGCAGAAATTCGTGCAAAAAGAAGATTTGATCAACACTCAGATGGACAAAGTTATGAAACTATTTTAGAAGAAATAATTAAACGGGATAAAAATGACAAAGAAAAACCCGTTGGAAGCTTAAAGATTGCAAATGATGCAATAATAATTGACACTTCGTACTTGACCATTATGCAAGTTTGTGAGAAAGTGGTAAAAGCTATTAATACGCGAGATTTGCGTTAAATATAGGAATATTAGGATCAGGAGAAAGCAAGTGGCTAACGAGAGTGAAATTGAAGAAAAGAAAACCAGTATGCAGTTAATGCAGGAGGAATATCTTAAATCTCTTGATGGCATCGAAGACGGTCAGCTCGTGACCGGAACTGTGGTTCAGGT
>NZ_JBNAIC010000072.1:0-7019 GCF_050031695.1 Pleomorphochaeta sp. | reverse complement strand
GTGTTGCCGGGATGAAAACCCGGTGTCCTAACCACTAGACGAAGGAGACATTAAAAAGTTGAGCTGCAAAGGATTTGAACCTTTGACCCACGCCTTAAAAGGGCGTTGCTCTACCAACTGAGCTAGCAGCCCAAGCAACGATTAGGACTATACCAAATGCACAAACTTGAGTCAACTACTTAATTAAAAAAATATTATTTTTTTTTAATTATTTATGTAAGAATAAATATTTACGCTAACAAAAAATAAGGGGAATAATCAAATTATTATTTTTTTTAACGTATTTATATTATATTGATGCAAGGTTTTTGTTAATTCTATTAAGTTAGAATTAGGTACATTAAAAGGGATTGCACACTCTGGTGCAACAAATTTTACTCCTTGTTTTAATAAAGAAAGAGCAGAAGAATGAACATCTTCTTTACTTCCTTTTCTAAGTAGATGTGGATTGTTGATAAATCCTACTAATTGCATATCACTTTGTAGAGAATCAATACTTTTAGAATAATTATTTCTAGAATCTATGTGTAACATATCCATATTAGTTTCTGATAATATTTCTACTCTATCTTCTAAACATCCACAAACATGTAGTATCATAGGTCCATAAGAATTTAATTCTACCTTAGCTTGTTGATGAATAGGTAATACAAACTCTCTATATATTTCAGGAGATACTAAATCACTTGTAACATGCTCCGCCCAAACAACAAAATCAGCACCACTTTCAAATTGTTGCTTTGCAAATTGTATTGGACAAATTGATAGTTCTTTTATGAATCCTTTTATTAAATTAGGGTATAATATTGTTTTCATTATTAAATTTTCAACACCAAATAGATGATAAGCTAAAGTCCAAGGTCCGATAACTTTACCTATAATAGGTACTTTTTTATTATAAGATTTATTTAATTTAGATATTATTTGATTAAATACTTTAAATTCTTTTTTATCTAAAAAGTCTTTAGGTAATTTATAATTTTCAATATTTTTTATAGGTTTTTTTATTACTTGAGGCATGCCCTTTTTAGAACTAAAATCAATAGTAGCTCCTAAAGCAGCTGCTTCTAAATGTATTGAAAAATAAGGAGTTATAGAATCAAAGCCTAATATTTTATGGCCAGAGAGAGCTAGATCATAAGTTTCTATAGGATGTAAATGTGCTGATGGAAAAAAAGAGTTTGTTTTTTTCATCAATTCGTTAGTAATCACACTTGTGGGGTTTATGGCTGGAAAAACATCAAAATCTTGATTATTAAATGCAGCAAAAACTCTCTCATAACTATTCATCATAAATCCTTTATAAAATTATATAAGAGCAGTAAAAGCTCTTATATAAAACAATAACATATAAAGATGCAATAAAAAACAATTAAAAATATTACTTTTTAATTACTCTATTGAAAATATCCTTTGAAAGCCAAATAGCTTGAGATGCTAATAATTCTTCCATTCTAATACCTTCATTCCATTTTACAGTTCTCTCTGTTCTTGCAACAGATCCAACTTTTAATTGTCCAGCATTAGTTGCAATAGCTAAATGTACTATAGTTGCATCTTCAACTTCACCACTTCTTGCAGAAACAACAGGTAAAAATCCATTATTTTTAGTATATTCAATTGCTTCTAGAGTTTCTGTAATTGTGCCAATTTGGTTCATTTTGATTAAAACAGAGTTACAAATATTGTTTTCAACACCTTTTTTAATTCTATCTATTCTAGTAGTAAATAAATCATCTCCAATTAATTGAACTTTATTACCAAGTCTTTCTGTTAATAATTTATTACCTTCCCAGTCAAATTCACTACAGCCATCTTCTAATGAAATTATAGGATATTTTTCTACCCAAGTTTCTAATAAATCAACGAATTCGCTAGAGGTAAATGTTTTATCTTCAAGTTTAAAATAATAGGTGTTGTTTTCTTTGTTGTAGAATTCACTACTTGCGATATCCATTGCAATTGCAATATCTTCATAAGGTTTGTATCCTGCCTCTTCTATAGCCTCTGTTAATAATTGCAATCCTTCTTCGTTAGTTTTGAAATCAGTTGGCCAAAAACCACCTTCATCTGCAATACTTAACGGTTTACCATATTTTCTAAAGACTTTTTTAGCAGCATTATAAACATTAACAATCATTTCAATTGATTCTTCAAAGTTTTTTGCACTCATAGGGACTGCTAAAAAATCTTGAATATCTATAGAGTAGAGTGCATGTGCACCACCACCAATTATTTGAATTTGAGGAAGAGGTAAGACTCTTGCTCCAGCCCCACCTAGGTATTGAAATAATGGCATATTTTTTGCATTTGCAGCAGCATATGCTATTGCCATCGAGCATCCTAATATTGCATTAGCACCTAAATTAGATTTATTTTCAGTTCCATCTAATTTGATTAATAAGTTATCAAGATAAGATTGATTAAAAACATTTTTATTAATTAATTGAGGTTTAATTTTTTCATGAATGTTTCTAATAGCTGTTCTTACACTTTTACCGTTTAATACTTTTGGATCATTGTCTCTTAATTCTAATGCTTCAAAAGCTCCTTTTGACGCCCCTGATGGGACAATAGCTCTTCCTAATGTCCCATCTTCTAGAATTATATCAACTTCTATAGTTGGGTTAGCTCTAGAATCATATATTTGTCTAGCTTTTACATCTACTATTTTATTTATATCCATATTCTTCCTCTATTTTTCTAAAAATTTAATTAAGCTAATTGCTTTTTTATAATCAGTTATATTGCTTGTCATTAATGAAGCAGCTATATCTCTGACTAATTGTTTTTTATCTTCGTCGTCTACAAGATATTCTACAGGAGATTTGCCGTCTACTCTTGCTAACATTAGCATTCCTAATAGTTTTACAAAGTATGATAGAACGCAATCCTTATTTTCATAATTACTTTCTTTAAAATATATATCTAACATGTAATCAAGCATATTTAAATAAGCTTCATTTTTATTATCAAATTTTATAGATTTTAAAACGAAATGATTAGCAAAAAAAGCTAAATCGAATACAGGATTTCCATAATGGGCAACTTCAAAATCTAAAATAAAAATTTTTCTTTGATCACACATTATATTTTTTGGTGAATAGTCACCATGAACAAGAGTAATTGATTGTTCCATTAGTTCTTTTGATAAGAAAGTAGCAATTCTTTTATATTCAGGGTGTTTTTCAACTGTGAATTCAATATATGGTGAAATACGTAAATCATAAAACACTTTTTTATCAGCAAATTCTTTTGCTACATATTTATCATTATTACAAGTGTTATGAACTTTTACTAGTGCTTCTATACTTTGCTTCGCAACAAGAAAATCTAATATATTATCCATTAAATCTTCTTTCCACATCCTACAATGATCTGGTGCTGCAATTCTTCCATAGATGTAATTTTCTTCATCATAAAATAATACCTCAGGTACGCTATCAGGTGCGATATCGTGATATATTTTATTACTTAGTTGTTCGACATACATTCTAGATGGATCGCATAACCAATCCTCTTTAACTTTTAATTTGGATAGGGCTTGTTTTATGATTAAATCCTTATCTTTAAGAGAAAGAAAGGCTACTGTGCCAGAGACTCCTCCAGCACAATATTTTAAATCATAATCCATTTCATTTGTAATAATATCTTTTTCTTTTAAGTAAGAGACTAAGATATCCTTATTTGAAATATCAATCATATAATTTTTCCTTTGATTTTATTTATTTATTAAGCTACAAAGAGCGATAAAATTAAAACTGAAACTAAAGCAAAACCACCCATAACAAATGAAGTTGCCGTCACTGCTACATATCCTTTTTTCATATCGAACCCAGCTAATTTAGTTACAGCCCAGAAATATGAACCTTGAGGGAATACGCCACACATACCACCAGCTGCAATAGAGATAACTGCTAATTCAGGTGAGATGCCTAAAGCACCAAGTAAAGGAACCATAATAGCAGCAGTTGTTGTTAAAGCTACAGTAGCTGACCCTTGTGCAATTAATACTAATGATGATACTAAGAAAGGTAGTAATACACCTGGTAAACTTGTGCTAGAAATGATTTCTGCAATAATGTTTGAAACACCTGTTGCTTGTAAGATTTTACCAAAACAACCTGCAACACCAGTAATTAATAAAATTTCAGCACTTTTTTGAATAGCGTTAGATACCCATGTATTAGTTACTTCTTCGTTTAGTTTCTTTGGTAAGATAAATGAAATTAAACAACCTAGTAATAATGCGATATAAGGAGTCCCAACAAATTGAATGAATTTTGCAAAACCAACATTAGGATCACTAGCATACATAAGAACGAAAGATCTAATGATAATAAGTAAAATTGGTACTATAATTGGTAAATAACATAAGAAAGTAGCAGGAGCATTTTTAACTTTTTCTTCAAAATCTTTTTCACTTTCTTCATCAAGTGTTTCACTATCAGCTAATTCTGGATAATGAGATTTGATAAATTTAGAATTACACCAGAAGATTGTAGTTCCACCTACAACAACTATTGAAATAATAATTCCATAAATCATTACTGTTCCAACATCAGCACCTAAGATACCAGCAGCAGCTATTGGACCTGGTGTTGGTGGAACTAAAGTGTGTGTTGTCAATAATCCACACATTAACGCTGTTACTAATACCATATAAGGTATTTTCCCAACTTTAGAAATAGCTTTTATAACAGGATTTAAAATAACAAAACCAGAATCACAAAATGTAGGAATTGAAACAACAGCACCTGTAATAGCACTTGCTACAGGAGCTCTTTTTATTCCAACTAATTTTAGAATTGAATTAGCTATTTTTTGAGCAGCTCCAGTTTGTTCTAAAACTTCTCCCATAACAACACCGCAAACAATTACTATTCCGATATATTGCATTGTTCCGCCAAATCCTTTAGCAACAGTTGTGGATACTTCTAATAAATCCATTCCTGATGCTAAACCTAAACCTAATGAAACTATTAATAATGATAAAAACGCATGTAAATGGAATTTAGTAATTAATAGAATCAAAATCACTACGCTAGCAATTAGTAAAAATACTTGATACATAGATAACCTCGTTTATTTTTTTTTCAGTTTGTGGTGTATTTTTAATTAAATCAAAGGAAAAATATTGTGCATAACTGATAAATTATGTATATTATAATATAGATTTTATACAATATATATAAAAATAATTAGATATATTATTTATTTTATTGTTAATATGTTAATTTTGCACATATTTTATTAAATATAATATCAGTTATTGTATATATTGTAACAAGAGGGTTTTATGATATTAGATGTAGATTTTATCCAATTTTTAATTAAAGAGAATTCAAAAGAGGGTATAAAAATATTTGTTACGGATTCACAAAACACATTAATTGCGTCAACTCAACTTAATAATTTAGAGAAATATTTGAATTTATCTAGGTATGTATTAGATAATAGTAAGCCAATATTAGTTGAAAATATAGACGAAGAAAATCTATTTCATTGCATTACTGCAATCCCTTTTATTTTACAAAACAAAATTGAAGGTACTTTGATTTTAGAAGGGGAAAAAGAGACTATAGTAAAAGTTGGAAACAATTTAAAAAATTCATTAGAATCTGTAATGTTATATAATATGTATAATAAGTTAAACATAATAGAAGATGAAAAAGAAAAATATAGAGGTTTAGTTGATTTATTACTGGATGAAAATTTTCAAGAAGATAAAGTGTTAAGCTTGATGAATAAATTTGAAATTGATTCATCTTTGATGTTTTCTGTTATATATATAGATTATACATTTGAGAAGGCTAATTATTTCAATATTAATATAAACTTGGGATACCAAAGTGAAATAATAAATACTAAAGAAACAATTGATGAATGTTTAAAAAGTATAAAGTATTTAAATACTCAAGATATAGTTGCAAGAAAAGGTCAAAATGGATCGGTAATAATTAAATCTTATTTACCAGCTAGTGATTTAAATGAAGTATATCTTGCCAATCAAAAAATATGTAATGAAATTGATATTAAGCTTAAAGATATAGTCCCACTCGAATATTATATTGCAAGTGGTGATGTATATAAAGATATTAAAGATGTCAGGAAAAGTTTTATTGAGGCTAAAGCTATTTTAGATATAGCTAAAAAATATAATAAAGGTGATAAAGTTTTAACTTTAAAATCTATTCTTATTGAAGATACTTTTAATTATTTAGATTCCCATATTATTAATAGGCTTATTATTACTAATTTGAATAAAATTAAAGAAATGGATAATGATTATGATTCTTTTATCAATCTTATAGAAACCTTTGTAGATTGTAATTTTAATATAGCTAAAACGTCATTACTTACAAATTTACATAGAAATACTATAAAAAATAAACTTGAAAAATTAAAAAATTTCACTGAACTTGATCCTTTAAATAACTTTAGTGATGCATTCTTAATCAAAATGATTGCTATTTTCTATAAACAGTCAAAAAAATAATAAAATTTTAAAAAAGGTATTGCATAAAGTTTTTATGTACAGTATTGTCCCTAACGGTAACTAAACAAACGATGAGTTTTAAATAAAAACAGCAAATTTTTATTTTAAAAAAAATAAAAAAAGCTATTGACTTATTACTTTAAAAACTGTTATGTTACTTAAGCGCTTTAAAATATAAAGCGTAAGCAAAAAGTTTAATTTATTAAGCTAATTGCATTTGTTATTTGAAATTACGAGCGTAAGGGAAGAGAAAATAGGAAGCTAATTATGGCAATGAAAATTGCAGTGTAGAGGGCTTTCTGTCAATTCAAAATAGAACAAGATGAAATAAGCTAATGTTCGTTAAAAGCGAGTGACAGGAATTAAATGAATTTGTTAATTAGTGGTCTTCGGACCATATTTATATAACGGAGAGTTTGATCCTGGCTCAGAACGAACGCTGGCGGCGCGTTTTAAGCATGCAAGTCGAGCGGTAAGCTAACTTCGGTTAGCCTAGAGCGGCGGACGGGTGAGTAACACG
>NZ_JBNAIC010000071.1:0-19778 GCF_050031695.1 Pleomorphochaeta sp. | reverse complement strand
TCTAGCCATACTTGTATAAGTACCTCTATGGTATTCAAGATATAATTCTCCAACCCACTTTGGTAAGTATTTATTATCTTTTACTTGTTCTTCTAGTATATGATAGAACTCTTTTGCATTACTATTTATTGTTTGAGGGCAGCCAGGAATTCCTTTCTCAAGTCTTTGTTGATTTTCAATCATGTCTTTAGTTGGGCCACCACCACCATCACCAAATCCATAGCAACATAGTATTTCATTGTTTAAATCTTTTTGACTATATCTTTCCCATCCACCTTTTATTTGACTTGGGTTAATATAACCATTATATGTTGTGAAATGTTCTGTGTGTTCACTTCCTTCAACTGCACCTTTTTTGTAATCTTTTGTTGAAATAAAATGTGTTAATACTTTTGTTCCATCTATACCTTCCCATTCAAATGTATCATAAGGCATTTTGTTAAATTCATTCCAACTTATTTTTGTTGTCATAAAATAAGATAGACCACATTTTTTTATAATTTGAGGGAGTGCTGCTGAATAGCCAAAGACATCAGGAAGCCATAAGATTTCACTTTGTTTATTAAACTCATCTTTAAAGAATTTATTTCCATGTATAAATTGTCTAATTAATGATTCACCTGATGCTAAATTACAATCAGCTTCAACAAACATTCCTCCATCGATTTCCCATCTTCCTTCTTTTACTCTTCTTTGTATTTCTTTAAATACTTTAGGGTTATTCTTCTTTACATATTTATATAATTGAGGCTGACTAGACATAAAGGTATAATCAGGGTATTGATTCATTAAATTCAATACTGTAGAAAAGCTTCTTAAGCTTTTATCTTCAGTGACCTTTAATGTCCAAAGCCAGGCACAATCTATGTGTGTGTGTCCAACACAATATACTTTTACATCTTGCTCTCCACAATATTTATTATAAAAGTTAGTTGTAATATTTTCTTGTGCTAGTTTTAAACTATTATAAAATAGTGAAGATTGTTCTTTTCTAAAGTCTAATAGATTTAGTGAATTGTTTAGAGCTTTTAGTATCAATATCTTATTTGTATCATTGTTATCTAATAACTTTGCAACATTATAAGGAACTGAAATATCATAATAATATTTTTCTATATCTTTATGTAATACCTTTATTGTTCCATCTAAAAGAAGGGAGAAGTTTTGTGTGCCTGTAAAGGCTGAGAGTATTATTCTATATTTATCTCCACTTTTAGCATTTTCACTTAATATAATGGATCTATGATTTACATCAAGACCTTGTACTAGTTTACCATTTACATATATTGTAAATTGTGGGTTAGTTGCATCCCAAAATGCTTCACGTCCTGTTTTTAATTCAAATACAACACATTTACCATCAAAGGTGTCATCTATTGTAATATTTGTTTCAAACCAATAATATTCGAAGTTTCCACCCCAAAGTTGAGTATTATCAAAATGTTTCCATTTTGATGTATCTAAGTTTTCTATATCAGTAAACTTCTCACTTGTTTTTATCATCTTGTAATCATTTACTGTCTTTGTATCTGAATATATTTGTTCATTAATGTATTCAATTAGTTTTCCTATTCTTTCTGATATTTGTAACATTTAAGATCCTTGTAATTTGTTTTTTTAATTTATTGAATTGTTTTATTATTAACCTTTAGAAGCACCTGCAAGACTGAAGCCTTTTGACATATAGTTTTGTGAAAGTATATATAAAAGAATTGAAGGTATTGCATATATAATTGAGAATGCTGCTAGTGGGCCATAAGCTATTGTTCCATGTTGTCCAAAGTATTGATACAACAATACTGAAGCTGGTAATTTGTCTTGTGAACTTAGTAAGATATAAGGTACAAAGAAGTTTCCCCAGCTACCTGAGAATGTGAATATAAAGGTAACACATATTCCAGGAAACATTAGTGGAGCTATTACTTTTTTAAGTGTTTGCATTGTGCTAGCACCTTCTATTTTAGCAGCTTCTTCTAATTCTATTGGTACACTATCCATAAAGTTTTTCATTAACCATATTCCATATGGTAATGAAGTAGCTGATAGATATAAAATAACACTTATTAAGCTGTCTAATATATGAAGTGTTAAAAACATCTTATATACAGGTACTATTACAGCTATCATAGGTAAAGCTGTCATAAATAATATTGAGTACATAAATACATTTTTATATGTTAAATTATATCTTGATAATGGATATGCTGCTAAGCCTGCAACTAATACAACTATTGTAGATTGAATTAATGATATTATTAATCCAACTGCAAAGCCTTGCAAGTTTTTATTACTTGATAAGACATTTATAAAATTAGATATTGTCCATTTTGTTGGCATATCCAATGCTTGGCTTGCATTTGTATCTAATGATGCAAGTACTAACCAAAGTAGGGGAAGAATAAAACAAATTGCTATTATTGTGAGAAGAATATATTGTACTTGATTTCGTTTTTTGTTTACCATTTTGTCTTACTCCTCATTACCTAATAGTTTTGTATATATAACGCTAAAGACAGCACCAACAAATAATAATACCATTCCTATTGCTGTACCTTGTCCTAATTGGAAATTCTTTAATCCTTGGAAGTACATATATATAGGTAGTGTTGTTGTAGAGTTACCAGGACCTCCGCCTGTCATAGCCCATATTAGTCCAAATACTCCTAATGTAGATAATGTGTTTAACATTGTATTTGTCATTATTGTTTCTTTTATATAAGGTATTGTTATTTTGGTTAGTGTTTGTATTCTTGTAGCTCCATCAACTCTAGCAGCTTCTGTAATTGAATCAGGAACATTACCTAAAGCAGATTGATAATTAAGCATAGAGAATGCAGTACCATGCCATATGTTAGCTAGAACTATTGTTAGCATAGGATGTGCATATAACCATTTAACTCCTGGTATATTCAGTGCTAATAGTATTGTGTTTATAGTACCTGATGTATCAAAGAAAGCAAAACAGCAAAGTGCTACAACTATCTCAGGCATTACCCAGCCAGCTAGAATACATGGTCCAACTATTGATCTAAAAGTTTGATTTTTCTTTTGCATAAAATATGCTATAAAAAAGCCTAGTAAAGTTTGACCTAATAAACTACCAATCAAAAATACTAAAGTATGTAATACACTTGCCCACATTCTTGGATCTGTAAACATTGTTTTATAATTCAATAATCCAATAAACTGATAATTTTTAGCATTAGCCCCTGTTAGAGCTAAATTTGTAAAAGAATAGTATATTGTCATAATAATAGGTATTATAAAAAAACAGATCATTAAGATAAAAGCAGGAAGTAATAATACTGACTTTTTTAGATCATATTTAAACTTGTTCATGTTATAAGATGATTTTGACATTTTTGGTATCTCCTAATTATATTTAGAATAAATACTGTTTAATATTAAAATAGCCTCATTAATTTAAAGTGTTTTGATAATTCAAAAGCTTTTATCAATGAGGCTATAATTAATTTTCAACTAAGAATAATTAATGTTTATTCACTCAATTTTGATATTCATTTTTATTTATATCATAAATTATAGTTCAACAACATTTTCTTTTCCAACAGTTCTTATAACATCTTTTCCATATTGTGAAATAGCATTGTCTATGCTAGTACCTGTAACAACTGATTCAACCATAGCTTGAATTGAAGTTGAAACTGCAGAATACTTATCATTTTGTGGACGGAAGTCTGCTGATTGTAAGAATTCTGTTGCTGTTTTAAAGAATGGTTGTGCAGCATATTCATCAATTGATGCAATGTCAGCTCTTGTACTAATATTTCCTTGTTCAATAATTGAATTAAGATAAGCAGCTTCAGGATCCATTAAATGTGTAATAAAATCAAATGTTAATTCTTTTGCATCTGAATTTTCAGGTATTGAGAATGCCCAACCACCAGCTAATGTAATTGTTTTTGGAGCTTGACCATTGTTTGTAGGCATAGCAGCATAACCAAATTTAGTTGCATAATCTGCTACAGGAGAAGCTCCTGTTTCTTTCCAGTTACCTGTTACCCAAATACCATCTAATGAGATAGCTAGTTTATCGTTAGGTAGATATTCACGTGCTGAAGTATTTGATGCTTGACCATTTAATACTAAATCAAGAGAAGGACCATATCCTTTTTCATAGATATCTTGAATAAATTGTAAAGAATCTCTAATTCCTTCGCTATCAATAATCCATTTGCCATTACTGTCTAATAATCTATCACCTGTTCCGTAAAGAAGCATTTCATAAGTTTGCATTGATGTAGCTTCCCCTGTTGCAACAGCTGAGTTACACCAGAATGGAACAACACCTGTTGTATTGTTTTTAATCTTTTCACAAGCAGCTAGGATGTCATCCCAATTTTGAGGTTCCCAATCAGCACCACTTTTAATAACACCAGCTTGAGTTAAGATTTCACGGTTATACCATAAACCTCTAGTATCTGTACAATATGGAATACCATAAATAGAACCATCAGCACCTGTTACAGCTTTTTTCATTGATTCGTAATAGCTTCCATCATTCCAATCAGTATATGTATTTACATATTTGTCTAAATTTGATAAATATCCAGCACTTACATCATTAGGTAATTGGAATGTATCTTCACATACTAAGTCAGGACAAGTAGAAGGATCAGATAGTTGTAGAGCTATTTTTGTAAAATAGTCACCTTCTGATGCAGTAATTGGAGCCATATCTAAGTTAACTTGATCTTTTTTATCCCAAGTATTATAAGCTTCTTCAATCCATTTCCATTGAATTTGTTCAGATCCTCTTCCATCATCTCTAAAAGTGTAAGTAATAGTAGGTTTTCCATTATCTTCAGCTGAAGATTCGCTAGCTCCACCAGCAAATAGCATACCCAAAGAAGATACCAAAAAAGTAATAATAAATAAAGTTTTTTTCAAAACCGCCTCCTTAAAAAAAATATATCAATCAATTATAGAAGTTGATATATAAAAATATTTTTTATATCTTTTATATTATGTTATGGTATATCATTTGTCAATGTTTATTTTTTTTATTTTTTGTTGCTTGTTTTATTGAATATTAGCTCTAAATTGCTAAAATATTAAAAATAATAGTAAAATAAACATATAATTGAAGATTATTTGATGATGAAGAACTTTATTTTTATTATATAAAGATATAAATTTAGTTGTTTTTGAATAAATGATAACATATCTATTATATGAATTATTAAAAAACATATCATTTAAATGATATATAAAGTATGCATATTCTTAACTTTTATATCAACTAGAGTTTTGTTTTTCTTAAATGTGTTTTTATTTAGAAGATTATTTTTTACTCTGTTTTTCTAGGAGGAGCACAAGAAGCTCTTTTTACTAAAGACATAGGTAATGTTTTCATAGAATTGCGTTTATTATTATTAATTTCATCGATGATGATATGTGCTGCTTCTTTACCTATTTTAGTGAAATCTTGAAGAACTGAAGTTAATGGGATTTCTTGATATTCTGAAAAGAGAATCCCATCGAATCCAACTATTGATAAATCATTAGGAATATTAATATTTAATAATTTAGCAACTTGGAAAATATATGATGCTACAATATCATTAATTGCTATAATAGCAGTGACTCCTGAATCATAAAAGTTTTGTACCATTTTTATATATTTTTCTTCATCAAAGTTTCTATTAAATTCTAAATCTATTTTATCAATAGATATATAATCAGAATTGTATTGTAAATTAGCTTTTTCAAGAGATTTGCAATATCCGAAATATCTATCTCTAACTGATGAAATTGCTTCTATAGAAACGTCTGATACAAAACCTATTTTTTTATGGCCTAATTCAATTAGATAATCAGTAGCTAGCATACCACCTTTGAAATTATCACTACAAACAGTTTTGATATCTAAGCATTGAAAATATTTATCTATTGTTACTAAAGGTACATTTTCATATTTATAACTATTTAAAATTTCATAACTGTGTAAAAGTGAGTAGGGGAAATATATAACACCTTTAACTTTATCTTTTTTTAGTTGTACTAATAGTTGCTCTATTTCTTCAATATTTGAGAACCTATAATATAGATTTGGTTTATAACCATTATCAATTATAACTTTTGTCATTGCTTCAACAGTTAGTGAAAAATGTCCAAAATCGTGAACAGAAGGGAAAATAATAGCTATGATTTCTTTTTGGTTGTTTGTGAAATTTTCAGAAGCATATTTTGAAGGTTTGACTTCTTTTATTAAAAATGTGCCTTTACCTCTAATTCTTTTAACATATTGATTTCTTTCTAATTCTTCTAATGCTTTTTTAGATGTTATTCTACTCACACTATACATATCTGATAGTTCTTTTTCAGAAGGTAATTTATCACCAACTTTATAAAATCCTTGTGTAATTTGATTAAAGAGTTCATCATAAATCATTTTATATAGTATAGCCAAAGTGAGATTCCTTTATCTGTTTTGTATTTTTATGTTGTAGTAATTTTACAATAATTATAAAAATAGTAACACATTGTTGAAAAAATTGTAAATATTATACTACATCAGGTTTAGTCTTTTAACAAGTCTTATACTAATTTATATATTGTAAAGTGCTTTATGAGTTTGAAAACTAATAATATAAATTTGTACTACAAATGAAAATTATGAAGTTTTTTGTGCATTTTTATGCCTAACTTGGACAGTATTCCACTCTAATCTAGGCATCATTATTCTATTTGGACAGTATTTAAATTTCTCAAATTAAGGATTAACTTTAAATAAAAGTAAGCGTCCAAGATTTAACGCTTAAATTTAATTTTAGAGATAGCACCTTTTTATTTTAGAGGAAGTGTTTACGTTTAAGATACCATTAATATAAATCGAAAATATATTGGAGTTAGTGCGTTTTTTTTTGGTGCGGCGAGTGCCTCCTCGCTTCATTTTTATTAATTATAAATTATCTCTTACATTTACCAAATTAAATTGATTTGTTAATTCAGATTGTAAATATGAATCATCTAGTAATATGATAAATTATTTTTTAATTTATTAGTATTAAAAGGGGATAATCTAATTCAGTATGAATTCTCAATTATTAAAATGAAAAGGATTTTTCTTTAAAAGTGCTTTGTAATTATGGAAAATTATGTGTTGTTGCTATAGTTGAAATTGCATGGTATATTAATTAATATAAAGAAACTAACTAATCTTAAAAGGTTGAATTTATGAGTATATATAACGGAACAAAAAAACATAAAATTTATTTACTTGATAACGATAAAATAAAGGAAACTTTTTTTAATATAAAAAATTTAAGTAAGGATGTCCCTTCAAAAGAATTAATTGATTTATTAAAGAAAAAAGCAAAAAAAACTGAATATAATTATAAAACACAAGCTTTAAAGGAACATGTAAATACCAATGGTTATAATGTAGAATTTTTATTTGGTGAAAATGAAAACAGAAATAATCAATTAAAATCATTTTGTAAAATATTTATTGATGAAGGAGCAAAGGTTTGTAATTTTAATACTATAACATTTTCTTCGATAATGTTTATATGGGAAAACGATAATATTTTTGCTGTAACTACAGGGCAAGGGTTTAGATTTATTACACCTTATATTGTTACGAATTTTGGTATGCAAATTGCTAGTAAGTTAAACCCTAGTTCATTAAAAGTTGCTGCAATAAGTAGTAATTCTATTGATAGTAATATTCATAGGAAATCTTTTGTATATTCACATGAAGTAGAATTTTTTAATATTAATGAATTAGATTCAATATATAATGAGATAGTTGGGCGATTATATGATAAAGAAGAAATAAAAAATATTTATGATATTAATGGTGATAAAGAAAAAACTAGTATTACAATTTTAGCACGAGATTATATCCAATTTGGTTCAGTTGCTGATTTTTATACTTTAATAAAAATAATAAAGAAATATGATATTCCTAACATTAAATCAGAAACTGATAGATTTAATATGATAAAGCCTTTAATAAAAAAAACTCATGAATCATTGATTACTAAAAATAACAATCAACTTATTAAGGAATTATATTCCAATATTTGTAATGAAAATTTATTAATTTTTGATATATTTAATAGAGATGTTGAAGCTTATATCCATGCTGATTATTATTCTATTGAATTTAATAGTGCTATTTTAATTGACGGAGATAGAATTGATAAAGAATTAATTAAAAAAGCTTATTTAAACTATTTAGAATTTAACCAACAAGAAGATTCTGAAGATAATTTTTATTTATTTGTTAATGAAGCAAAATTTAATTCATCAATAGAAGACAAAAATGGTTATGTTACAACGGATTCATTTTTGAATCATATTTCTGGAGAAATAATTGTTGGAGAAGATAATTATTATATTTTGTATGGTAAATATTATAAGTTAGAAGCTTCATATATCAAAAGGTTAACTCAAAGTTTAGAAAATAAAATATTAAAATCACGATATATAAACGAAATAGAAACAGTTTGGGAAAAAGAATTTGAAGAAGATGATTTTAATAAAAAAGTAGCAGAAGGACCAACTAGCGATTTTATACATTTACATAAAATTTTAATAAATAATATTGAGTTTGCAGATTTAATCAAATACGATGCTAAAAAAGAACAATTTTTTATTGTGCATGTTAAAGATGGGTTTAATTGTTCAATGCGTGCTTTAGAAAGACAAGTTATTTTATCTATAAATTTGTTAAATGATATTAAAAATAATGATGATTTTATTAAAGCTCTATATGAAAAAGCAAGAAGTAGTAGTTTAGAATATGTGAATAAAATAGAAACCTATTTTCCAACATTTAAAGATTTTCGAGAAAAATTAATATTAAGTGATATTGTATATATAATAGCGATAAAAACTAATAATCGAAATTTAATCAATTCAAAATCAAATATTGCTAAGTATTGTTTATTATCTTTAATTAACACATGTTTAAATAATAGTATAGAATTAAAAATTAATTTTATTAATACTGAAGAATGATTTTTAAATATATGAAAAAAAGAGGGTGGTGTTGAAGAAAATCATAAACTTCTTTTAATTATCTTTAGTTGTTTTTATTTATTGAATTATTTCTATTAAAGCGTGATATAGTTTCTTAAACTTGTCTAATTTAGATTGATAGTTATTAAACTTTTCAGTTTGTAGTAAATATATTTTTATATCTTTTATATCTTTTATATCTTTTATAAAATACATTTCAGTGATAAATGTTTCATATGAATTTATATGACCCTCTTCAATTAATTATGAACTTGTCGATATTATACTTGGTAAATATACACTATCACTATAAACGCTGATTGGTAATTCGAATATATTAGCAAATATTAAATCATTCATTTCTGTTAATGATCCATCACCTATTGAGGCTATAACCTTAGGTTTAACTCCTTATTTTTTTGTACCTTGCTTTAGTGAATAGGCTACACTACACCTTCTATTGAATTTATAAACATATCTACAAGTATTGTTTTAGGACTTAATACAAAGAAATAACCTCAATTATTAGTTTCTACAATACAAATCTAAGTTTATTTTAAATTTCATTATGTTAATGCATTCTATGCTCTAACTTGGACAGTATTCCACTCTGATGTGGACAGCATTATGCTACATTTGGACAGTATTTAAATTTCTCAAATTAAGGATTAACTATAAATAAAAACATTTAAAGGAGAGCCCAATATAGGAGTACTCAAATTAGTATGATTAAAGAAATTATTCGTTTAAAATTTGAATTTAATCTATCAACTCGTGCAATAGCAAGAAATGTCGGATGTAGTAAAAGTTCTGTTGCTAATATTTTAAGAATTTGTAGAATTCATGAATTAAATTATGATTCAATTGCAAAATACAATGATAATGAATTACAACAACTATTTTTTCCTAAGGAATTAGATTCTTCAGAAATAATTCTTCCTAATTGGAAAGATATTGATGAAGAAATCAATGCTAGAGGTAGTAGGAAAAATATTAAATTCATGTATGCTAAATGTGTTTCTAATAATGAAACCAATTCAAGTAGATCTTACTTTTATGAAAAATATCGTAAATGGAAGAAAGATTCTAAAGCTTATGTTTATTCACCGATAGAGAGAAAACCAGGACAAAACCTTTACATAGATTGGGTTGGACCTACAATTGATTGTGTAAGAGATTCTAAAACTGGAAAACTTAAAACTGCTTATTTTTTTGTAACAACACTTGGATTAAGTTCTTATCCATTTTGTATAGCCTGTGAACATATGAGTCAATCTTACTGGAACGAAGCTCATGTTAAAGCTTTAAAATGGTATGGTGGAATTAGTGAGTGCTGGGTTCCTGACAATACGAAAACGGCAGTAATAAGTAGAAAGTGTTATGACATTCAATTGAACCCTTTGTATCAAGAAATGGCTAGATTTTATGATGTTGCAATTATTCCTACTAGAGTAAGAGCTCCAAAGGATAAAGGTTCTGTTGAACAATTTGTTGGAGAAGCTGAAACTTGGATTCTTGAAAAAATCAAAGACAAAGGTGTGTTTAACAGTTTCAATGAATTAAATAATTTCATTTTTAAAGAAACAAAAGAATTAGCAAGAAAAGTAGATTCTGATAAAAAAATAAAAGTAAGCAGAGAAGAAATATTTCTTAAATATGACAAACCCCACTTACTTCCTTTGCCAGCAAATGATTATGAAATTTATGATTTAAAAACTGGAACTATCAGCAACACATATGCAGCAACATATAAAGGTTGTGAATATACAATTCCTTACCAATATGCATCTAAACCATACGAGCTACATGCTCGTCATAATCTAATTGAAATATATATTAATCATAAAAGAGTAGCAACTCATCAAAAGGCTCCAAAAGGAATTACTAGAATTTCTTGTGATACCCATATGCCTAAAAAAGATTTAAAATTCAAACTTCAAAGTAGAATGGAATCTAAAGATTATAGAGATAAAGCTCTTCAAATTGGTCCTAGTACATTAGAAGTAATTGAATATTGGTTAAACAAATATGATAAATCTCAACAAGGATATAAAATGTGCTTTTCAATAATCAATTTAATTGAAAGACATAATGTAGATATTGTTGAAGCTGCATGTAAAAGAGCAATAGTTACAAATACATTATTAGCTAAAGAAATATCAAATATCATTAAAACCAAATGTTATTTAATACCTAATGATAATATCACTGTAAGAAATAATGAGCCAATAATCCATGAAAATCTTCGGGGTGAATACAAATAAAAAAGGAGAAATAAAACAAATGAATCAACAAACATTAACAAGATTAAAAGAAATGAGACTTTCTGCTATGAAAGAAGAAATTGAAAGACAAGAAACTTTTGGCTCAACCTTAGAGTTATCTTTTGATGAAAGAATGACAATGATTGTAGATAAGCAATGGGAAAGAAAACAAAACAATAGATTACAAAGATTAATTAAAAACTCTGGAATAAGAGATACTTCAGCAGTATTAAGTGATTTTATTGAATCAGAACATAGAGAAGGTTTAAAAAACAAATTAGTACAATATGCTTCGTGTTCATGGATTTCTAACCATTTAAATATGATAGTAACAGGTGCCACAGGAACGGGTAAAAGCTTTGTGGCTTCTGCTTTATCCCATGAAGCATGTGTTCAAGGTTTTAAAGTAAAATATTATAGAACAACAAGATTAATAAAAGAATTAAATTTGGCTTATGCCAATGCCAAATATGAACGAATATTATTAGAATTAAAGAAAAGTGATTTACTAGTGTTAGATGATTTTGGTCTAGAACCTTTAACACAAACAGCAGCGCATGATTTATTAGAAGTAATAGATGATAGATATACATATCATAAATCAATACTTTTTGTTGCTCAAATACCAGTAAAAAACTGGCAAACTTTATTCCCTGATCCAACAGTTGCAGATGCTTCATTAGATAGAGTAGCTTTTAATTCTATCAGGATAAATTTGAAAGGCTCATCAATGAGAGAACAATTAGGAGAAAAACAACTAAAAAATTATAAATAAAAGTAAAATATGATTGAAAAAGGAAAGACGGAATGTTAACAATTTGTTAAGATTAAAGATAGAAATTTAATTTGTCCGAATGAACATAACGTTGTCCAAGTGTAGTGGATTATGCAATATTTGGATAATTTAGTTTTATAGTTAGTAAGTTCTCTTGTTTAGCTTTTACAATAAATCTAGACACTTGAGGACGGGAAATATTTAAAATAGCAGAAATTTCCTTTTGGCTCTTTCCTTCTATATAAAACATTTCGCATATTTCTAATAAGTATTTTACATTATCTAAACTTTTCATTATTAACCCCTGAAATTAATTTCAAGTATTATAATTAATTTCATCTTTTAACTTACTGTATCATAGAAAAAAATATATGCAATAAAAAAAGCGATTTGAACAGAAATTAATTTCGGGTCAAAATAGTAAATATAAAAATCAAACAACACCTTTTAAAGATATTATTTGATTTATTAGTTAAATTGATTATTTAGGATTTAAGTCACCGCTTGAAAATAATAATTGGAAAGAATTAGAATTGAATATTATTTATCGTTTCTATTTATATTTTCAGATTCTCAAACTATATTAACTATAGTATCAAATATAAATAAACCTATAGCTGATATTATACAATTAAAACCGTATTTCGTATAAAATGATTACTGGAAATACCTCAAAACAGTTTATCTTTAGCATTGCAGTGCCTTAAGTACTCGTTGATGGTGACTTATTATTTATTTGAATTTTAATTATTACAAAAAAGACTGGTGAATAAACAACTTATAAGTGGTGACTTATTTGGTAAATAATCAGTTAAATATAGTTAATTAAATATATTATTTAGTTAGTAGTGTCAAATAGATCAAATACATATTTTAGCATTATTTTTTTCAATTTCACTTGAGAAACCATAGGCAAAAGAGTAAAAATATACATAATTTTTATTATATTCTGAAGACCTAAAATATAGTTTGTCCGCATGAATCATATTAAAAAGATATCCTTTTTTCGAATTGATTTATATTTTACCGTTTACATAATCTATTTTACAATTCCAGCGTGATAGTAAAAATCAAGCTGTCTAACTATCTCACTGAAAACTCTCAGAAACCTTCTTTTCTATATTAATAGGGATATCAATTTCTACTTTCTTCAAAATCAATTTAAGCTTTTCTAAGTTACTCTCTTCAGAATGTTGGTTTATAAATTCAATTATTAAAGGTTTTAATGTCTCAATGTAATCTTTATTTGAAGGGAAATTCTCTATCCTATCTACTATTATAAATAATTTGTCTATTTCATTTGAAATAGGTTCTGTTTTTTTAATGATATTTTCTAAATATTTATATAAAGTAAAAGCGTTTTCTTCATTAAAAGTAATAAAATTAATATTAGCTTCAATAAAGGATTGTGGTATATTTGTGAAATCCCTCCATGTCATATCATTAATATTTTTTATTAAAACGTTTAAATTTTCTTTTTTTAATATAGAAAATAAATATTCCCAATTATTTAATACAGTTGTATTTGGTGTTATTTTATTATCACCCCATTCATTAATGTATTCTGATATAGCTTTATAATATTCAATTTCTAAATCGTTTTCATTTATTATATTTGATTTAAATATTTCTACAATTCTTTCTAAATTATCCTCATTGATAAAAATTTGAATCCATTGGTCTTCATTTAATTTTATAATATTTGTTTTAAAATAATCATTTAAAGATTTTTTATTATTTAGATTTGTATATATATAATAAAGAAATGGTAATTCAAGAAAGAATTTATCTGAGTTAATATCATTGATTTCATCAATAATTGAATTATTATTAACAACTAATTGAGTGAACTTAATTTTATCATCTTTTTGATTCAAGTCATTTATTACTTTTTTATACTTATTATATATTGGGAGTTTTTTTATTATAAAATAATTTATATTGTTATCATCAATAGCTTTTTTTATTATTGTAATTATTTGTTTATTATCTTCATAAGATAATTCCCATATAATATGTTCTATATTATATTTAGATAATAAATCCATTAGTTGTGAGGTATAAGTTTTTGCTACATTTTTCCATATAGAAAGGACTTTATTAATTCCATTACGAGTTGAAGACGTAATTGTTCCAGTAGGGTTGAGATTATGGGTTTCTTGAGGTATATATATTGATAATAATACAGCGTATTTGACATGATAAATGCTATTTGGATATATAAGATTATATAAACGAAAATCACGGAGAATACTAACCATTTCATTTTGATATTTCATATTGTTTATTGCTATATAAAATAGTGTATCAAGTAATTTTATTGTAATGCCATTATTACTTTGAATTCCTCTATTCCAAAATATATGATTCTTTATTTTTTCTATAATTGGTTTTATATCATATTCTCCAGCAATTGAAATATAATCAATTAAAGATATTATTTTATCTTCAATAGCTTTTCCTTGTGTAATGAGATTGCTTAATGGAATAATAATTGAAGTCGGTGGCTGTAATAAAGTATATTTTTCAGAGAAATTAAATGTCCAATCTTTCCAATTATTTAAATTTGAAGAAGTTATTTTTATTGGAATTTGGTGACTTTTAGGATATTTTTCACATATTGATTGATATATTTCAACGTTCTCTTTTGCATTAAATTCATTGTTATCAAACATAGAATTTAAATTATTAAACATTTCAATCCAAATTTTGTTTAATAAACTATTATCATTATTTATCATGATGAATAATGCATTATAATATTTATTAGTTTCCAATGAAGGATATTCAATAGTTGAATTTTTTATTATTTTTTTAAAATTTGTAAGATAAAATCTAGATTCATTTAGTTCCCATATACTATTTATTATTGCATATATAGATTGAAGTAATTTTAATTTGTTCAAATCTTTATCAATTATAGTTTTGAAAATACTCATAAATCCTTCATTATGTGATAAATATAGTTCTTTTAGTTCTTCCTTATTTCCATTATTTAATGCATTCATAATAGGTTCTCTTAAGAGTAGTTGTTTTCCATATACTGCATTTACTCCAAATAAAATACCTGATAATTGATATTTGCAATCTTTAGGGAGCATTGTTATATGTTCAGAATCTGGTATAGTATTTTTTAATAAACCTTGTTTTATTTCTTCTTGTGTTTTTAATTTAAGAAATTTTATATAAGCATAATAGGCGATACATTCAATTGATATATTATTTTTAGATGATAATATTTTTTGTACTCCAACTTGATTAATATAAGTTTTTATTTCTCTAGGACTTGGGATGTCTGCAATAGATTCTCTTGAATTTATAAATATTTTTAAAACTATGGCTTTATCTTTTTCGTTTAAATTTGGTAATGATTCTTTTATCATATTTTTTGTAAATTGAACCCAACTTGTTTGTACTTGGAAAGGGATTTCAAATCGCAATTGAAAACATTTATCAAAAAAAGATTGTTTTAGTATATGATTACTATTTAAAGAGTTTTCGATTTTTGCAGTGTATTGATCAGCATCTGTGTTAGTATTAACTGCAGTTTTTTCTGAAGGTTTTTGTGGTTTTAAATTATTACTTGATTTATAAATATCGTTTTCCCATAATTTTGCTAATCCATTTTCATCATAAGGAATAATTATCCATAAACGTTTAGTTATGTCTTTTTTCCTAGTATTTGGATTTTTATTTTGTAAAAATGTTTGCATAGTAGACCATATTTTTAACGAATCCTGTGAATTTATACGATCTAAATTATCAATGACTAATATAACTTGTTTATCATTTAGTGATAAAATATAATTTAGAATATCATAAAAATATTCTTGAAATTCAATTGAGGATCTTTCATAATCTTCAGATATTTTTTGGGTTGTAGTGTCTGTAGTGTCTTCTCCTATGAATTTCCAATCTTTTGAATCAGAAAAATTTTTTAGATTTTTGATAACTCCTAAAAACTTTCTGAAATATTTATTTTTTACATTATTGCTACTTAATAAATTATTGAATAATTTCAAAAATTGTTTTATAAGAAATAGCACTATTAATCTGAAAAAACTAAATGCAAGTGGGGCTAAAGCAAATAAACTACCTATAAAAAATTTAACATGTAGTGGTTGATCAAATTTAAAAAAGGAAACTTCTTCAATAGGTATTGTAGAAATAATAGCAGCACCAAACGGAACTAAAGTTGTCAATGCCGATAAAGTATATCCTAAAGAAGTTGGGGCTTTTTTAGATTCTATATTCACCGTTTTCTTTTTTGAAGAAAGTATGTTTTTTTTATCTTGTAGAAATTCATCTTTACCCTCAAAATCAATTTGATTAATTATAATTTCAAGAAAAATTCTTCTAAGAGGATCTCCCTCATGTGCCCAAGCATCAATATAAAGATAGATATATTTATCTTTTTCTTTTGGCTTTGTAACTAAATTTTTTAATATAGAGATTACTGTTGATTTACCAGATCCCCATTTTCCTTCAAGTCCTATTGTTAGAGCATTATTTTTATGGGTGTCTATAATATTTTTTATACTAATAGCTACATTTTCATGAGTTTTATTTTCAAATAAATCTCTATCCGAAGAATTATCAGTTAAAACTTTAAATATTTTATTTTCCATTTAAATCACCCCAAAATATTGTTAAATCTTTATTAGTATAAATTGTTTTATTCCTAATTGCTAGATATGAAATATTTTATTTATATATATTTAATTCAAGTAAAAAATTAGTTAAAAAGTTATTTGTAATATAAATATTAATGAAAAGTTGACGATTAATAAGTATTAAATAATATTTTAAAAAATGGTCTGCATACAATTTTATTTACACTTTAGGAGAAACTGCTTTCTAAATAGTTTGCAACTGTTTTTAGTATTTTAGCCCTATTTCTTATAGTGTCAATTCTGGGTTATAAATAATTGGTAAAGTTCCTTTAGAATTTTTCGGCTTAATCACAAACTTTATGGGATTTTATTTGATGGAGGATTCCTCACATAAGTTTTCTTACTTGCATCGAAGAGCTTTAAAAAGAAATAATCATCAGCTAAATACCCTTAACCATGTCATCTTATAGTTTTAATTCTGTTATTAATTTCTTCTATCTTTACAGCTGATATATTATATTTAAGAAGCTTTTATAGATGGTTAGTAATTTGATTTTATCTGATTGAATTAATTCAATTATGTATATACTTTTTTTTAAATATTTTTAATACTATCAAAAAAAATATGGAGAGAGAAAGAAAATGAAAAAAATTATTGCTATTTTATTAGTATGTTTTGCTTTTGCAGGAAGTTTATTTGCTGAAGGTCAAATTGAAGAGGTTAGTGTAGATAAAAGTCCTATTGGTATTATTAGTGCTATGGATTCTGAAGTAGATTATCTACTTTCTATTGCTGATATAGCATCAACAAAAGAAATTGGTGGTGTTGTATATAATATAGGAACACTAGAGGGAAAAGATGTAGTTATTTGTAAAGCTGGTGTTGGTAAAAGCTTATCAGCTGCAGGAACAGCTATTCTTATTCATGAGTTTAATGTTTCTTCTATTATCTTTACTGGAATTGCTGGTAGTGTGTCAGAAAAATTAAGTATTGCTGATGTTGTAATTTCTACTGAAGTTATGTTCCATGATTATGGATATCAAACTGATGAGATGATTGAACTAGGTACTGATTTTGTATCTGAAGTTAAAATTAAAGCAGATCCATCTTTAGTTGAAAAAGCATATGATGCAGCTATTAAAGTATGTAAAGATCAAGATGTATTAAAAGGTTTAGTTGCAACAGGAGACCAATTTGTAGCAAGTGCAAATAAGGTTGAATATCTATCTACTGAACTTGGTGCATTATGTGTAGAAATGGAAGGAGCTTCTGTTGGTTATGTAGCTTCTCAATATAATGTTCCTTTTGTTGTAATTAGAGGTATGAGTGATAAAGCTGATGGCATAGCTCATGAAACATATGAACAATGGTGGGTTGTTGTTGCTGATAACTCAGGTAAGATTGTTCAAGAAATGGTTAAATCAATGTAATTGTTAATTATAAAAAGAAAGAGATGTCTCAATATTTGAGGCATCTTTTTATCTTATGTAAATTAATTAAATTGATATTGTTTATTTTAATCTCACATTATATTTTATAATAAAAGGCAAGTATGGAAGAAAGCAAAAAAAAAAGGTTAGAAAAATTAACTAGGGACAAGTTATTTAAAGTCATAGTAGACTATTATAATGTTGATGAAGAATTTAGAAATTATATTGATAATTCATTATTAGAGAAAACTGATAATTTTGATAGATTGTTATCAATAATTAAAGAAATTGATAGTGAAACTAAATATACAATTAATTCTACATTAGAATCCTTTTTTAAAGATATAGAATTATTTATTAAAACTCCTAAAGATGCTGTTCTCTTATTATTTCATTTTTTTAATTCTGAAGAAATAATAATTGATATATTAGATCAAACAGATTCATGGCAAGATTTAGATTATGAGTACTATTATTACGATGCAATATCTTTAATAATGAAAGCTTTTAAAGAATGTGAAGATAAAGATTATGTGATTGAAAAACTTATTGAGTTATTTGATATTGAAGGAATATCTTATTATTATTCAATTACTTCAAATATTAATAATGTATTAAGTGTTCCTCAAATTAGACTTCTTATATCAAAACTATTAAGTAATATAGAGAAAAGGGAATATAAAGATTATTCTTTAATTGTTGATCTTGCTAAAGAAATACATGATGGAGAACTATTTGAAAAATATTCTTCATATATAAGAAATTCAAGAATTTCTTATTTAGATATAGCAGAAGTTTATTATAGTGATGAAAAATATGATGTAGCCTTAGAAAAAGCAAAACTGTTTAATCCGAGTTATCTACACCAAGAACAAGAAAAAAATGAATTGTTGAATAAGATATATGAAAAGTTAGGAAATAAAGATGAAGCATATAATACTGCAAAAACTCTATTTGAAAAAAGTGCAACAGTAGAAAACCTTGATTTATTAATGAAATTAACAATTAATGAATCAAGAGATGATTTAATAAATAAAAAAATAGAGTCTTTTTATAATGGTGGGGATATCAATTCTTATAAAGAAAATATAAGGTTTCTCTTAGATATAGATAGAGTTGATGAAGCTGAAAAGTATTTCTTTAAAAATATAGATAAAATAGATGATTTAAGAGAGTATTATTTACAAGAAATAATTGATGATTTTAAAGATAATAATAAGTATTTGGTTGCAACTTTGCTCTATAGAGATCTACTTTTAGAAATCTTAAATAATGCAAATTATAAAGCATATAAATATGGTGCTTCTTATTTTCTTGAGTTAAGCTTTTTAAGCAAAAAAATAGATAACTGGAAAGATTTTAAGAATCATGAAGAATTCCTTCTAGAAATTAGGCAAAAGCATTATAGAAAGAAATCCTTTTGGAGTTTATGTGGTATAAGCTAAATTATTTAAATGCTCTATATTTTAAATAATTTTATAAAAACTAATAACTTTAGTTGTTAATATATTTAGATAGTATTAGTAGAAGAAAAGATATTCATAACATTATAAATTATCTTGATTATAGTGAGATGCAAATCAAGACACTTTCTAAAATATTTCACGAATATTTCAGTAGTTTTTCCTCTTTTTTCGCTGCACCAGTAAATGCATTATAATAGATTTCATTTGGTGCATAATATCCCAAAGATTGGTGTGGTCT
>NZ_JBNAIC010000070.1:0-2677 GCF_050031695.1 Pleomorphochaeta sp. | reverse complement strand
GAAACAATTATACTAAAGAAGATTTAGTATTAGTAATTTCAGCATTGAAAGAAGTTAATAATGTTAATTAACTTTAGTGAATATGAATATTATATTATCTGTGGAAAAACAGATATGAGATGTGGATCTTTCTCTTTATCTGTCTCCATCAATCGCCTTTAATCTATATAATTTAATTAATCAATACCAATAACTCCATTGAATATGGAGTTATTGAATCGATAGGTTATAATTTTTTGATTAAAACTTTTTTTGTTTAATAGACATTGTCTTAATTGCCAGCTCAGATTTGATTTTTTGATCTAAATTCCAAGGTAATAAATTCTGATAATTTGCTTCGGAGGCTAATGAATCTCTCATAAGAGAAACACTTTCTAATAAATATTTCATATATTTTTCTAAATCTAAATCATTTAAATTTGCAGTTTGAATGATAGTCTGGATAGTAGCCATTGCTTTTGCTCCGGCTGGACTTCCTGCAAATAATGTATTGCTTCTAATTCTTGAAAAGCTTTTAATTGTCCTTTCGACGATTCCGTTATCAGGTGTTAATTCAACTGCTTCCAAATATACAGGGAACAATTCTTTGTGTTTAAGATAATAATCTAATCCATCTAAAATCGTGTCCATCAAACGATCGACATCCTAAACAAAAGAAACTGAATATAGTAGCTTAAGCATGGAGGCGTCCATGAAGAAAAAGAAAAAATATACTAAATATGAGAAGCTGCATTTTCTACATGACTATAAAGAATCAGGATTAAGTTTAAATGAATATTGTACTAGAAATAAGATTAACTATTATGAAATGAGAGCTTGGTTAGTAAATTATAAAAATAAAATTAAAGATGCTGGTAGTATTATCGATACTAGAGTTAATAATCCTAATTTAAGTAATTATAAAGCAAAACAAAAAATAAATGATGATTCTAAAAAATTATCCCGGACAGTAATATTAAATGTCCACCCTATTAGAGTAGAAAAAAATAGAAAAACCACTGATCTTCTGTTAAGATTGTAAGTAACTACACATACAATAGGAGAAAACCAATGGCTCAAAATTATAATAGCACAACTCATATATGTTTAGGAAGTCATTTTACTTGGGATGAAAGAATTAGATTAGAATATTTTTTAGCAGGTAAGAATAAATATCCAAAAATCACTAATAGAGAAGAATTAGCTAAGATATTTAATAAAAGTTCAAGAACTATTAGTAGAGAAATCAAAAGAGGAACTGTCGTTCATATTAGAAGTGAAATACCATTTGAAGTAAAAGAATATAATGCTTTATTTGCTCAAAATGATGCCAATTATAAGAGTGAATCAAAAGGACCTGGATTAAAAATTGAAAAAGATTATGAACTATTAAATGAGTTAAAGCTATTAATAGTGGATAAACAATATAGTCCCTATGCAGCAAAAGCTTATTTAGATAAAAAAGGATGGCCAACTGGTTTAAGATTATGTGAAAAGACAATATATAATTATATTAATAATGATTATTTGCCAGATATAACGATAGATAATTTATTGTATAAAGGAAAGCGAAGAAAGCCTACAAAAGGTCCTAGTAAGCATTCTAGGGCATATGCAGCAGAACATAGCATTAGTAAACGGCCTAAAGAAGTTAATGATAAAACCACATTTGGACATTGGGAAGGAGACAGTGTGGTTGGACCAAGAGGTAATGGATCTACTAGTCTTTTTACTTGTACTGAGAGAGTTACAAAGCTAGAAATAATTAGGAAAACGTCTAGTAGAAAACAAGAAGAAGTTGTAACAGTATTTGATAAATTAGAAAGAGCTTCAGGGTCTGGAAAGTTTAAAGAATTGATTAAGAGTTGTACCTTCGATAATGGAGTAGAATTTTCTTTTGGAGATGGAATAATAAAATCAGTTCTAACAAAAGGAAAAAGGTTTGATATTTATTATGCACATCCCTATAGTTCATATGAGAGAGGATTGAATGAAAATCATAATGGAATAATAAGAAGATTTATTCCAAAAGGAACTGATATTACATCAATCCCTGCTAAAAGGATAAGAGAAATCCAAGACTGGATGAACAACTATCCTAGAAAAAGCTTAGGTGGATTAACACCTATTGAAAAATATAGAGAAATTTATGGGGAAAAGAACAATCTTCCTTCATATATCGCAACAAAGGAAGAATAGTGGACATTTTACTTTACACTAGAGGATTCTAAAAAATTATTTAGATTAGAACAAGATAATGGTATGGTTTGTTTTACTATACCAGAGAAGAAAAAAGCTGTTTTAATTAAAAGTGAAAAAAATATTGCTGTACCTAAAGTAAAACAAACTTCAAATAAACCTATTGAAGATATGTTTAACTTTAGAGAAAATATAAATAAATGTTGCATAGGCTTATTAGATTTACAATTTAATAAAGCCAATGCTGATTTAGTAGAAAGACTAATGGAGGTGTTAAAGTAATATGGCACTTCCTTTTGATAAAGATTTAGCAGGAAAAAAAGTATATTTAAAAGTAGGAGCTACAGATTTTAGAAGAGGAATAAAAGGCTTAATATCATTAGTTGAAGGATCATTAAAAATCCAAATGGATGAAAAAAGTATGTTTATATTCTGTTCAAGAAATCAAAAGCAAATCAAGATAATATATATAGAAGGAGCAGGGGCATATATGATACAA
>NZ_JBNAIC010000069.1:0-12404 GCF_050031695.1 Pleomorphochaeta sp. | reverse complement strand
ATTTATTATAAGTATCAGCTGTAGTATTTTTTCTGCAGCGTCTTTTGAACATTGAACGTCTGATTTTTCTCGTATTCTTTGCTACATCTTCATCAAGTGTTTTTTCAGCAATAATAAGCAATTTTTCAAGCCCTATTACTTCTACTGAATTAAAAGTTTTTATTTCTTTACATGCTACAGTTGCATCTCCATCATTTGTTGAAAAATAGGGGATATTATATAATTTTGCATAAGCTATAGAATGAATCTCGCCTGCGTTTTTCCTTCGAGAAAAAGATCTCATTAATTCATGATTCTCGAGCTCATTTAAATAACTGTCATATTGTATATTTTGTTTTGGAGTTGTTAAAATTTCAGCTTTGTTGATTTTGATTTTTTCATCAATATATAATTTTGAATTTTTATCTAATTCTTTATTATATACATATTCATGAATTAAGATTTTTTCAAAGTACTGAAAAACAAGCATCTAATAATGCTGTTTTAATATTAGTAAAACTATAATTCTTTTCTTCAATATCAACCATAAAGATACAAGCATCAAAGATTATTCTTTTTGATTTGCTTGGTAAGAAATTCACGATTGCCTTCTTAATTGTTTAAAAAGTTCGTCTTCTTCTGAATCTATATCCTCATTATTTTCTTGTATATCTTTTTGTTCTATAATGCTGTTAATGAAGTTTTCACTTAAATCAATATCTTTTGCCATTTCTACAAAATCAGATTCAGTTATATTCCCATCTATAAATAGTTTTTGTAATAGCTTTACATTATCATTTAAAATGTAGTTGTTTTTATTGCTTAAAAGTTCTACGAATGGATCGATTTCTTTTAAATAATTATTAATAATATTTTCATTTTTCTTAAAAAAGTTAGAATCTACTTCAGTTTCATAAAGCTTTTCATCTTGAATTCTAAAATGACATAAATCAAATGGAATACAATATCTAGAGGATAATTCAATAATTAAATATAAATAGTTAGTTTTATCCAATTTCTCATTTTTTATTTTAATATTATCTATTGAGTTGTTAATGGCTTCAGTAGGTAATAATAGTTCTGCAGCAAATCTATTTGCCTTTATTTCTCTCAAGTTTGTTGAGTGGAAATCACAATTAATCCCATCAATGCCTTTTGGAATATCTTTTTTAAAATGATAATATTCATGAGCAAGTGCAAAAATCTGATGAATAAGAGGCCTGTTTTTATTTATCAATATCCAAGTGTTTTTACTATTAGGATATTTATATATCATAGCATCTATGTTTTTAGCACTTTTATTGAAATCATAATGAATTATTTTTAAATTGTCTTTTGAATTCATTAGAGAAAATATATCTCTACCTATTGGAGCTACACCATAAGGGGCTCTTTCAGCTTTTGCTAGTATTTTTACAGAAGTTTTATCTTGTTCATTTAATTTAGAATCGTCAAATTCATAATTTGGGGTCATATTTAATAAAAAATTAGTTTTCATAAAATCTCTTTTTTAATATCAATAAATATTCTTGAGTTGCAATATTTCTGCATAGTTTCTCAATATCATTAGTTGTTACACCATATGAATTGCCTTTTAGAAAAGCAAAAGGTATTATTTTTTCTTCTTCTTTCCAATACCTGTTTTTATCATATCTAGACATTTCACAAAATTTATTAAAAATAACATTACTTGGATATATTTTACCTGATTCTATTTTAGAAACAATAGTATGGCTCGATAATCCAAGTTGTTGAGCAAATTGTTTTTGAGTTAAATTATTAGTTTTTCTATAATTCTTGAAATCGGAATTAAATAACGCTTTATCAAACCTTTCGTTCATTTTCTTCTCCAAAATTATCCATGGATAATTGTGACTATAATATAACATTAGCTGGTATTATTATCAAATTTTGTGACTGAATATAATAAAAAATGAAGAAGAATTATTTATTTTTCATGCAAAATTAGGATAAAACTAAGTAGGACTATATTAAAAAAGATAAAACAATAATTTTTACTAAAAGTCTAAAAAAAATATTTTTAGTAAAAAGTAAAAATGATATGCTCCCATTAAAGTTGACTCTTAGACGTTAACTTCATCTCCTTTAGTTCAACTAGAGGCGTGTCTATAAAAAAAGTCTCAAACCGTTAGTAATAAGCATCATGCTATAACAAAGTGCTTAACAAATGAAGCAACTAAAGCTAATTTGTCACGTAGGGGTGGGGGGATAAATTATTTTACTTAAATGTGAAAAAATCACATTAAAGTATTAACAATTAATTAATATATAGTAAATTTTGTTGACTAATGTGAAAAACTGCGTAATTATACATATGGAGGATATATGTTAATTAGATTAAATATAGGTAATTTTCTATCATTTAATGAAATTCAAGAGTTTTCAATGATTGCTGGAAAAGTAAGAAAAAACAATGATAGAGTTTATGAGGGGCAAAATATAAAATTAATTAAATTTGCTTCGATTTTTGGTGCAAATGCTTCAGGAAAATCAAATTTAGTTAAAGTCTTCAGATTTGCAAGACAATTGATTGTACATAAATTCCCAGATAATTTTGTTAATTCCTATTGTAAGATAAATAAAGAGAATAAAGAAAAGATAAGTTATTTTGATTTTGAAATTAAAATTGATAATAAATATTATTCATATGGATTTGAAATAGTATTAAATACTCAACAAGTTAAATCTGAATGGTTGTATGAAATATCGAAAACAAAAGACAAGGTTATTTTTGAAAGACAAGTAGAAAAGGGTGAATATATTGTTGATAAATATTTTATGAATTCTGATATAAACAAAAAGCTTGATATTTATGCTAATGATGTAAGAGAAAAGGATTCAGTACTTTTTTTAAAAGTATTAAATAGAGATAAAGATTCTTTCTATATAGATCATCCACAAGCTAAAGTTTTTAATAAAGTATATCAATGGTTTAGAAATAGTCTAGATGTAACATATCCTAATCAACCATTACATGATTTTTCATTTTTGCTGAGAAATGATGATTTAATAAAATTAGGAAATTATTTAAAAGTCTTTAAAACTGGTATAAGTAAGATTTCTAGAAAAGAGGTTTTGATAAATCAAATAAAAATGGAATTAGAACCAAGTTTAATAAAAAGAATTGAAAAACAATTAAATGATGATATTAATAATGATAAACAAGATAGAGGTCATGGCATCTTTTTGAGAGCACAAAATAAAGGTTATTATTTTTTCACAAAAGATAATGATATATCAAAATATGAGAAAATAGAATTTTATCATGATAATACAGATATTCCTTTTGAACTATTTGAAGAATCGGATGGAACAATTAGATTAATTGACCTGATCTCTATCTTATTAAATAAAGTAGAAAACAGGACATTTATTGTCGATGAGTTAGATAGATGTTTACATCCTCAATTAACAAGAAGGTTTATTTCAGAATTTTTGAATATAGCTAGAGAGAAGAATAATCAATTAATAGTTACATCTCATGAATCTCGTTTACTGAATTTTGATTTGTTAAGGAAAGATGAAATTTGGTTCACTGATAAAAATGAAATAGGGGAGACAAGAATTTATTCTTTAGATGAATTTAATGAACGCTTTGATAAAAAAATAGATACTGCTTATTTAGAAGGTAGATATGGAGCTGTACCAATATTTGAATAGATATTAACTTTTTGAATATTTATTATAATGACTTATTGAGTTGTAAAAAAACTTTTTCTAAAAATTCTATTTGTATATCAATTTGACCAATATATTTAAATTGTTTTTTTTCCCTATTTTGATAAAATCAAAAGAATTATAGAAATCTAATAATTTTGTTATACAGTCAACTAATATAAATCTTCCTCCAATTTGTTTTTGAATTTCTGTAATTTTATCTATAGCTATATGTAAAATTTCTTGACCTGATATATCATCTGTAGAAAAATTCTCATTTCTTCCTAATTGACCAATCAGATAACCAGGAATTTCATTTGTACTAGATCCACCAACTCCTCTTAATTTTCTTATTAAATTATTAGAAAGTTTATCTTTGTTATCAATTATTAAATTTTTTATTGCCAAACTAAAAAATGCTAATATTTCATTATTTTCATTTATAATTAAATAAGTTACAGCGTTATGTTGTTTTTCAAAAAAGTATAGAATTCTTTTGTAAGAAGTTTTGAATATCAGTATTTTTTCCAAGAAAAAGATTGTAAATAATCATTTAAATTATTTTGTAATTCTTCAGTATCAGCCTCATTAATTAAATCAAAAAGATTTACTATTGTATATTGCATACTATTTATTTAAAATTTCTCTTATAGTTTTTTTACTTGCTGTTTTTTTTTCTATTTTCATTGAAGGCATATTTTGAGTAGGTGAAGATTTTTCAAATGCTTTATTTAAATTTTTCAAACCATAATTTGCCGTTATTTTATATGTATTTGTAAATGATTGTGTTGCCATCTCTAATCCTTTCTCTCTATATTATCTTAATAATGTATTAATTTTTATGCAATGTTAATAATTTTAATATAATAAAAAATATATTATTAGATAAAGTAATAAGAGAAGTTAGAAAAGATGAATATCGAAGAATAATGAAAGAAGGGGATAGTGAAGCTGAAACTTCTCTAGAAAGAAGTAGATATATTCTAACTTCATCAAAAACCACTCTTAAAAGAAAAGATAAAGAAGCAGAATAATCAAAAATAATATCAAAAGGAAGCACACTATTTCATAAAGAAGAAGTAGTTAGAAAATCACACAATGTTTGTGATTGATCCGAAAAAAATATGAATAAAAGATTAATATAGATTTAGAAATGCATATAGTAAATAATCAATAGAAGAGTAAACACCAAAAATAGTATGTACTCAATATGAAAGTGAAGATTAGATTACAATGTTGAAAGTTAATACAATTTTAGATCCTCTAATAAGTGAAATTATGTTCAATATCTATCAGATTAGATGATACAAATATGAAAGAATATTTAATGTATTAGAATAACTTACATAATTTGGTTTGTGTTTTTTATATCATATTTAAATAGATTCAGACTTATTTAAAAATTCTTCAAAAGAATTTGAACCTAATTTTCTACGGTAATGCAACATGTTTTGCCAAATTATTTCGCATTGCTTTTTTGTTAAAATACGAGAATTTAGAGCTTCTTTTAAAATATCACCTGTTGTGATATTGATTAAATTATATTCTCTTATATATTGTGAAATATCTTTTAAATTATTACTAGCAATAATGCCCTCATTGTTTTTTGCTAGAGCTATGCATGCTGCCTCACCTTTACCAATAATAGGATATCCTTTATTAGGCGATTTAGTTAATTTTTCAAATATTGTATATTCTTCACTTGGGATCGTTATTTGTATAATTGAAGCGTGTTTATAAGTAATTAATTTATCTAATCTTTTTCTTAAATGATTAACTCCTGGATAAGATAACTCATTATAAACATCTTGAGGTATTGCAATCCTTCCAGGATATAATGAGCTTAGAATGCTTTGTTTATCAACCCATAAGAAAGCAGATAATCCATCTGTGTCGAAGAATAAAGGGTTAGTCATATAATTCTTCTTCACTAAATTCTTCACCAAAAACTAAATCAGATCTAAAAGCAGTTAATAAAAGTTCTTCATATTTACCATCAGATATTATCTCATTATTTAATAGTTCATTTGCTTTATTTATATAATAACCATAAGTTCCGTATTGCTTATCTGAGGGTGTAGCTCTATATAGGGAATCATCATATCCTAAAATTATTGCAGATTGAATTACATTTGTTTTATATTTTTCTGACTCTTCATAAGTTATTAGATTTTCTTCTCTAAGTCTATGTAACATTGCTTGTCTGCTAACTTTATAATATTGTTCTAAGAAAATTATATCATTTAATTTTATTTTAGTAGAATTATTAATTGTCATATCTTTTATTTTTTCAGATAAAGAGATAGGTGGAATTAATAAGTAGGAGGCGAAACTATCTGCTTTTTCTTCAATGCTCGAACCAGCTCCGATTGATTTTGAACAAGTTGGGATGTTGTTATTTTTATCAAAATATAGGTGATATAATTCATGAGCCATTGAAAAACGTTGGCGTCCAATAGACATAGATGAATTAATTGCAATAATAGGATAATCAGTATTGTGGATGCAAAGCCCACTTAATCTTTCTCCCATTGGATAAAAAACCAAAGTTAAATCTTTTATTGATTGAATAACTGATAAAATATCAATTGGTCCATTTTGTTCAATACCAAACTTCTTTCTTAAACTAGCTGCTTGTGTACTTAATTCCAATTTGTTCATTAGTGATAGTCCTTTGAAATATTGTTCATAAATTTTAAATTTAAAGCTATCTTGTTTATTAAACTTAAAGTATCGAAATCTTGAATTGTTATTTCTTTAGTTCTAAATGAAAATGCTAATGGAGCTTCATTGAAATCATCTGAAAAAAAAGTTTCACACGGAATACCGAATAAACATGAAATGCTATCAAGTAAATCTGTAGTAACCTGCCTTTCATTTTTTTCAATTCTTGAAATTAGGCTTTGATCAATTTTTAAAAAAGCTGCTAAATCTTTTTGCGATATATTACTTTTCTCTCTGATAAATTTTATATTTTTTCCTATATTATTATAATTCATTTATTTCTATTCCTCCACCTGAAATTATTTTATATATACTTTGTCATATTGTCAAATTATTATTTATTAATATTATGACAATTTAAATATTTTTTATAATATATATTAATCATTGTTAATATATAGAATATAAATTAACCTTTAAATGTTCTTTTTAGCATTAAATTTTGTCATATATTAAAATAGTAATTGTAATATTTTATGTAAAATGTGGTTAACTTTTGGTATATGATTCTCTTTGTTTGTAATATATTTACATTGAGTGCAATAAAAATATCAAAAAAGATAAATTGGTATGATAGTGTTGTATATGATATTCTAAACATCCCCCAAAAAAAATAAATTTTCAGTTGAAAAAACAGTCCAATCTTAAAATAAACTTCAATATTTAAATATTAATATTGGAGGAAAATTAGGAGTGATATCAATGATGGAATAACGGTGTCCAAGTGTAGTGGATTATGCAATAAAGAAAACTTTATTTTTAAAGGTGGTTTTATATTATCTAAGGTTGTAGAAATAAATGCAAGACGTACTGTGGATATTGACCTTTATATAAAGATGGTAAATTTTCTGATGAGAAAATCTTAGAAATATTAAATGATTCTTTAAGTAAAAAATCATATGATGGGATTTTATATGAAATTAATAGTATTGAAGATATTAGAGAAGATAATCCATATGGAGAGTTTAGTGCAAAAATTCTTTGTAAATTAGATAATATTCAATAAGTTGTACATTTGATATTGTTACAGGAGATATTATTACACCTAATCCTGTTGATTATGATTTTATTTGTATTTTTGGTGATAATAAAATTGAAGTTGATGCTTACCCTATTGAGACAATGATTGCTGAGAAACTTCAAACAATTTATAAAAGAAGTTTTACAAATGGTCGTAACAAAGATTATTATGATTTACATATTTTATATAGATTTAAATTTAATGAAATAAATTTTCTCAATCTGAAAAAAATATATGTGAAAGGACTTTTAATTATCGAAAAACAGAGTTTGATTTAGTTAACATTAAACAATTACTAGAAAAATTAATAATTGATGAAACTTTTTTAAATCGTTGGAAAATTTATGCAAAGAAAAATCCATATGTTGGAGAAATAAGTTTTGAAGAAGTAATTGATGATTCATTAAGTATAGTAGACAAGATTTCTCTTGTCCAGAAATAGAATATTTATTTTTTCAATTAAAATTAGTTATCATTTGAATTATTTAATGCACCCCCTTTCTTTTGATTAATTAGAATGTTATTAGAAGACTAAAGGTAAGCTGACATTTAAATATCTGAAAAGAAAGTATAGAAAAACCTAATAAAAACTACTTTAGTAAAGAAAATAAAATCTTGACAATTGTAATATTTGTATTTATATTTAAATTATAAGTAAAATTAATACGCAAAATAGGAATAAAAAGAATGATACAAGAGTTTTATGTTGAAAACTATAAATCAATTAAAGAAAAACAAGGTATAAGTTTCGTACCTAATAAAAAGATGAATAATGGCTATGAGGATTATTTACTAATAGATGTTTCTGAAAAAGTACAACTTTTAAAACTTGGTGTTTTATATGGTTCTAATGCTTCAGGAAAATCTAATCTTCTTTCTGCTATGGAATTTTTACGAACATTGGTGATTAAAGCACCTAATACAAAAGATGAAGGAACAAATTTTAATCCTTTTTTATTAGATTTCGATTCTAGGACTAAATCTGGAATATTTTCTTTAATTTTTTATATAGATGCAATTAAATATGAATACTTAGTTGAGTTAAATAAAAAATCAATTTTAAATGAAACACTTTATTATACTCCTGAAGTTAGAAAGGCAAAATTATTTTCAAGAGTTTTTGATGAAATAAATCAAGTTTCAAAGATCAGTTTTGGAGTAAAATGTGGTTTTAAGGCAAAAGATAAAATAATAATAGAAGGAAACACACTAGAAAATTGTACGGTATTAGCAGCTTATCGGAAAACTAATGTTAATTCAGCACAGTTAGATAAAGTAAGTGAATATTTTAATAATCATATTTTACCTATAGTAACACCAATGGTACTATTGAGAGATTGGAGTTTTGATCGTTTAAAACAGAATAATGGACAAAAAGATTTTTATATTAATTTACTTTCAAAAGCTGATTTTCAAATATCAGATATTGAAATAAAAGAAGAGTCCATGGAAGTAACTGAAGATATGATTAATGAAATACAGAATCAAGGGTTTCCTCCTCAGTTAATAGAAGAATTAAAATCAAAAAAAACAATCGAAAGAAATGAATTGTTTTTTTCTCATACAACTTCTAAAGGTGAATTTAGTCTTTCAAGTGAAAAAGAGTCTCAAGGGACTATAAGATACTTTGGGTTAGGTGGAATCTTAAATGAGATGATTTCTTCATCAAAGTTTGTTTTTATAGATGAAATTGAAACTTCTCTTCATCCTGAATTAGTTTCTTTCTTTATTCAACAGTTTCTTATGAATTCAGATAATACGCAATTATTTGTTACAACACATAATCAATTTTTAATGGAACAAGATTATATGCGCAATGATATGCTTTGGTTTTGTGAAAAAAATGGAGATGGTATTTCTAAGTATTATAGTGTTCAAGATTTTAAATTACACAAAAATATTTCAGTAATTAACTACTATCGTGCAGGAAAACTTGGGGCACTCCCAAATTTAGGAAGTCCTTTTTATAGAAAAGGATTGCAAGAAAAATGAAAATGCAGCCAAAATTTTCAATAGCTATAGTTGGTGAAGGTCTCCCTGAATGGATGTATTTTGACCATATAAGAGTAACAAGGAGATATTCGTTTTCACTAAAACCTGATTTACCGAAGCACTCTGACTATCTAAGAGTATTTAAAAAAGGAAAAGATTTAGTAAAAAAAAACTTACGATTTGGTTTTCTGTGTTATTGATATTAATATCTGTTGTATAAATTCAAAAAATACCAATATTAATTAATGACAGCATTATTAATAGTTTAAATCAATTTAAATTTATGAAGAAAGTCATGTGATTTGCATAAAGCTTTATATACTTCATTAATATCGTTAACTCCATCAGGGGTAAATTCTATTTCGATGCTTAAAGGGGAATTGTTATTATTTTTTTCTAATATTGTAAATATTTTTTCGAAGTTAATATAACCATCTCCAAGAGGTGGAAAGTTCCATTCATTTATCTCACCTGCTTTATCTTTAATATGCAAATAAGAGACATTATCAATACAAGAGATGATATCCTTTTCTGGTAATTTATTACCATAAAATAATACATTAGCTGTATCATAATTTATTTTAATTAAATCACTATTTACTTCATTAACAACTTTATTAATACTTTTTCCATCAGCAAAGTTGCTTCCATGAGTTTCTAAGACAAGCATTAGATTGTATTTTTTAAGATAAGGAATAAGAGAATTCAAATTATCAATAAGTTCATTTTGTTTTATGTCATTTTTATTATCAATATGAGCTTCTCCTATAGAGCTTACGATATAATCACAGTTAAAGAATGCAGCTAATTCCATATTTAGTATAAAATCATCAGCTCTCTCTTTATCTAATAAAGATGTATGTCCTCTTAGTGAAAAAGGGATAAGATCCAAATTCTCAATTGCTCTCCTTATATAACATAAATATCTAAACATTTGATCTGGAAAGACATGTTCAATCCAACCTTTTGTTGCAGTTAATTCAATATATTTGAATCCTGCTTTTTTAATTAGAGGTAGGGCTTCTTCAATAGGAAAGCCATGAAAAGTATTAGTATTTACAGCTATAATTCTATTCATATATTTTACTCCATTTTAAAAAGATTTATTTAACCAATTAGCACTAGATGCTCTAATAATAATTTCAGTTTCTAATTTCATAGATTTAATAGGACTAGCATCTTTATTAATATGTTGAATAAGCATAAAACAACTATAAATACCAAGTTGGTATTTAGGTTGATTCACAGTTGTAATAGTTAAACTAGTCATATAGGTTAAGGGTATGTTATCGAAACCGACAACAGCTATATCTCTTGGAATTAGTAGATTTGTTTGTTTGATTGCTTTAATTGCTGCAATAGCGTAAATATCGCTAACAGCAAAAATAGCATCAGGTCTATTACTCGAATTTAATAATTGATGACAAGTTGCAAGAGCTATATCATAATTCAATTCTAAGATTTAACAAATAAAGTTTATACTATTAGATACAAAAAAACTATTAGGTGCTATGGTAACACTATGAAAAGAGTGAAAAAATAAAAATATATTTGTCTAAATGATTATAATGTGGCCTAAAAAAATGGAATAATAGTGTCTAAGTGTAATGGATTATGTACTTAAATATAAAACTATTATATCACTTTATAAGAAAAGTCCTTTCTTGTTGCAAGAAAAAGAATTAAAAACTATTATTAATTTGAATCTCTAAAAAAGATACCATTTTTATTAGACTATATAAACATTTTTATAATTTATAGAGAACAAAGATACTTATATTAAGCAAGTTTCCACCAAATTCAAAATCTTTATTTCTATAAAAAGTTAGATTATTATTTACTAAACTTAAATTATAATTATATCTAACATGGTAACAATCTAAACATATAAAAGTATTAGAATCAATTTGAGATATTAATCCAATACCTATAACATAACCTAGATTAATAGTTTCCCATAATGTATCAGTAATTTTAACTTTTGTTAAATTAAGATTAACACCAGCTGATAAAGTAAGGGTGAACTCATCATAAATAGACTTTGAGAATTTGATCCCAAAGGATGATTCAAAAGCAGGTAAGTTATCAAACAGTTTTATCTCTTTATGACTAACATTATCGAAATCTTCAAAATTAACAATATAATAATAAAAGGGTAATACTAAGTGAAATGAGGAAAACGTTGTAATATTATTTATATACTTAATTGATTTTTCACAATTTAAAGATAAGTAAATATCCTTACTGTCAAAAAAATAATCATCTATACTGATTGAATGTTCACTGTAGCCAATACCAAATCCTAAAAGTTGATCAGTATCAGTGTATTTATCACTTGCTGCAAAAACATTTGAAGAAAGAGCTACTACTATTAAAAGAAAAATAATTTTTTTCATAAAACATTACCCTAAATTCTTATTTTAAAACTCATATATGCTACAGAACTAGTAGCAATAAAAGTATCTGATGGATCTATATTATCATTAAACTCATTGATGAAATAAAAGTCAGTAATATATATTGGGATAAAATCAATAGATGCATTATATCCTACATTTATTGACATTCCATTATCTAGTGTGTAATTAATACCACAACCTAAAAAGAAACCAGTATTGAAAAACATCCATAATAATTCATCACATTCTATTATAATGTTATTTGTATGAAGACCATATACTCCAAAGAATCTAGTCTTTTGATTTAAGATAAAGTATTTCTTTATACCAAAAAAACATTCAACCATATATCTATTATTAAAAACATCATTTAAGTCTTCATCTTCCATATTTTTTCTTACGAGAAAACTATCAGAATCTAGTGTAAGAAGTGATGCTGTAATATCAGTAACTAAAGATAAGCTATTATCTTTAGTAAGATTACCTTCTAAAGAGATATATGCATTAGGTCCTTTTAAATTAAGATTTTTTGAAAAGATATGAAGATTACTATTAGTATATCCACCTCCAATATCTACATTGTGGGTAAAATCATTTATTGATAAAGCGTA
>NZ_JBNAIC010000068.1:0-3694 GCF_050031695.1 Pleomorphochaeta sp. | reverse complement strand
TGCAGCAAATTTAGAACCTGAAATTTGTAAACTATCAGGAGAGTGTATGTTCATAATTAAAGCAATCATATATTCAGCTCTACGAATAAATTGTATTTGCTTTTTATAATTTTGTTTACTAACTCTACTATTATACTCATCCAACAACCAACAATAAAACCCATAATAACGTAACCGGTTAGTTAGATTCGTTAAACCAGGTAATAAAATAGAATAAGCTGCCTGCGAAGTAGATTGTAATCCTAGAGGATCTCTACCTGTAGAATAATTATTAGAAGATCCCCAAAAAGGACCTATATATTTACCTTTATTTAAGTGTGTCATTTATAGCCAATGTTATATTTTAGTTTAAAATTGCACGATAACATCTTTCCCCATTACTCTGACTAGTAAATATATATATGTTTTGTAATAAAAACAAATGAATTGTAGTGTTTGAAAAGTTAAAAAAATACTAATAAATGTATAATTTAGAATATTAACGATAGATAAAATATTAGAATCTATTTTATTAGTTAGTTAAAATATTCAACATGTACATAATTTAGTAATTTTGTTTTAAAAATTAAATATACAATTATGGAAGATTATGAAATAAATATAAGAAATAAACATATATGGAATTTCAATTCAGATGAATGGAATAATTATATGGGAGAAGATGGTAATTCTTGGCATAAAATCTTAATAGCACCAGAGACCGAACGCTTATTAGATCTAAAAAAAGGAAATAAACTTTTAGATATCGGATGTGGAAATGGGATATTTGCAAGAAAAATGGCCAAAAAAGGTATAAATGTTACAGCTTTTGATTTTTCTAATAAGAATATTAATAATGCATTAAAGTATAATACTAACAATATAGAATATCTCATTTTAGATGCTACTTTAAATAATGATTTAGAAAAACTTAATTCTAAAACGTATGATGGAATTGCTGCAAATATGGTCTTCATGGATATACCTAAAATTGATTGTCTATTTTCAAAGATTTATAAACTACTAGCTAAAAATGGAAATTTTGTATTTTCTATACAACATCCATGTTTTAATTCTGAATATGTAAATATTAAGAATGACAATAGTTTACACATAACGAATTATATAGATACTAACACATCAAAAGGTAATGCTATTCCAACTCAAAAAGTTGAACAATACTACTTTCATCGTTCAATTAGTTATTATGTAAACTTAGGAATTTCTAATAACCTAGTTATTAATGGTTTTATTGAACCCGTTTTTAAATCAAATGGTAAAAAGGAAATTTATTCTAAATTTCCTCCTGTTTTAATTATAAGTATGAAAAGAAATATATAAATACCCTACAAATTTAATGGATACGTAAAATTATAAATATGTTATAAGAATAAAGTATACAATCTCTATAAGCTTTACTACTAACCATATTGTTTAATTGTTAAACATCACAATAAGGATTATTCCGCAGTGAAAACTTTAAAAGGCCATCGAAAGATGTTCTTTTCTTTTTTATAAAATATTGAATTAATGTTTTATGAGATCACAAACCATATCAAATTCATAACTTACTATAAATAAGCTATATATGTCAACTTTTACTTTTGAATAGAATTATTCCAGAAAATATATAGATAATAAAAAAAGTGAGCTCTATTCAGAACTCACTTAATTTTAAAAAAATACTACGAAACTATATCAAATTATATTTCCCCAAAAATTATTACAAAATAGTTTTCTATAGTTAATTTTTTAACTTATTATTTCAACTGGTAAGTAAATTTAACAATACAATTAATAAATTTTTTACCCCTTTTGAACATTACAAAAATGGGATATTAAATTGACTTTAGCAAATATTATGCAATCTTTTAAATGTTATATTTTTGTTAAAATTCTTAAATTATTTTCTTGAATTTTTAGGTATTTTATACTTATTTCGACCTACCTTCTCCGTACCAAGTCCGTATTAAGTCCCATTTGTAACGAGGAAATAACAAAGAGGGTTCATCATATATTAAGTAAATACTTAATCATAATGAACCCTCGGTGAATTATTTTATGTAAAAAAATTAGTGTGTTTCGTATATATGTACGTCTCTTTGTGGAAATGGTATTGAAATTCCTGCTGCATCAAGACCTTTTTTAACTTGTTCATACATATAGAAATGTACATCCCAATAATCTGAAGATTTTACCCATACTCTTAATGTGATATCTACAGAACTATCTCCTAATGCTGATATAGCTACAAATGGTTCTGGATTTTCAAGTACTTTGGGATTTTCTTTAGCTATTTTTGCTATAATTGATTTTGCCTCATCCATACTATCTTCATAACCTATACCAAAAACAAAATCTACTCTTCTTGTTGGTAATTTTGAATAATTCACTAATGTTCCTGTTGCTAGTTGTCCATTTGGTATCACTACTACTTTATTATCTGGAGTGTGAACTAATGTTGAAAAAATTTGTATTTCCTTTACTGTTCCCATAAATCCAGATACCTCAATAAAATGTCCTACTTTATATGGTTTAAGAACTAGTATCACAATACCACCTGCAAAATTCTGAAGAGTTCCAGATAATGCCATACCTATAGCTAAACCTATAGCTCCTAACATGGCAACTAAGGTTGTCATCTCTATTCCTACTATTGCTAATGCACTTATTACTACAACAAGTTTAAGTAACATCGACATTACACTTATTAAAAATGGTGCTAAGGATACATCCACTTTTTTGTTTTCCATAAATTTCTTTGTAGATCTACAAAGTATCTTTGTAATCCATAAACCTACTATTAAAACTAATATGGCCATTATTATTTTTAAACCATACGTTAAAGCTATATCATATAACTTTTGTATCCATACATTAATGTCTTTCATCTTTTCTTCTAGTTTAGTTAAATATATACACAAATTTATGTATTTATTCCTTTCTTTTAGTACTTTTGCTCATTAAATAAAGTATTTAAAATTTTATGGAAAAAGTAATTATTAATTCTTTCGAAGAACTAGAAGCTCTAACTGGTAAAGATTTAGGAGTTTCTGAATATCATCAAATTACTCAAGAGCAAATAAATAAATTTGCTGATGCAACTCTTGATCATCAATGGATTCATGTTGATGTTGAAAAAGCTAAAACTGAATCTCAATTTGGAAATACTATAGCTCATGGATACCTTACTATTAGTATCCTTCCTCATCTTTGGAACCAAATTGTTGATGTACGTAACCTTAAAATGCAAGTTAACTACGGTATTGAAAAATTTAAATTCAATGCTCCTGTTGTTGTTGATAGTAAAGTAAGATTACACGCTAAGGTTAATAAAGTTGTTAATTTAAGAGGTAATATTAGAGCTAATATCGGTATTAAATTAGAAATTGAAGGTAATAGAAAACCTGCTTACGAAGGTGAAGTTGTTTTCTTATATATCTTTAATAACTAAATCTCTTTTGTTTCTTTATTAGAAATGGGAAAGGATGTCTATTTTGTTTTAGACATCCTTTTTTAATAATTACAAATAGATTTTTAAACCTATTTCTTATTTATAAACTTTTCAATTTTCTTGAAGAAATCTTTACTTTCTCCAACTTCTCGCATCAAAATCTTCCCTTTAGGAGATAACAATACAAAGGTTGGATATCCTTCTACTCCAAATCTTTTAGCGTAATTGAATTCTCCTTTACCATTATATAATTGTACCCAA
>NZ_JBNAIC010000067.1:0-10267 GCF_050031695.1 Pleomorphochaeta sp. | reverse complement strand
TTTGCTATCTTTCATAACAAAGCCCTTTTTAAAAAAAGGAGAGCCTTTATAGGTAAAATACACTTACAACAAATGTTGAATTTACCTCAACTCTGAATGATTGCAATATAGTCTTGAAGAGAAAAAAAAGCAATATTTTTTAGTTCATTTTTTATAAAAAAACATATAAAAAATTTAAGCAAAAAAAATCAAAAATAGTAGAATTTTTATACATAATTATTATTGTTCTGAAGAAAATTTTTGAGCTCTAAATTAATTCATTTATTAGCTCTAAACAAATCATATACATCCTTGGAATGTGAAAAGGGCCCTTATAAAAATTCCCTTTTAAAGTTGTAGCGATTGACCCGTCTTTATGCAAATATCCAAACCATTCTCCATTTATTTCATCAACAAAATGAGTCTGAATATAATCATTTATAATGTAAAAATTATTTAAATACTTATCATCTTTGGTAAATTTGTATGAATAGAGACTTGCAATTAAGGCTTCACATTGTGGCCACCAAAATTTCATATCTTGATGATATTCAGCAATAGGTTTATTTAATGCGTCTCTGTATTGAATTATTCCTCCAAAATCTTTATCCCAACCTAGATTAAACATCAAATCGTATATTTTTAATCCAAGATTAATTAATTTTTTATCATTGAGGTCTTCTCCCATATTCATGATAAACCAAGCGGCTTCTATAGCATGCCCAGGATTTACAATCCTACCTTCAAAATGTTCTTTTTGGAAAGAGCCATCAATTGCTACTTGTTCTAATATTAATTGTAAATCCTCACGAATAAAATTATTTTCAATTTCAGCAATTAAATTATGCATATATGTTTCAAGTTCTATTTTTTTATCAGGATTTGATTTTTTTAATTCATTTAATACATTAAGTAAAATCATCGGCTCTCCAAATGATTTGGAAGCTCTTAATGATTTTGGAATTAGAATATTAGGTGTGTCTCTTAGATATTCAACAAAGTTTAATAATTCTAAAGCTTTTTGATTATATTTATCTCTCTTTGTAATTCTAGAATATGCCGCATATCCAATTATTGTAAAAGTTTCACTAAAGAAATATCTAAGTCTTTTTACTATTGGTTGTCCAGTTTTGCTTATTTTGAAAAACATTCTACCATCATTATCAAAACAATATTTTTCTATAAAATCGACTATATTATCACAAGCTTGCAAATATTGAATATTTCCATATTTTTCATATGCTGTTGCAAATATCCATAGAGCTCTTCCTTGAAACCATACTGATTTATCGGTATCTATTATAGCTCCATTTTGATCTATGGCAGTATAGATACCTCCATTTATATAATCTAATCCATATTTTAACCAAAAATCTAATTCGCCACTTATTAATTGTTTTGTATATAGGGTTTTTATTTTTTTTAAATTATTAATCATATATTTTCTTATTATAAATTTTCCTTAAAAAAAGTGAAAATTTCATCATTTAGATTTGGTAATATTTCATGATCAAAATCATGAAATAAATTTAAATATTTTTTACATTTCATTTGATTAAAGACTGCAAACTGCGTTGAAGGAGGACAAGAAGTATCTTTTAATCCACAGGAAAAAAATACATTTGCTTTTATATTTTTTGCCATATTTTTTATATCAATATAACTTAATGCTTTAAATAATTGATCTTCTGTTTTATGATGAGGATCAAAAATTCTAAAGTAATTTGTTATTCCTTCATAAGCCTTATTATTTATTCCTAATTGCCAAAATCTTTTATAATCACTTAGATATGGATGTACTGGAGCTATACATTTTATTCCTGGAACTAATGCTGCTAGGGCTACTGTAAGAGCGCCTCCCTGACTCCATCCTGTAACTCCAATTCTGTCTTTATCAATGTATTCAAATGTAGATATAATAGTATATAGTTTATAAGCATCTAAGATTATGTTTCTATAATATAGTTTATCAATATTTCCTGATAAAGCCTCAAATATACCCTTTAGAAGAAATCCTAATTCGATATTAGATCTTCCATAAAAACTATCTTCATAGCCGCCACCTTGCCCTCTGCAATCCATTGAAAAAACACAATATCCTTCACTCGCGAAAGGAAGTAAAGAAGTCCATTCTCCACTATCACAATTTAATCCATGAAATTTAATTATGCATGGCATTTTTTCTTTATTTTTAGGTATTAGCATCTTTGTGTGAATTTTTATATTATTAATTGATGTAAAAAACATATCATAGCAATCAGCAATATTTGAAGAAAAATTAGTTTTTTTTATTCTATAATTTGTAACTATTTCATTTGCTTCTTTAATGGACTTTTGCCAATAGTTATCAAAATCATTTGGCCTATGGCTTGTTCCTAAATAATTTTTCAAGTTTTCTAAGTTCATATCAAAGGAGTTTTGCATCTTTATTTTCTCCTATTTTTATATCAACTTCAAATAATCTAGACCAAGGGAATATTATATCTTCAATTTCATAAGGTGACTTTTTATATAAATTATTTAATTCAATCATTAAGTCATTTTTTATTTTATTTCGAAGTTCCAAATCATTGTTATCTATGTGTATATATGTATTTTTAGCAATTCCCTCTAATAAATTATTATATTTTTTCCTTACAATACTTTGGTATGCATAGTCGTCAGCAATTCTGTAGAATAATAATTTTTCTTTTGATTTTTCAGATCCAAATAAAAATTGTATAATTCCAGATGATATAGCAGTGCCTATTGTATTTCCAGCAGTGTTCCAAGCAGCATAAGAAAGTAAATTGTTACTTATCTTCTTATCAAAAATTTTATTTACAAAACTTAAATCTGAACCATTTGCAAATGCAATATCACAGATTATGAAAGGTTTATTTAAATTTAAAAGATTCAAATAGTTTTTATCATTATATTCATATGGTTCCTGCTTCCATGAATCTTGCATTTCACCTTCCCGAGTGTGGACAAAAAGAATAATATCTGCTTCATTTATTTCTTTTGTGAAAATAGCATTTGATACTTGAATCTGGTGCTTTATACTTTTTTTTAATTCCATCCCTTCATATTTAGGGATTAAAGACATAGCTTCTTCTCGGTCAAAAAATATGCTTATTTTAGGTTTATTAATTATATTTTTTACAATACTTCTGCAAATTAGTGCTGAGCCAACTTCATCTGCTCCTGGATATGTTAATACTTTATTTTCTATATTTTCTTTTTTTATATTAGAGAAAATTTCTTTTTTTTCTTTAATTCCATATCCAAATTTTGATGAATCATCTTGAGGAATTACTAAGTAATCAATTAAATTATTTTTTAATAAAGGTAAGCAATTTTTTATTATATCTATATTAATTAAACGTCTTGATTCATAATCTTTAATTACATAGTTAGGAATTTTTTGATTTGCATAGTGAAGTTCCTCTAGTTCATTCTTGCTAAGAGAATATGTTTCACTTTTATTTATTAGATAGGCTCTTTTAAAAATTAACTCACCATATTCAGCATAGTAGTTTGGCTCTTCTTCACTGCTTGAGTATGCTGGAGTTCTCATAATTAAAGCAAAAATATATATATCTATATGTTTAGTTTCTTTGACTTTTTCTACTAGTTTAGCAAAATTGTTTAACCTATTTAATAATATATAGCTAGAAATTTTATGTATTCGGCTAGGAATTAATCCACCATAAATTAACATTTCTAGTGATATTACAGCAGCATCACATTTATATAAATTATTTTCTAACCATTCATATATTTTATCTATATTGGCACTTTTCTTGAAATTCCCCATATAGTTTTTTGGGATTTTTATTAATTCAATATCTTTATTGTTAATTAAATTCATATTTGGAAATTTATAATTACATGGGCGTTCATCTAATGGCATATACAAAATTTTCATAATTTTTCCTTGATTGATTTATTAATTTTTTTTATTTATGAAATAGGAATTTCATAATTTTTTTTTTAGCCTTTTACAGCAGAGGCTATACCTTCATCAATGAAGTTTTTTTGATTAAAAATAAAGAAAATCATAACTGGTATGATAGCAAGTAAAGCCCCTGAAGCTACTAAACGCCAATCATTTGTGAATGTTCCTTGTAATTTTTGAACTCCAAGTGGTACTGTATATAGTTTTTGTGAATCTAATACTAACAAAGGCCATAAGAAATCACTCCACATATTTATGAAAGTGAAAATTGCTAAAGCTGATAAAGTTGGTTTTATTATAGGGACAACTATATGTCTTAATACAGTAAAAGAAGACGCCCCATCAATGAAAGCAGATTCTTCTAATGATATCGGAACTGTTATCATTGCTTGTCTAATTAGAAATACTCCAAATGCCGTTACAGCATTAGGTAAAATAACAGCTGCAAGTGAATCTTTTAAGCCAAGATGAACTATTGTTACAAAATTTGGAATCATTGTTAACTGAATAGGAATCATCATTGTTGCTAAAATTAGAAAGAAAATAGTTTCCTTTCCTTTGAATTTCATTCTTGCTAATGGATAAGCAGCACTAACTGATAGCAATATGTTTAAGACAACGCAAAATGCTACAACTATAAATGAATTTATATAATATCTAAACATTGGAATAGTTTTAAAAACCATTACAAAATTAGATAAAGTTGCTTGCTCTGGAATAAATTGGGGAGGCATACTAAATATATTTTCTCCCTGTGATTTTAGTGCAGTAGAGAGAAGCCAAACAAATGGAACTATACTTACTAAAGCAACTAAAATCATTAGTAAATATTTAAATATAATTAATGCTATTTTATTTGTTTTGTGATTTGCCATTATGCTACTCCTCTATAAGTTTTTTCACTGTTTTTCATACTTATATAGCTAAAAACAAATAATAAAATAAATAAAATTACACCAATTGAACTTGCATAACCAAATTTTAATTTATCAAATGCCGTATCATAAATTTCATATACTAATGTTCTTGTAGAATTGAAAGGCCCACCAGCTGTCATTACATATATTTCATCAAAAACCTTCATAGCTGCCATTGAAGACATAATTGCAACTACTGCAATGGTTGGTGCTAGTAATGGAACTGTTATACTTCTTAATTGTTTAAATTTTGAAGCCCCATCTATTGTAGCTGCTTCATATAATTCTTTGTTGATGCTTTGTAATCCTGCTAAATATAGAACCATATAATACCCAAGGCCTTTCCAAATAGTTACAACCATTATGCAAAATAAAGCAGTATTTGGATTTGTTAAGTATGATATTGGTTCAGATATTAGATGTAAAAGATTATATAAGACATAATTTAATAACCCCTTTTCCATATACATCCATTTCCAGATTATTCCTGCAACTACCATACTTGTAACTACAGGGAAATAATAAATTGTTCTAAAAATTGTTACCCCTTTTAGCTTTGTGTCATTTACTAGAACAGCAATTAACAATGGTAAAATTACTAATACAGGGACTACTACAATGAAATATTTTAAAGTATTTAGTAAGGCTCTATAAAAACTATCACTTTTAAATAGAGTTTTATAATTTTCAAGACCAATCCATTTTGGTGGTGATAGTAAATTGAAATCTGTAAAACTGTATTGAATTGCTCTAGCTAAAGGGTAAAATACAAATAAAATAAGAATTATCATTGTAGGTAAGAGATATAAATATGGTGTAATGTTTTTTTTCAATTTCATTAATATTGTTTCCTTAATATGATTAAAATATCTTATTCATTATGATAAATATAAATTAGATGACTATTTTATATATAGTCATCTAATTGCTATGTTATAAATTCTTATTCACTTAGAAATGAATTAGCTTTGTCTTGTGCAGCTTGTAATAGTTGACTTGCATCTCCATTTCCGGTTGCTGCTTTTGCAAAAGCTTCAATAAATGCATCACGGATTTCTGTCCAGTTTTGCATAGGTGGGAAAATCATTGTGCCTCTTGATACTTCTTTTGCACTCATAATTCTAGCTTCAGTTGCAGCAGTATTGTCAGAAACTGAGAAGAAAGCATCATTTAAAGACTCTTTTGTTGAAGGAACAATTGCTCCTGCAGCCTTAGCAAATTTAACTTGATTTGTATTGTTTGTTAAGAATTTTGAGAAAGCCAAAGCTTCATCAAGAACTTTTGAGCTCTTAGGTACAACAATATTCATAACTGCAATATTGGATTTCCCATTTTCCCCAATAATTTGTGGAGCTACACCAGTTTCATTATAAATTTCTTGTGAATTATCTTTAATCATTCTAGCATGGGAGGTTCCTCCAAAGAACATTGCTAATTCACCTGTGCTATATAGTTGGATTGCCTCACCAGTTCCTGATTTTGAAGTAATTGTTTCACTTGGGATTAATTTTTCATCTAACATTTTTTTATAATAATTTGCAGCAGCTATTACTTGTGGTGTGTTGAATTGAGCTTTTGTAAAATCTTCGTTGAATAATCTAATTCCCATTCTTTCTAATTCTTCCATGATAAATTGATCTTGGAAAAATGTCATATAGCCATAGGCACCTGTTTTATCATGAATTTGTTTAGCATATGAATATAATTCATCGAATGTAGTTGGATATGTATTAGGATCTAATCCAGCTTGTTCAAATAATGCTTTATTATAATAAACCATATTTGATGTTATATACCAAGGAAGTGCAAATACTTTTCCATTATATGTACTAGCATTCCAACAACCTTCAAAGTAATCATCTTTAACATCTGAAGCCTTTTCATTCATATCAATTAATAAATCATTTTGAGCTAATTTTTGTGAAAATGGTAAATTGAGATTTATTACATCTGGTAATGTGTTACTAGTTGCTGCTGTTAAAACTCTAGTTTCAGTATCTCCCCAAGGTACATCAATCCAATTGATTTCTACATTAGGATTTTGAGTTTCAAATTCTTCAATAACCCCGTTTAAATAATCATCAAAAGAAGGGGATAGAGACATTGTCCAAAATGTAACAGTTTTCTTTTGATTAGAAGTTGTTTCATTTGATCCTTGAGCAAACAAACCTGTAGTTACTAAAACACTTATGGCAACTACTAAAGTTAAAATCTTTTTCATAACTTTCTCCATTTTTACTAATAATAAAAGTTTATATTATAAGTTTTGTAATTTTGTTTGATGCAAACTAGTAATATTTTTATATTTGCGTCAACGTTATACCAATTATGATAATTTGTTTTTTTTATTTGTCAAGATTTTTTTTAAATTTTATTTTCAGATTTATTTTATATGTAATAATTCCTTTTATGATGTTAAATAAACTATTTTATTAAAAACTTTGACATTTAAATTATTATCATCTATTATATAAATGTTCTTGATTCATCGATGAGTCAAATCTTAATGAAAGGATAGAAAATGGAAAAACAAACAACATTAAAAGATATAGCAAAAATTGTTGGGGTAAGTCCTAGAACTGTTTCTTCAGCCTTAAGTGGAACTGGTAGAGTCTCTGAGGCTATGAGAATAAAAATTAAAAATGTCGCTAATGAATTAAATTATAAACCAAATTTACAAGCTAGAGGTTTAGTTCAACATAAATCATATTTAATTGGGACAGTATTTCCCTACTTAAATGTAAGTTTCTTTAATGAAATTATAAGTGGAATTGAAGAAAAAGCTTCAGAAAATGATTATGATATATTGCTAGGTAATGCAAATCTTCAAACAAAGAAAGATGGTAGATTTGCAATAGAGAGAATGATTAGAAGGAATGTAGATGGTCTTATTTGTTCACCAGATTATAGAGAAGTTAATCTTTTTAAAGAATTGAAAGAAAAAAACATACCTACGATTCAAGTAATGACAAATATTGATGATTTAGATTTACCCTTTATTGGTGTTGATAATATATGTGGTGGTAAGATTGCAACAAATCATTTAATTTCTTTAGGCCATGAAAAAATAGGATTTATAGGCACTAATAGGATTCATTATAGTGAAATTGATTCTAGAAATAGTGGATATTTACAAGCTTTAATAGAAAATGGAATTAAGTTAGATATAGATAGATATACAGTTAAAGCAGATCAAAGTATAAAGGGTGGATATGATGCAACTTTAGAACTACTAAAGAAAGCTCCAGATTTGACAGCTATTTTTGCTTCAACAGACTATGCTGCATTAGGAGTCATTAGAGCTTTATTGAGTAAAGGGAAAAAAATTCCTGAAGAAGTTTCAGTTATAGGGTTTGATGATTTGGATTTTGCATCTCATCAATTTGTCTATCAGCTTACTACTGTTGCACAACCTAAAAGAGAAATTGGACTTTTAGCATTTGATATGTTCTTAGATATTTTAGCTGGGAAAAGGGTTGAGAATATTATTTTAAAACCGCAATTAGTAAAAAGAACTACTACGAGTCAAAAATGTTAAGGTAGTATATGAAAAAAAATAATTATGATTTAATTATATTGGGAGCTTCAGCTTCAGGTATATCTGCTGCTATACAAGCGGCAAGGAATAAATTAAAAGTTGCAGTTATTGAAGAATCTATTTCAATAGGCGGTATGATAACTGCAGCAGGTGTTTCTGCTTTTGATGGTAATCATCTAATTGCCGGAGGAATATTTAAAGAATTTCGCGATAAATTAAGAAATTATTATAATAGAGATATTCTTGATACAGGATGGGTTTCGAATACTTTGTTTGAACCTGAAGTTGGAATTGAAATATTATATTCTATGATTGATGAAAATTATTGTGATTTATATTTGGATTGCAATCATATTCAAATTAATAAAATTGGGAATAATGAACTTTCAATTGATTCTGTATTTTTCAATCAAGCCAATCGACAATACCAATTTAAAAGTAATTATTTTATTTTAGCGGATGAATTTGGTGATGCAATTTATCATCTTAATTTACAAAATCATTATGGATTGGAAAAAGAGTTGGATGCTCCATATGAATTAAAACATCCACAAGATTTTACTTATAATGCTGTGCTTCAATTTGATAATAAGATTAAAGTTATTGATGAATATCCCCTTTGGACGAAAGAAGGGGAGTTTGCAGGAATTATAGGGAATCCTGAGATTTCTTTAACAAAAATGTTAGAGTATGGAATGCTACCTAATAATAAGATAATGCTTAACTGGCCAATAAAAGGTAATGACTACTATGGTAATTATTTTATTGAAGATAGACAGTCTATGTTTATAAAAGCAAAAGAAAAAACTATGCGCTTATTTAAATTGATTCAATCTTCAGTAGATTTATCATGTAATCTTAGGTTATCTGATAATAGTTATCCTTTGTCAAAAGATAAACTCCCTTATATCCCATATATTAGAGAAGCTAGAAGAATTTATGGAAATGAAACTTTATCTATAGAGGATATTACAAATAATAAAATATTTAAAACTGCTATTGCTGTTGGTGATTATCCTTTAGATCATCACAGAGATTTAGATGAAGCTTATAATAAAATTGACTTTCCTAAAATTCATCCTTTTTCTGTCCCTTTTGGTTCTTTAATCCCTTTAAGAACAAAAAATATATTGGTGGTTGAAAAATCAATATCAGTTTCAGGTCTAGTAAATGGTTGCACAAGACTTCAACCTGTGGTAATGCAATTAGGGCAAGTTGCTGCTTTAGCAGTATATTTAGCAAAAAAGAAAAAAATATGTGTAAATGAAATTAACATTGAAGAATTGCAAGATTTGATATTGGATAATAATGGGTATCTTTATCCTACACATGATGTTTCACTGAAAAATCCTAAATTTAAGGATACTCAAATAGCAATAAGAGAAGGCTCTATTAAATTAGGATATTTGAATGAAGGGTGGGTTAATAAATCATATTGTATTAATGCTTAATATTTTTCTTGTTAACAAGTATGAAGCGATGTTCCATAGCTTGAATGTATCCTTTGTTATTTATTTCTTTATCAATTTCAATAAGTTGAGTTAAGTTGTTTTTTACAGAAAAATTAGGGAATTCCCATTCAATTATTTTTGCAAAGTAAATAAATGCTCCAGTATCAAAAAACTTAATTGGAGTAAATTTTTCATCAGCTTTTAATATAGAGAAATTTTTGGATTCTAATTTTGATTTAACATATTTTAGATTGTTATTATTAAATAGAGATTCAAAATTAGGATTTATTTTTTTTGATAAATCTAAATCATTTAAATTTCCAATCTGCTGTGTTATAAAAATTCCACTTGGTTTTAAAACTCTATAAATTTCATTAATATCAAAAGATTCATGTCTATTAATTATAATATCGAACAAGTTGTCTGGGTAATCAATCTTATC
>NZ_JBNAIC010000066.1:0-7203 GCF_050031695.1 Pleomorphochaeta sp. | reverse complement strand
ATTTGGGAAATTGATATTCTCTTTTACCCAAGATAGTATTTGTGGATATTTAATTGAAATAAATTCATAAATACAACCTTTTAACATATTACCATTCTCTGGAACATTGTCGCAGCTCATTATAGTAACTGGAGCCTTAGTCGAATTAAATCTTATAAATAAAGATTCACTTAAAGCTCCAATAACAGAAGAAGGAGTTTCAAAAGCTTCTAAATCTTTAACAATTGATGGGTGTTTTAAATCTAGTTTATGATTATCACTATCATAACAATATCCTTTTTCAGTTACTGTTAATGTAATTAGTTTAGTATTTTTAGAGCTAAGAATACTTAAAACTTTTTTAGCTTCAATTGTTGCATTTGAATACCCAGCAATACCCCCTCTAACAGATAAATTGGAATTTCCAAAAGGATCTTTCTCTAAAGCAGTATATAAATAGTTTTGTGCTTTAAGCGTTTTGTAAAATTTTTCATCAGTTGGGATTAAATCAATTTCATAAACTCCATCTTTATATATTCCTTGTTCCATTAATTCATCTATATATGATAAAAAATGTGCTCTATGAAAAGCTCCAAGTCCTATATGAACTAAAGAAGGGTTTAGTCCTTTTCTATTATAATGAGGAACATTAATAGACTTTGATTCAATTTCAGCCAGATTTTCATTAGTAAGTGTTAACATTTATATACTCCTATTTAAGATAGATAAATTAAATCGATTAAATATTGTCAATTAAAATTCAAACTAAACTTAAAAATTATTATTAATTCTTAATATAATAAATAAATTAGCATTGAAATTTGAAAAAAGCAAGTAAAATTTTAATCGATTAAATATTAAAATCACTAAAAATTACAAATTCCTAACAAAAATTAGGATAATAATGAGTTTGAATGTGATAAATCCAAATAATAAATTTTGATCAAAGCTAATTAATATTTGCTTATATATTAAATTAAATTAAAAACCAGATTGATTGATTTTTTAATCAAAAATAAAAACAAAAAAATTTAATTTTTTAATAAAAGAGTGAAAAAAACTTTATTTAAAGCTTTTAAACATGGGTTTTGGTTATTGTTAATCTAAAGTTAGTTTTTGGATAAATAAAGCTTTTTTATAAGTGGTTTGTAATATTTTTATAAAAATCTGGTTAGAAATTTAGTCTAAAAAAATTATAAAAAATAAAAGTTGACAAGAATATATATTGAAGCTATGATAAATTTAAACGATTAAATTTTTATAAATTTGATTTTATAATAAAAGGAGTATACGAATGAGAAAGTTTTGTTTGCAATTACTTGTAGTATTAATGTTAGGTACAAGTTTTGCTTTTGCACAAGGTTCTGAAGAAGTCTCAACAGAGTCAACTGGTGAGAAGGCAATGAAAGATATTACAGTTGCATATGTTTGTTCAGATTTAGGTAATGAAATTTTTGCAATGCAAGTAAAGGGTATGGCTGAATATTCAAAGAAAATTGGTATTAATTTTGTTTATAAAGCATGTAATACTACTGGTGATAAAATTACAGCATGTGAAAACTATATTTCAGCAGGTGTTGATACAATTATAGTTCATGTTAATGATGCACCAGCTATGGAATCAGTTATGAAAGAAGCTCAAGCAAAGGGTATTAAATTCTTTGCTTATGATACACCAATTGAAGGTGCTGATGCATTCTATGGTTGGAAAAACTACGATTTAGGTTATGCAATTGGTTTAAATGCAGCTCAATGGGTTAAAGCTACTTTTGATGATTCAGAAACAGTTAATGCCGCTTCTTGTAACTTCCCAGAATATAATTTCTTAGTTGAAAGAGAACAAGGTTATTTAGATGCATTAGCAAAAGAATGTCCAAATGTTGATTTTGTAATTCAAGGCGTTGGTGGTTATACAAATAATGGTGTAACTTCTGGTGAGAACTTCTTACAATCAGGTAAAGAAATTAACTTAGTTGTAGGTATCAATGATGGTGGTTGTTTAGGCGTATTAGAAGCATTTAATGCTGCAAATTATGGTAATGATAGAGTTGCTATTTTTGGTTGTGATGCTACAAATGATGCATTAGCAGCAATTAAAGCTGGTGGTATTTATAGAGGAACAGTAACAACTGACTTAATTAGTTTAGCTGATGATTTTATTGATATTGCTGTTGATATGGCAAAAGGTGGTGCAGGTGGAGATTTCTATGGTCCTGTTACTCCAATTACAATTGAAAATGTTGATGAATATATTAAATAATTTTTTAACTAATTATTTATTTTAATAGAGATACCTTTTTAGGTATCTCTATCTTGGAAGAATTGTATGAAAAATGAAAAAAAAGAAGTATTATTATCTCTTAAAAATATCAAAAAGATGTATCCTGGTGTTGTAGCATTGGATGATGTTTCTTTAGATGTTTATAAGGGTGAAGTTTTAGCTCTACTTGGTGAAAATGGGGCAGGAAAATCTACATTAATAAAAATAGTTACTGGTGCTATTACTCCTAGTGAAGGAACAATAGAATTTAAAGGTAAAGCCTATAAAGGGCTTACTCCCTCTAGTTCCCAAAGTATTGGTATAGCTGCTATATATCAAGAATTTACTTTAGCAAGTACATTGACAGTTGCTGAAAATATTTTCTTAGGTCAAAGAGTAAACAATGGGCAAATTATTGATAAAAAGAAATTAAACAATGAAGCATTAAAAGTAATTAAAAGGTTGAAGGTAGAAATAAAACCTTCTGCTTTGGTTTCAAGTCTATCTGTTGCTCAAAAACAAATTGTAGAAATTGCAAAAGCTTTATCTAAAAATCCTGAATTTATTATTATGGATGAACCAACAGCTCCATTGACTGATAATGAAGTTGAAACATTGTTTGGGATTGTAAATGAGCTAAAAGCTCAAGGTATTACTATTATTTATATTTCTCACAGATTAGATGAAATATATAAAGTTGCTGATAGGGCGGTAATATTAAGAGATGGTAAATACATTACTTCACAACTTGTTAAAGATGTTACTAAAGATCAACTTATATTTTATATGGTTGGAAGAGAACTTAATAAGACATTCCCAAATAGAATTAAGAATTATGGTGAAAATGCTCTATCTGTTAGAGATTTATCTGGGGCAAAGAATGATAAAATATCCTTTGATTTAAAAAAAGGTGAAATTCTTGGACTTGGTGGATTAGTTGGTGCTGGTAGAACTGAGTTAGTTAGACTTATTTTTGGTGCTGATGATAAGAAAACTGGTGAAATTTATGTAAATGGTAAAAAGGTTGAAATTAAGAGGCCTTGGGATGCTGTTAAAAATGGAATTGGTTTAGTCTCTGAAGATAGAAAAGAATTAGGTGTTTTATTAAGAATGAGCATTGCTCATAACATTACTTTACCTATTTTAAAAAAGATCTCTGATGGATTAATTATTAATAAGGACAAAGAGAAACATGAAGTTGATAAACAAATAAATGAATTAAAAATTAAAACACCAACTTCAAATCAAAAAGTAGTCAATTTATCTGGAGGTAATCAACAAAAAGTTGTTTTAGGTAAATGGTTGGCTAGTGATGTACAAATATTAATCTTAGATGAACCAACTAGAGGAATTGATGTTGGTAATAAGCAAGAAATATATCATTTAATTGGGAAATTAGCTGAAAGTGGCAAAGCTATAATAGTCGTTTCATCTGAAATGGAAGAGCTATTAGGCATAACTGACAGATTATTAATTTTGTATGAAGGTAAATTTGTTAAAGAACTTCAAAAAGAAGATTATTCTCAAGAACTGGTGCTTCGTTATGCTTCAGGTGAAATACAATAAAAAGGAACAAGAAAATTATGAATAATAATAAATTATCAAATTATATAAAGGAATATTCTATTGTCATTGTATTAATTGTATTAGCAATTATTTTTAGTTTTGGTAATTCAGCTTTTATTAAAACAAGTAATATTGTAACAATTTTTAGACAATCATCAATTTTAGGGATTGCATCCATGGGTGGAATGTTTGTTATGATTTCTGGAGGCATTAACCTTGCAATCGGTGGTGTAATTTCTTTAGTAACTGTTGTAACTGCTTTGCTTGCTGCAGAAGCTGGTGTTAACTGGGTATTAGCAATGTTAGTTGCTATATTAGTTGCTACAGTTGTTAGTGGTTTTATGGGCTGGGTTATTGAAGAAACAAAAATTGTTGCTATGATTGGTACTTTTGCTTTTAATACCATATTTGCAGGTCTAGCATATATTATTTGTGGTGGCTTACCAGTTTATGGAATTCCTGCTGAATCTAAGATTTTAGGACAAGGTTTTATTTTAGGTCTTCCAATTTCTATTATAATGTTTATTTTAATTGCAGTAATAACAGCTTTTATTTTTAATAAAACATACTTTGGTAGACAATATTTTGCATCTGGTAGTAATGATGATGCTGCAAGACTTTCTGGTATTAACACTAAAAAAATCCGTGTAATTGGTTATGTAATTAGTGGTGTCTTATGTGGTATTGCTGGTGTTATAATGTATGGTCGTGTAGGATCAGGACAACCCTCAGCTGGTACTGGAATGGAAATGGATGTTTTAACAGCAACAGTTATTGGTGGTGTATCTTTAGCTGGTGGAGAAGGTAAAGTATTTAAAGCTTGTTGTGGTGTTGTATTAATTTCTATGTTAACTAACGGATTAACCCTAATGAATATTGATGAATATGTTCAAATGGTAATTCGTGGTTTAATATTTGTTAGTGCTGTTATAATTGATAGTTATCAACATAGTAAAGCAAACAGTCAATAAGAGTTAATTTATAGTCTGATATTTAAATAATATCAGTAAAAATAAGGAAATCATTATGAAAAATGTTAATTATAAAAAATATATAGAACCTGAATATGGTGAACTATCTAAAGAAGTTTATCTTGAAACTCCTTATGAATTTGATGCTGAAAATATTGTTTATTGGAGAAATAACTATAATTATAAAGTCCAAAATTTGCTTACAAACTATTGGGTAAATAGAAGAGTTTTTAAAGATGTGATGGATGTTAAAATAAAGAATGATATTATTGAATATTATGATTATGAACTTCCAGTTAGAATCTATTCCCCAAATAAAGAAGGAGTTTTCCCGGTATTAGTATTTTATCATGGTGGTGGATTTATGATGAATACTCTTGATATATATGATTTAGTTTGTAGATATTTATCAAAATTTGGTGATATTGTTGTTGTCGCTCCTGATTATAGATTAGCACCAGAATATAAATTTCCCTTAGGTCTTAATGATTGTTATAAAGCTTTAGAATGGTCTTATGAAAATATGAAAAATCTTAATGGAAACAATAAAATCTCAGTTTGTGGAGATAGTGCCGGTGGTAATTTTTCTGCAGTTGTTTCAATGATGGCTAGAGATTTAAAAGGTCCAAAGATTGAAAAAGAAATTTTAATATATCCTTGTGTACTTTTAGGAACCCAAGAGGAAAAAACTGAAGCAGAAATAAAATATGGGAAAGGTTATGAATTAGATTATGATGGATTGGATGGTATTATTCCATATTATTTAGATAATCCAGATGATATATATAATCCGTATGTATCTCCTATTTTAGGTAATGCCGCTAATTTACCACCAACTTATTTTATTTCAGCAGAATGCGATATCTTATTAGATCAAGGATTAATGTATGCAACTAAATTAGATGAGGCAAATGTTAAGGTTGAATATAATATATATAAGGGAATGCCACATGGCTTTATTAACAGACCTTACCAAATGACATTTAATGCTTTAGATGACATTTGTGATATTGTAAATTTAGATTAGTTAATTGATATATTAGAAAATATTCTAATTCTTATATTTGTTCATTTATTTTAATGTATTTCTTTATATTTATTTTTTAAATCTAAATTTGAATATAGTCATAAAAATATTTGTTTTTTATATGCTACTTTTTTTTAGTAATATAAGCGATTAAAGTGGGGCGTAATGCAAGCTAAAAAAGTGTCCATGAAAGAGGTTGCAGATAGAGCTGGTGTCTCTATTGCAACGGTATCTCATGTTATAAATAATTCATGTAATGTAAAAGGTCAAACCAAAAATTTAGTTGATAAAGCAATTGAAGAGCTAAATTATAGAGTTAATCCAACTGCTAGAAGATTAAGGACAGGAGAGTCAAAGATTATAGGCTTTATGGTCTCAAACTTAAGTCATTATTTTTATCATGAAATCGGTTCTACAATAGAGCAAATATTAGTTGATAATGGTTATGAAATTTTATATATAAATTCTCAAGAGGACCCAGAAAAAGAAAAAAAACAATTAGAGATTTGTAGATCTGAAAATTTTGCTGGAATTATTGTAATACCTGTTAATGAAGATTGGAAATATTTGTCTTCAATTGTAAAAAATATTCCTTTAATATTTATAGATAGAAAACCCAAAAACATTAGAAGAGATTCTGTTTTAAGTACTAATGCTTTAAGTAGTTTTCATCTTACTTGTGAATTAATAAACAGAGGAGCTAAAAAAATAGCATTTGTATCTTCGAAATATGATAACACTTTCCAAATGAGAGTAGATGGTTATAAGGATGCTCTTGAGCAAAATAATTTACCAATTGATGATGAATGTGTAATTTATGGCAGTAAAAGACCTATGGTATATAGTGAATTAGCACTAGATCCAGAATGGAGTCAGATTATTGATTTTCTAATTAATAAAAAGAAAGTAGATTGTATTATTTCAGGAAATGACCTTTGTGCTTTTGGAGTTATTACTTATTTAAGAGAACATAAAATAATTTTACAAAAAGATATAATTTTTGGAACTTTTGATAATGCTTTCTGGATGAATAATATAAGAGAAGAGATTATAGCAGTAGAGCAAAATACTATGGCTATAGGAGAAAAGGCTGCTAAATTATTGATGAGTAGAATAAATGGTGAGGCTTTTATTTATGATGATTATTGCATTGATACTAAGCTAGTTTCAATTAATCAAAATGAAATTACTACATTATAAAATTATAAAAAGAGAGATGTGCTATGTTAAATATTATTGCATTAGGTGAATTATTAATAGATTTTATTCAAGAAGGAAATAGTAAAAGTGGAAATCCCATTTATGAAGCAAATCCAGGTGGAGCGCCTTGTAATTTCTTATCTATGATAAAAAAACTAGGATATAATGCAGCCTTTATTGGAAAAATTGGAAATGATAAT
>NZ_JBNAIC010000065.1:0-72951 GCF_050031695.1 Pleomorphochaeta sp. | reverse complement strand
TGAAGTTTTAGATGCTGGTAAACATGATGACTTATTAGTTAATTACTTTAACTTAAGTTGGGAAGGTAACAGTGAACTTCCTGCAGGTGATTATGTAAGTAACGTAAAGATCTCTTATACAATCGAATAGTAGATACAATAAAATATATAAATACAACCTCCTAAAAAAGCAGCTGTTTTATAACTAGCTGCTTTTTAAATGTCTATTTACTTAATAATCATTATGTAAAATATACTTAAGATAAAAACCATTATAATTTTTAGCATAATATTATATTAATAAAAGTAATAATAAATTAACTAAAACCCATATAAAGAAAACCACCTTATATTATTTCTTTTTTTTAAAAATTAATCATCTAGAATATACTATACAGATATGATAGAATTAATTAATAAAAACGATTGGGAGATTGCTTTGTTTTCAGACATTAACTTAGTAAAAGAGCTTATAAATAACGATAGCGGATTAACTTTACTAACTAAAAAAGACTCCCCTTTTATTATTTCATTTCTATATAAAATGTTTAAACAAGATTCTAATGATAATGGAATTGAACAACAATACTTTGTTCAAAAGCTAGCATCTTATTTAAACAAAGATAATAATTTCTCAGACATAATCGATGATGATAATTCTTATAGCATTGAAATAGATACCTATGATAAAGCTTTAAATTTAACAAAGAAATGGTCTTCTCCTGAAAATCATTTTATATTTAGGTATTATAATGAAAACAATATAGAGATGATTGATCTTTCAACACCTGTTGATAGATTATTTAGGTATTTTGAAGAGATTGATAATTTAAAAAACATGTTTGTTGCTACAGAATCTAAGTTTATTGAAATAATCGACAGAATTAATGAATTAGACCAAAATACTACAACTAATCCACAAGCACGTATTAATGACTTACAGAGACAAAAAGCAGAATTAGAAAAAGAAATAAAACAAATTGAAGAAACTGGTGAGGTACAAACCTTTACTCATACACAAGTCTCAGAAAGAATTAATTCTTTGAATCAAGTTTCAAAATCACTAATAGGTGATTTTAAACAACTAAGAGATAATAATCACAAAGTTTTTTCTGAACTATGTAAAAAGCAATTAGAAAATACAGAAAATAGAGGAACTATATTATCTCATATATTAGATCAAACAGAAGAATTACAAAGAACACCTCAAGCTGAGAGTTTTAATTCTTTTTGGTTTTATTTAAGTAATAGAGAAGACAAAGAAGCTATAAAAAACAAGATTGAGCGAATTAGAAAAAAATTACCAAATCAAGATTTTGAAAAATCTTTTTATGATACATTTGAAGAAACATTATACAAATCAGGTAAAGCTATACTTGAAGAAAACCGATTATTATCAGAAAAACTACAAAAAATAATAACTAAAAAAACGAGCTCTGAATATAAATATATTTCTTCTTTAACAAAAGAAATTAAAACCTTAAGTGTAAAAAAAGATTTAACTATTCCTTATAAAGATACAATCTTAGTTATAGACGGTAATGCAGATGTTAATAATGATATGGCAAGACCTCTAGAGTTAATAAATTTTCAAGCTAAAAACAATTTATCTCAATACAAAAAAGCTGAAATCCCTAAAATCGATTTATCGCAACTTGTTATTGATATTTATGTTAATGAACTTGAAATTAAGAAAAACATTGAAAATTATTATAATGATAATAAGACAAATAAATTTAATTTTTCTATTCAAGAGATAATAAATAAATATCCAATAAAATTTGGATTAGCAGAAACCTTAACATATTTATCTATAATATATAAATCTGATTGGGCAAAAATTAATGATACAGAATCCGAAACTATAATATTTTCAAACAATGATAGTACAAATTCCAAAATATCTCTTTCTATCCCAAAGGTGGTAATAAAAAAATGAGTGAAAACCAATTTACAAACACAAAACAATGGAGCGATATTTGTGTAAGACTTTTACAAGGTCCTATATTCGAAGAAGATAATAAAGATATATTTGAAAGATTAAGACTTTGGAATAAAGAAATTAATTCATATTTCAATATAATTGGTTTAAAGTTGTTTTATAGTGATGAAATTGACTACTCTTATCTTGAACAAATAGAAGACGAAGACGGAAATGTTATTAATAATTTTAACCGTTTACTAAAGAGACATCCATTAACTTATGAAGCTTCACTTATTTTAGTAGTATTAAGAGAAGAATTAGATAAGTTTGAATTAGAAAATATAAATAGCGAAAATTTAATATTAAAAGAAAGTGAAATAGCAGATTTAATTGAACCTTATTATAAAGAAACAACTGACAAAGTAAAATACAAAGATTTAATTTCTTCTAATCTAAATTATATAGCTAATATGAATTTAATTAAAAGAGTTAATACTTCTGATGAAAATCTTATTTTAACAAATGATAGAGAATATTTAATAAGAAATATTTTAAGAGCTAAAGTAAGTGCATCGTTCTTAAAAGAATTTAAAGAAAAACTTGAAGAGCTTAAGGAGACCCCTAATAATGAGGAATAAAAATCTAGAATTTGATTTTGGTATAGAACATAGCGGATATAGACTTAAAAAATTCCAATTATACAATTGGGGCACTTTTGATAACCATTTAGTAAACCTTAATATTGATGCTGAGAACACCTTATTAACAGGTAGTAATGGTTCAGGTAAAACAACTCTTGTAGATGCAATTTTGACTTTACTTGTACCAACTAATGATAGAACCTATAATTTATCAAGTGGAAATGACGGAAGAAATGGAAGAAGTGAAGAAAGTTATGTACTTGGAGCATATTCAACAGAAAAAAATGAAAAAGACTACACTGCAAACAGGAAGACATTAAGAGATAAATCAACTCACAGTATCTTATTAGCAATATTTTCAAATAGAACAGCAGCTAATTCAATAACGTTAATGCAATTTAGGTATTTTTCTTCAAATGGAGCATTAAAAAGGCAATATTTTGTTATAGAAGGTGAGCTAACGCTTGAAATGTTAAATCAAAGAAAAGTGGGTTATAACCCAGCAACAAATTGGATTCAAGATATAAAAAAAGCTTTCAGTGAAACAGAAATTACAACATACGATACCTTTAAAAGATATAGCCATGATTTTTCAAAAAAATTTGGCTTTAGATATAAAGACAAAGCAATTAAAATATTTTCACAAACTGTTGGAATGAAAGACCTTCATGATATAAATGGTTTTATTAGAGAAAAAATGTTAGATGAAAACGATTCTTTTGATATTTTTACAAATATATCAAAAAATTATAATAATCTTCAATTATTAAAAAACCAAATTGAAAAAGAAGAACTTCAAATTAAACTATTAGAAAATATTAACGAATCTTATTCTTCCTTTAAATATTACTCAACTAAAAAAGAAAAAAAAGAATTAACTAAAGATAAATATTTAAAAATATGGGAAGCTCAAACATCTCTATCCATAATAAAAGAGGAGATAAAAGAATTATCTGCAACCTTAGAAAAAGAAGAAATAGAAATAAAAACAACTAAAGATAATAAAACAATTATTGAAAATAACATTAAAGAAATTAATCAAACTTTATTTTCAGATGCTAGAAATTCAAGAATAGAAGAATTATCTAACAGAAGAAAAGATTTAATTAATACAATTAATCATTTAAAAACGCAAGTTAATATTTATGAAAAAAATTTAAATATTCTTCATCTAACTTATCCAAATGATGAAAATTCTTTTTATCAAATTTCTAAAGATTGTTCAAATAAAATTTCTATTATTGAGAACAAACTTGAAAAACTAGATGATGATAAAAATGAAATATTATCTATAAAAAATAATATAAACAATAAAATCGATAATATTAATAATCAGCTTTTAGCATTAAAAGATATAAATAGTAATATTCCTTTACAATATATAGAATTAAGAAAAAAAATAAGTGAAGAAACCTCTATAAATATTGAAGACTTAATCTTTCTAGGAGAAGTTATTAGAATTAATAATACTTCTTTAGATAAAACACATGCTATAGAAGCCTTAATTAGACCAATAGCTCTTTCTTTACTTGTTTTACCAAACCATTCAAAAACAATTGCAAAGTACATTGAAACCTTAGATTTAAATATAGATTTAAATTTAATAATTGTGAAAGAAGTTCAAGAACAAGCTATTATCAACGGGGAAGATAAAGATCAATTAAGCATTTTTGATGATGATGATGAGATTATATTCGAAGAAAACTCTTCTCCTATATATTCTAATCTAATGATAGATATAAAAGAAGATTATCAATATAAAGATTTTATAAAAGATTATTTAAGTAATAATTTTGCATATAGTTTTTCAACAAATAACGAAACAACATACACACAGAGCAATTCTTTCAATGAAAATGCTTTATTAAATAAAAATGATATTTTTTACAAACCAATAACTAATGAAAAACAAGACTTTCATGTTATCGGTTGGGATACAGATAAAAAATTAATTAGATTAACAGAAAGAAATAATGAACTAACAGATAATCTTCTTTCAATCGAAGTAGATTTACAAAAACAAGAATCCTTAATCAAAAAAGAAAATAAAAAATTAGCTAGTCTAATTTATTTATCAGAATTCAAAGATTATTCCTCAATTAATATATCTCAATATACGGAGCAGATTGAGAATATTGATCAACAACTTTTAGAATTAAAAGCTTCAACTTCAGATTTAGATAATTTAAGAGAAAAATTAATAGAAATTGAAAAAGAAAAAGATGATATTGATTACACAATAGATAATTTAAATCAACAAATTGGTGGATTAAAATCAGCACTTAATAATAAAGAATCTTTTAAAAAACAAATTGATACAATTTTATTTGATCAAGATTTAACTTCATATTTTGAACCAATATCTCAAATGATTAATGAATATAATCTACCTTCAACTTTTTCGGATACAAAGGAAGTTAAATATTACAAAGAAAAAATAGAAGCGTTAATTTCGAAAGAAATAAATGACAATTCTAATTCTTTATATAAAACAGAAAAAGATCTTATATCTCAAATTAATCAGTTTATTAATCCTAAAGCATCGATTATAAATCAATTTCCTTCCTGGTCAAATGATACTAATAATTTAACAAATGATATTGCCGCTATTGATTTATTTAACTTATTGTTAGACAAACTTAAAACTGATTCTCTTCCAAAATATAAAGAGCAATTTTCTAATCTTAGAACTAGACAAATACAACAAGATATCATTGATTTAAATTCTAGCTTAAAAGAATGGAATAGAAAAATAAAAGACAACATTGTTGAATTAAATGATAGTTTAAATAGTTTAATTTACCAAAAAAGCCCTGAAACAAAAATTAAAATTACTATTGAAGCAACTAAAGATAAAGAAATAAGAAAATTTAAAACTTTACTTCATAACGCATTACCTACACTCAATGATGAGAATATTTCAGAAACTGAAAAACAAATAATTAATGAATCATTTATAACAGGAGTAGATAATTTAGTAAATATATTAAAAGAAAATGAAAGGTTTGCTTTAAAAGTTTTAGATGTTAGAAATTGGTATCAATTTGGAGTTGAAGAATACTTTAGTGAAAACAATGAACAAGCAAGATATTATAAAGATAGTTCAGCTATTTCTGGCGGACAAAAAGCTAAATTAGCATATACTATTCTAGCTGCAGCAATTGCACACCAATTTGATGTCTTTAACTATGAAAATAGCTCAAGAGCGTTTAGATTTGTCATCGTTGACGAAGCCTTTAGCAAAAGTGATGATGAAAATAGCAGATATGCAATGGAATTATTTAAAGCTATGGATTTACAACTAATGGTTGTAACACCTATGGATAAAGTAAATCTAGTTGAACCTTATATTAATAGTGTTCAAATTACTATTAATTCAGACAACAGACATTCTTTTGTACACAGTATAAAGAAAGAAGAAGTTCTAAACTATAACAAATAATTATAGATACATTATAATGATGAGGTTAGTTTAAAAAATATTAATAAAGCTAATAAAAGGCAATTTTATCAATTGGAAGAAACTATATTCTGAATTGAATATTAAAATTCTTCTAAAAACAAATGCCATTATTATTGCTAATATTATTGTTAAACTAACTTCTATTATTGTTTTTCTTAAAGCTATTCTTTGCATTTTAATTAACTCTTTTAAATCTGGAATATCATCAAAAACTGTTAATTTATTTTTAAACTCTTCAATCGGAGTTATAAATGAATAATTATTTTTTAAATAGATTTCAACTGTTGAATCAATATTCTTTTCTTTAAAAAATATTTTTAAAAATGAATGAATTAATGGAAAACTCTTTATAAAAGAATATATACTTCTTACAAATAAAATCAGAATAATTAATGAAGAAATCATTGCGCTTTCTTTAGTATTATTTGATAAGAATAATATTGCAATTACAAAAATAGCTAAATTTATAAAACAATTTTTAATAATTTTATTTCTTTTCTTTTTCAATATTTCAGTCAATTTTTTTTCAGCATATTCAAAAGCTTTGTTATATCCATTTTTTATAGATTCTTGTATTTTTGAATTAATACCTTCATTAATAATAGGTTTAGAAATTTTAGCTCCAAGCTTCATAATTTTTGAAAATTTTGTCCATACATAAGTTAAGACAGTAACATCATCAACTAAACCTCCGACTGGAATAAAATCGGGAACAACATCAACAGGTAAAACTAAATATAATAAAGAACCAATTAGTAAAACTTTTAAGCTATTAGGTGTTTCATCACTCTTAAAGCCATTATATATATCAACAACCTTATCCCATATCTTAACTACAGGACCTCTTTTCATCGAAGGGAGTTTATCTTCCATATTAATAATTTGTTCTTCATCTACATTATCGCCAAGCTTCGAAGCTAATTCTATTGATCTTTTATTTTCTTCTTCCATATATTGATAATAATGCGCTAATCAATATAGGTCAATAAATTGAATTAAAATGATATTCTTGTCTCATAATATTTGATAAATGATTTTTTAGGCTATTAAAATCACAATAATAGTCAATATATTGTTTTTTAGCATATTCATATGGTAAAAATTTATCATATTTGAAGTTCCCATATACAATACTTTTTGAAATCTTTAATTCTTCAATACTTGGTAGTTTACAAAAACTTATTTTATTTAATACTTCGACAATCTCATTATAAGAAATAAAAGGTTTTTCAATAGTAATAACAAAATCATTTTGACAACTATTTCTAAATCCAAAATGTGTCAATAAAATTGATAAGGCTCTAGATTCTTTTGTACCTAACCAGCAATATAGATTATAAGTTGCAGAATCTTGTTTGATAATTAAAGACGAATCTAATTTTAAATATTTAAATTTCTCTCTACACTTTTCTAAATATTGTTTAGCATTTTTGTTTAAATATTTGTATTCTCCGTTATTAGCTAATATTTCTTTCATTTTTTGGACTATTTTTATATCAGTATTTATATAATAATCACCTTCCCATTTAGCTTTACCACCTAAACCATCATTAATTACCAATATTTCCATTTTTTCTAAATCTTTATCAACTACTTTCCATTTTACAGATGATAATACAATTCTGTCTCCAATATTAACTTCTTTACCAACTGTTCCAATTATTTTATTTTGGAATTTTACCAACATTTCTTTCTCTGTTTTAAAAACAGCATAAAAATCATAGTAGGTAGATAAATTTTCACCCTTTTGTCCAAGATTAATAGAATTATCTTCCATAATTTCTAAAATATCTAAATCAATTAGATGCAAAAGAAGTTCTTTAAGTTCTTTATGTGAAATATATTTAAATACTTTTATTGATAGAATCCTTCTAGCTAAAGAACTTGGAGCTAAAGCTCCTAATGATTTAATAGTAGATATTAATTGATGCACTAGAATAAAATAACAATATTTAAACTCAGAATTGGGTTCTATCCATTTTTCTTTAATATATAATTCAATAATTGCAATATTTTTTATCAAATCAAGCGGGAAATATAATGGATCTTTCCTAAATAAAGAATCATATTTCTTTAATAGAAAAAACATATTCCTTTGTTGTCCCTTTCTTCCGCTTCTTCCTAATCTTTGAACAAAAGAAGATACACTAAAGGAGGAGCCTACTTGAACTATCAAATCTAACTCTCCTATATCAATTCCCAATTCTAAAGTTATAGTAGCTCCAACACATATATTATTTTTAGTTTTTAAAGCTTCTTCTGTTTCATCCCTTTTCATTTTTGACAATGATCCATGATGTGAATACACTTCAAGCATACTATTTTGTTTTTTTACTAAATCTTTTAACCCTGCAGTAATAGCTTCAACATCTTTTCTAGAATTAGTAAAAATAATACTTTTTTTATTATTAACTAAAGAATATATTTGTTTTAATAAAGGTTGCTCAATTGCAACTACACCATCACTCTCATCCTTTGAATTATAATAATTAAACTCACTGACACTTAGAAACAATAAAGACTCTTTATCTTTACCAATACATATATTAGTTTTTTTGGAATTACAATTATTAATAAATTGAGCTGCCATATCATAAGAGGATATTGTAGCACTTAATCCAATTATTCTAACTTCTTTTTTAATTAAATGTTCAATTCTCGATATTAATGAAATAATTTGCAGACCTCTTTCATTACTCATAAAAGAATGCAATTCATCTATAACTATATATCTTAAATCAAAAAATAATCTTTTAATATTATGACCTTCTTTTATTAATAAAGCTTCTAAAGATTCAGGTGTTATCTGAATAATACCTTTAGGATCTTTAATTACATTTCTCTTTGGAGCTTGTAAGCTTTGGCCATGCCATCTAACTAATGGGAAATCTTCAATTTCTAATAATTGATAAAGTCTTTCAAATTGATCATTGATTAAGGCTATTAATGGACTTATATATAATACACTAATTGATTTACTAGGATTATTATATAAATCTGTTAAAATAGGAAAAAAAGCAGCTTCTGTTTTTCCACTTGCTGTTGAACTAGCTAAAATAATATTGTTATTACTATTTAAAACTTGTGGTATTGCTTTCTTTTGAATATCAGTAAAATCAATCCACCTCTTATCATATATATAATCCTGAATATAAGGAGCTAATTTATCAAATTCTTCCATAACTGTTAAAAAATGCTGAAATTTGCATATTCATCATCAATTACTTCTTCACCATCATTAATCAAAGGTTTTGCAAAACTAAACGTATTTCTCTCAATAATTGATGTAACTGATTCTTTAGGATTTTGATGTAATAAATTTAAAACTTCTATAAAATCTCTTATTATTTCACGTGGAGTTATCTTTTCTTTTGCTCCCATTCGATTAAACTCACTAAATAAGAAATCTTGTATATCTTTTTCATTTATTACTTTTTCATATTTAAATAGAAAGGAATGTAATACACTTAATCTCTCTAATAGAACAAACAATTCGCTTTCATTTAATTTCTGAATATTAATAATTGGTGATAATAAATCTTTCATTTCTGAATTATAAAAACTGCCTTTTGATAGTCTACTTTTTAAAGCTTCATAGCTAAAAACACCTCTTCTTGAGTCTTCAAGACTTCGTGGAGTAGCGCCCATAATAACACCCATATATTTGGCTTTACCTTGAAGAGTATCATTATATATAGATAACAATTTTTCATAATTATTTTCTCTAGAAATTCTATTTGTAATCTTTGATAAGTTAATCATTTCATCACATAATATTAATAAACCTTTATAACCTGCTTGCTTTGCAAAAATTGCAAAGATTTTCAAATAGTCATACCAATCATCATCATTTATAATTATATTAATACCTAAATCTGATTTTGCTTCTCTTTTGCTTAAATATTCACCTCTAAACCATTTTAAAACATTATCTTTTAGAACATTATTATTATCTTCATAGCTAATATAATATAACTCTAATAATTTAGCATATTCAAAACCATGAGTAAGTTCTCTAATTTGATTACACCTAGTATAAATTTCATTAATAACAAATTTTTTTATATTTTCTTCTATTATATTATTTTGTTTTGCATAAAATTTTAATTCATTTATCCATCTATCAAGAACTAAATCTAATGCACCTCCAGAAGGTTTTGCCATTGATGATAAATTTTTTATTAATTCCCGATAAGTTGCTAAACCCTCTTTTTTTGATCCCATTAATCTCCGTGAGGGTGAGAAATCTGCATCCATTACCAAAAAACCTTTTTTAGTAACATGAGATCTAATTATAGAAAATAAAAAACTTTTCCCAGCTCCGAAAGGACCTACAACAAATCTAAAGGTTGCACCACCATCTTCTATTATTGAAATATCATTTAAAATCGCTTCAATTTCTTGAGATCTTCCAACAGCTATATATTCTGCACCTTCTCTAGGAACAACTCCACCCCTTAAAGAATTCATCAAACTATTTGCTATTCTTGTAGGAGGGATTTTAAATTGGCTTTCATCTTTCATAATAATCCTTTATATTACTTCAATTACATTTTCTCTATAATCTTCAATTATCTTTTCATTATCTATGATAATGTCTTCTATTTCTTCAACTGATTTTATATTTATTTTTTCTATAATCAAAGATAACATACAACCATATTCTTCGGCTACTTTATTAGCTTGATGTATATCATCATCAATAATTAATTTTAATATTTCATATTCTTCAACACTTAAATTATTTATCAACCTTGAATAAGAATTTTTCTCAATTATATACTCATTATCAACTGTTTCAATTTCTTTATATTCAGCTATTTGTATCTCTTTATTTTGCTTTAATTTTTCAAAATAACTTTTAGGATTATCATTTATTTCAATATCTTCTGATTCTCTTTCATCTTCGATAATAATTTTATTTTGAATTTCAACACTTTTTTTTCTAACTTTATTTACTTCATCATAATTTATAGAAAAAGCTTTTTTACCTGCCTCATATTTTAATAATTCTATATTTTTATCATATGCTTCTAAGCAAAAAGGATTTTCTTTTATCCAACTTTCAATAATAGTTTTTATTAAGATATCAGCTTCATCATCACTAAATTTATTTCTTGAAAAATATGAATTGAATTCCCTAAAAGTTATATCATTTTTTTTATAATTAGGCTGTAACAATTCTCTAAATTTTTCTCTAAGTGTTTCTAAAAAAGAGGAAAAATAATCAACCCTATATATAGGTTTATTATAATTTTTTAATATACCATTTTTTAATTCTAAATATTTCCCATCTTCTTTATATAAAGAAATTTCCTTATCTAATGGGAGATATGTATATAATCTATGTATAGTTTCAGTATATTTATTATAAATAGGAGATAATGCCTCATTCAAATAAACTTTATCGCCATTTATAAATAAATAGAAATTATTAATTAATGCTGAATCTAAAATATAATCAAAAGAAGTTTGAATTAAATATTTATCAGTTTCATTTACATTTATTCTTAACAATGCTTCATTTAATATTTTATCATTTAGATCTATAATATTTTCTGATTCGCTATATCCTTCAAATATATTTTTTATATTATATATATATTTAAAATTATCAATTGTAAAAGATTCATCATTTTGAAGATATAAAAACTCATATGCTTCAATGATTACTTTTTGAAATTTTTTATTCTTTTTAAATAATTGTTCTGATTGTTTAATTAGGTTTATTTTCTCATAAATTTTAGAAGTATATAAATCATTAATTATCTCCATAATATAGATAATAAAAAATGAAATTTGAGGGTTTTGCGGTAGCATATTTTTTCGCAATTTTGTTCTAAAGCCTATATAAGCAATCAATTCCTTTTTAGTTAGATAATAATATTGAACGCATCTATTCTTTAATCGTGGATTAGTGATTTCTAAATCTTCTTCACCTTCTAATTTAAATAATAACTTTGCATCAATAATAAAAGTTCCTAATTGCTTATCTTTGTTTATAAGAAATTTATTCAATTGTGATTTATATGATCTAGCTTTTTTATTTAGATTATTGTTTTCAATTGTAAAATTATATCTCTTATAATAAGAATCAATTATTAAATTTAGATTGTCCAAAACAACTCCCATGAAAATGATTTTAACATCCAATATATAATATATAAATAAATTTAATTTATTTGTTTATAATTTATACCAATTGATTTATTTTTGCAAAAACTTTATTTTTTTGATATGAAAATAATTAAAGCATCTGATAATGATATTCCTCAACTAAAACAAATATGGTTTGAAACCTTTAATAATGATAAAGCCTTTATAAACGACTTTTTTTTAAATAGATGGGAAAATGATAATTGTTATATTGTAAAAGAAAATGAGACAATATTATCTCTTATTCACTGTTTACAATTTTCATTCACAAGAGAAATGAATAACACCCCAGTTTCTTATATAGTTGGAGCTACAACAAAGTCAGAGTTTAGAGAGCAAGGTTTATTATCAATGCTTCTAAATTTCGCACACAAAGAAGAAGGAAAGATATTAACTTTAAACCCAGGGTTCAATCCATACTTTGAAAATCATGGTTTTTATTATTCTTCAAAATCAATTGTCCAAAAAATACGTGGTAACAAAAAAGTACCAGTTGTTAATGAGAAGAAAGATATATCGACCATTTATATTAATGCTACAGAAGACTTTGGATCTCTCGATAGAGATACTTTTTCGTGGAAGAATCTACAATCGTCTTTTAAAACTATAACAGCTAATCATAAAATGGAAAATGCATATGCATTAGTTATTAATGATGTCGCATATGAAACGATGTGTGAAGGATCAGATAGTGCAGTGGCCTTAAAAAAGAAATTAGAAAGCATGAACATATCGCAAGTATGGATGCCTTCTAATTCCCCTTTATCTTATCTATTTGATAGCCCAAACACTTTTATACCACTAGGGATGAGCAACGAAAAGAATATTTGTGCAAATTTATATATTCCTCAACAATTTTAATTATACAGAATATAGTAAATCACCATAATTTGGCATAGGCCAAATAGATCTAGGTATTTTGAGTTCTAATTTATCACAAATTTTTCTAACAACTTCCATTTGGGGAGAAACAGTTTCATAAAAAGCAAATGCTCTTTCTTCAAGATTATTATTAATTTTAATATTTATTACTAAATGTTCTAAAGTATTAATATTAATTGATAAATCTTCAATTAAATTAGAAATAGTTTTTAAAGTATCTATACTACTATTTATTTTAATATTTGGAATCAAGGCTTTTGTTTGATTTAAACTTATTGCTAACTCACCCATATATTTTTGACTTGCAGGTAGAACTTGTTTATTTATTATATCAATTAATGTAAGAGCTTCAATATTCATTGATTTTTCATAATGTTCAAAAAGTATATCACCTCTTGATAACAACTCTTCTTTACTTAATATTCCAAATTCTTCAAATAGATTAATATTCTTTTCATCTAAAAAGGCTGAAACAGCTTTTACTGTAGAATCAAGATTTGCTAATCCTCTTTTATTTGCTTCTTTTATCCATTCTTCACTATAATTATTACCGTTAAAAACAATTCTTTTATGCTTTTTATAAGTTTCTTTTACAATTGATCTCATTGTTACATCAAAGTCTTCTGCATTTTCTAACTCATCAGCAAATTCTTTCAATGACTTTGCAATTATTGTATTTATAATAGTATTTGTATCAGAAACACTCATAGAAGAACCTAACATTCTAAACTCAAACTTATTCCCAGTAAAGGCTAGTGGAGAAGTTCTATTTCTATCTGTTGTATCTTTAGGGAAATCAGGTAATACATGAACTCCTAAAACCATAGAAGTTTTTTCGACACCTACAGCAATACGACCTTCAGAAAGATCTTCTAAAATACTAGTTAATTCATCGCCTAAAAACATACTTACTATAGCAGGTGGTGCTTCATTAGCACCTAATCGATGATCATTTCCACAAGAAGCTACACTTGCTCTTAATAAATCTTGATACTCATCAACCGCTTTGATAATAGCAACTAGAAATAATAAAAATTGGGCATTATCTTTAGGATTATCACCAGGCTCTAATAAATTTATTCCTTTTTCAGTAGATAGTGAAAAGTTATTATGTTTTCCTGAACCATTTACTCCATCAAAAGGTTTTTCATGTAATAAACAAGTTAAACCATGTCTATCTGCTATCTTTTTCATTAACTCCATTGTTAATTGGTTATGATCACAAGCAATATTAGTTGTTGTATAAACAGGAGCTAATTCATGTTGAGATGGGGAGACTTCATTATGCCTAGTTTTAGAATATATCCCTAATTTCCATAACTCTTTATCTAAATCTTGCATGTAAGCACTAACTCTAGGTCTTAAATTACCAAAATAATGGTCATCTAATTCTTGACCTTTAGGAGGTCTTGCTCCGATTAAAGTTCTACCGGTATATCGTAAATCTAATCTTTTTTCAAATAGAGCTTTATCAATTAAAAAATATTCTTGCTCTGGACCAACTGTTGGAATGATATTAATAGTATCATTATGACCAAATAATTTTACTATTCGAAGAGCTTGTTTTTTTACTACTTCCATACTTCTCAATAAAGGGGTCTTTTTATCAAGAACAGCACCACTGAAAGAACAGAATGCTGTAGGAATACATAAAGTCTCATCTTTTACAAAAGCATAACTTGTGGGATCCCAAGCTGTATAACCTCTTGCTTCAAATGTAGCGCGAAGACCACCGGAAGGGAAAGATGATGCATCAGGCTCACCTTTTACTAGTTCTTTACCTGAAAAAGAAAGAATCATTTTGCCATCTTTTGTTGGGGTAATAAAAGAATCATGCTTCTCTGCTGTTATGCCTGTCATTGGTTGAAACCAATGAGTAAAATGTGTTGCGCCTTTTTCTAAAGCCCATTGCTTCATAGCATGAGCTACAGCATTAGCTATATTTAAGTCTAAATCCTTTCCATTACGTATTGTTTCTTTCAATGCATAATATACATCTTTTGGAAGCCTTTCTCGCATGGCGTCATCGCCAAATACTTGAGATCCAAAATAATCTGATACTTTTTCAGTGTTCATTTTAACTCCTTAAATCAAAAGAGAGTCCCTATATAATCTTTTTTTCTCTTAAAAAAAGAGAAACATAAAAAGAACATATATTCAAGTAAGCAAATAAATAATAATTAACGTTTTCTAGAATTCATGACAAAAAGATTTTTTAAATCTTCTTCATTTTTTGCAGCCATCCACATATCTGGGAAATTCTCTTCACTAGCTATTTCAGCAATAGATGATAAGATTTTAAGATGGAAAGTACGCATCTCATAAGGTCCACCAAACAAAAATGCAGCCTTCACACTGTCTTCGTCTTCACTAAACTTTATACCTTCTTTACAACGTACAAGTACTAAAAACATTTTAGAATTGTCATCTGTTATTATATGAGGTACAGCAATAAAAGGTGTCAATGCAGTATTTAATTCATCTTGTCTCTCAGTAAATCTTTTATATATTTCAGATTCACTTAAATTAATTTGTTTAGCAATATCACTAACTGTTATTGATAGAAGAGAGTTAAAATCAATTTTATGATCTACATCAATAACAACAGCTTGTTTTACTAATTCATCAAAATCATCTTGTTCTATATTGTCTCTATTTATTACAATTTCTCTTAATTCATCTTCTAAGAAATCATCAATTATTCTTTGATCCATCATTCGCTTGATTACATGAAGAATTGCATAATCTCCTGAAAAATGCTTTCTACCATAAAAATAGTACATAAGAAAACAGAAGAATATAAAAATTAGGGATAAACTTGTAGAATTAGAACCTAAATCAATAATAAAATATGAAAATACAACGATTGAAACAAGTTGTACAAAAGGATAGAAAGGACTCTTATAACTAGGTTTATAATTTGCTAGATTACTCTCTCTTAAAACAATAACAGAAACATTAGTTAATACATAACTTGTTAAAATAACAGTAGATGCTGCTTTAACTAAATTATCTAAACTAATAAATAAAGAGAAATAAATTATTAATCCGGTAAATATAATTGCAACAATAGGTACATCACCCTTTTTATTTGTTTTTTTAAAAACTTCTGGTAATAATCCATCACGTGCAAGGGATAAAGGATATCTACTTGCAGCTAATAATCCAGCATTTGCAGTAGTAATAAAAGCTAATGAAGCAGCAATAGTAATTGCAATAAAACCAGCATTACCAGCACTTTTCCTTGCTGCATCCGCAATAGGTGATAAAGAATTTACAAATTCATCACCAGTTAAAATACCAGTAGTTATTGTAACTGAGAGGGTGTATAATATAGATACAACAATAACTGAGGCTATCATTCCTAGTGGAATATTTTTTTTAGGATCTTTAACTTCTTCTGCTATATTTGCAACTTTTAACAAACCACCAAATGAAACAAAAACAAATCCTGCTGTATATAATATTTTCTCATATCCTTTTGGTGCAAAAGGTTTAAAATGTGAAACATCAATTTTAGGAATCCCAATTATTACAAAAAAGATCATTAAAATTAATAAAAAGAATACCAAAACAATTTGTAATCTCGTAGCTTCTTTTACTCCTACAATGTTTAATATAACAAAAAAGAGAGTAATTAATGCGCCACTTATTAAAACAGGAATTCCAGTAAACATAAATATAACTTCAGAAATACCAAAAACAGCAAAAGCACTCTTTAGTGAAATAGCAATCCAACCTAACAATCCAGAAACAGTTCCAATTAAAGGGCCTAAAGATCTATTTATAAAATAATAATCTCCTCCTGCTTTTGGCATTGCAGTTGATAATTCAATTATAGATTGAACGCCTATTAATGCTAATATACCTGCTAGAAGGTAAGCAATTGATGAAGCTGGGCCACAATTAGCAAAAGCTAATGCGGGTAAAATAAAAATACCTGAACTTATCATTGAACCTGTAGCAAGCGAAAAAACACCCAAGAAACTAACTTCTTGTTTTAATTCCATAGAAACACCCTTTATAAGATCTTTATTATTTTAGTTTTTAAAATTCTTCCAAAGTTTTTTCTTCACTGAAAAAATTTATATAAGCTATTTTATTATTCCATTCTATCATTCTAGTTTTATTATAAAATTTTTTATTCTTATAATAAACAGTCCTATAATCTAAATGTTGACCTTTAAAACTACAAATAGGACAGGGCCCTGAATAATTATAAACAGCTTCAAAACATTTTTTACCGGTAATAATTGTATTTAATGGTATATTAAATAAATTTTTAAAAATATTATTTACATATAGAATTGTATATGATTCAGCATCAGTTATTAATATTCCTTTTGTAGCTTCATTTAATATTAATTCAAAAAATTTATTTTGATTCAATAACTCAGTTTTTTGTTTTGCTGCTGTATTAGATATTTTCATATCCTTATTCTTTTCATCAAAAATAACAAATCTATTTTTCCCTATACTCTTCGCATAATATAATGCAATATCAGATAATTTTACTAATTCTGTTAAATCTCTTGAATGATCTGGGAAAAAAGAAATACCAATAGAACAAGAAATATGTACTTCATCAGTTGGTAATTCTATTTTAGCTATAGACTCACAGATCGTATTTGCGATTTCTTTTATTTCTTTTGCATTTTTAAAAGAAGTATTTACAACCACAAATTCATCTCCTCCATATCTACAAACAATATCTTCCTTTGAAAAAGATGTTATTAAAATATTAGAAACACATAATAAAATTTTATCACCAACATTATGACCATAAGTGTCATTAACATTTTTAAAATTATCTATATCTATAAAAAAAACAGCTAGTTTTGTTTTATTGTAAGTTGCTTTCAAAATAGCTTGATTTGCTAAAAGTGAATACCCAAAACGGTTAACTAAACCAGATAAAGGATCTCTTTGCGAACTTCTAATAACTTTTATCTCATTTTCTTTTTCTACTGTAATATCACGAGAAATAATATAAGCATGAAGTTCATTATCTTTCATTTCATAAATACATTTTATTGAAGACCAATCAAATTTGGTTTTATTTTCATAATTCTCAAATCTTAATTCAACAACTTGTGTTGTATAATCTTTAGTTTCACTTGCAGAAGTAACATGGTTAATAAAAGAAAAAGCTTTTTCTTTATCAACAAAAGGTACATTACTACCAAACGCTGATACAAAAAAATCATATGTAATATTATTAGCAATCTGAGGTATATGAGAAAATACCTGCTCAATTTGTTTTGTTGTCAAATTAAAATCTAAAATATAATTAAATTCATTTATTGCTATATCGATTAAATTAGTTAACTTTTCACTCACCAAGATTTTCCTATCTAATAAAAGAGAATATTCTTATTCTTTTTTATTAAATTATAATACTGTATTATTTTTTTTACAACACAATTTTAATATTGTAAGACTATTAATGAATAAACAACAATAGGAATAGTATATGCATATACTATTCCTATGTACTCACTTAAATATAATTTAATAATACAAGCGTCAACTCACCTCAATATAATTAAATTAAGGAATTATCAAATTAACATCTTTTGAGTAGTCGATATTTTTATAGCCAAAGCCATGAAGATGAGAATAATCAGTCTTAAAAGAATCTAAGTCCCCAATACTCAATATCTCACCCTCTTTCAGAGTCTTCCAAAGCTCTTCAACTTCATTTTGTACATCTTCACGCATTTCATAATCATCAAGACGTATTCTACCTTCATCGTCAATTTCTTCTAAAGGTAATTTTGAAGAGAAGAGTCTATAAATTTGTTCAATACAATTTTCATGAACATTTTTATTTTTCATCACTTCATATAGTAAAGCAATGTATAAAGGTACAATAGGAATCACTGCACTTGCTCTAGTAACTAAAGCCTTATTTACTGAAACATATGCTTTTCCATTTATATCTTTTAATTTATTGTTTATTATTGAAACACCATTTTCTAAATCTTTTTTTGCTTGTCCAATGGTACCTTCTCTATATATTGGATAAGTTAACTTAGGACCAATATAAGAATAGGCTACTGTTTTACAATTTTCATTTAAACAATCATTATCAATTAAGTAATCAATCCATAATTTCCAATCTTCACTACCCATTACTTTAATAGTATCTTCGATTTGTTTTTCAGTAGCCTTATCCAAACTAACTTTATTAATAAGGCCTGACTTCAAATCTACATTGAAATTAGAATATTTTTCTTCAATAGTTTTTAAAACTGACTTATATGATTCTTTAGTAAAAGGGTCAATTCTCATTGGAGAAGCGACACTATATATTACTAAATCAATCTTTCCTAAATCTTCTTTAATCGTTTTTACAACGCTTTCTTTAATCTCTAAAGAAAAAGCATCACCATTAATTGTTTTTGTATATAGGTTTTCTTTTGTAGCTAATTCATCAAAAACTTTATTATTATACCAACCAGGTGTTGCACATTTTTTTTCACTTGGAGCTCTTTCATAAGAAACTCCAATAGTATTACTCTTCAAAGCAAAAGCATTTACTATTCTTGAGGATAAGCCATAACCTGTTGAACAACCTAAAACTAAAACATTTTTAGGATCTCCACTTATTGGTTTGTATAAGTCCCCTTTTTTTCCATCCATTGCAGATTTAACAAAATTAACTTCATTTTCCACATATTCTCTACAACCTAAAGGATGGGATGTAAGACAAACATTTTTGATTATTTTCTCTTTAACTACCATTTTTTATTCCTTAACCAAAAGACAAAGCCAAGTTGCTTGAGAAACTACATCCCCATTAACTCTTACTATCCCTTTTTGTTTTATTCCTATTTTTGACACTCTTAAGTTTTCAACCTCTACAATACAAGTATCATTTGGTTTAACTTCTTTTCTAAATTTAGCTTTTTCTACTGAACCTAAAACAAATAATTGTCCTGGTTCTAATATTTTAGCAAAAGCTAAACCTGCTCCACCTACTTGTGCCATTAATTCTATTTGAAGAACTCCAGGTACAACTGGATGATTTGGGAAATGTCCTTTAAAGAAAAACTCATCTTCTTTATAAGTATATTTACCTATAGTCTTTTCTTTTGTTGCTTCAATTATTTCATCAACAAATAAGAATGGTTTTCTATGTAATAATACGTCTTTTATTTCCATGTTTATTATCCTTTATATTTTCCAAAAATCAATACACCATTGTGACCGCCAAAGCCTAAAGATTCACTTAAAGCATAATCAATATTTCCTTCAATTCCTTCATTTGGAATATAATTCAAATCACATTGTTCATCTTGAGTGTTATAATTTATTGTAGCAGGATAGAACCCTTCTTCAATAGATTTTACACAAACAATAGCTTCAACAGCACCTGCAGCACCTACTAAGTGACTTGTCATTGACTTTGTAGATGATATTTTAACATCTTTTGCATAATCACCAAATACTAATTTAATTGCATTTGTTTCCATTACATCATTTGCTGCGGTACTTGTACCATGTGCATTTATATAATCAATATCGGTTGGCTTTAAACCACTCATTTCTAATGCTCTTTTCATAGCTGTCGCAGCGCCTTCTCCGTTTGGATTAGGTGCTGTAATATGGAAAGCATCACAAGAAGCACCATAACCTAAGATTTCACCATATATTTTTGCATTTCTTTTTTTAGCACTTTCTTCACTTTCTAAAACTAAAATACCAGCACCTTCACCAATGGTAAAACCATCTCTATTTTTATCAAAAGGGCAACTTGCAGATTTAGGATCATCATTATGAGAAGCACTTAATGCATGAAGTCTAGAAAAACCTGCAACTGATAATTTAGTAATTGCTGCTTCACAGCCACCTGCAACGGCTTTATCTATCAAACCAGATCTTATTGCTAAAAAAGCTGTACCAATAGCATCTGTTCCTGAAGCACAAGCTGTTTGAACAGTATGACATGGCCCTTTTAAATTATGAATTAATGCTATATTTCCTGCAGCTTCATTACCTATTAATAAAGGAATAGTTAATGGAGAAATTGCTCTAGGCCCTCTTTGAAATAACTTCTCTAAGTTCATTTCAGCAATTTCAAACCCACCAATACCATTACCTATATAAGTTCCAATATTATTATCTTCTTCAGGAGTAAGATTAGCCATATCAATAGCCTCTTTTGCTGCATAAGTTGCAAATTGTGAAAATCTAGCCATAGCTCTTGCTTTCTTTTTATCAACTCTTTTTGTAACATCAAAATTTTTTACTTCACCAGCAATCTTTACTGGGTATTCACTAACATCAAAAAGAGAAATTGTGTCTATTCCACATTCACCTTTTTTTATTGCTTGATAAAAATCATCTACATTATCTGCTAAAGGGTTAATACTACCCATTCCTGTTATTACTACTTTTTTCATTTCTTATCTCCTAAATTACCATACCACCATCAACACAAATAACTTGTCCGGTGATATAATTTGAATTATCAGATGCTAAAAAAGAAACTAAATTAGCAACATCTTCAACTTGTCCCATTCTATTTAATGGAATATTTTCTACAATCTGAGCTTTTTGTTCATCATTTAATTTTCCACTCATACTTGTTTCAATAAATCCAGGAGCTATACAATTTACTCTAACATTTCTTGAAGCAAACTCTTTTGCGAGTGTTTTTGTTAATCCAATTAACCCAGCTTTAGAAGCACTATAATTTGCTTGCCCTGCATTACCTGCAACACCAACTACTGAAGAAATATTAATAATAGAACCTTTTCTTTGCTTTAAAAATGTTCTAGAAAGTACTTTTGATGTGATAAAAGCAGAAGTAAGATTAATATTTATGACATCATCCCAAGCTTCTTGTTTCATTCTCATAATTAAATTATCTTTTGTTATTCCTGCATTATTTATTAATAAATCAATACTACCTGCTTCTTTAACAATTTCTTTTAAACTTGATTCAAGCTTTTCATGATCAGCAATATCACAACAAACAAAATGTGTATTTGATAATTCTTCTTGTATTTGAGTTCTACTAATATACCAAATTTCATAATTATCTTTTAATAATTTTTTTATTATTGCTAATCCAATACCTCTTGAACCACCAGTAACTATTGCTTTTTTTAATTTCACGTTATAATCCTTTTATTTGTTCTAATGTTCCACAAGGAATACATTTGATATCTTCTGATTTAAAAAAATTGGATAAAGTTGTTGAAACTCCAACCTCAATAATTTTATCTTCGCTATAATTTGTTTTTATATCTTTCATGATTTCTAACCATAAAACTTTATTAGTTATTTGCTTTGGAACATAATCTTTTATATTATCAACTGGAGTTCCAGTTACATTGCTATATATCTTTATTTCACTATTTTTGAATTCAATTTTATTTAAATATTCACTAAATTCTTTTTCAGCCATGTTTAATAAAGGAGTATGAAAAGGTCCAGAAACTTTTAAGGGAATAACACGTCTTGCACCATTTTCTTTTAATAATGGAGTAACTTCTGATATCTCTTTTTTCAACCCTGATATTACAACTTGTTTTTCACTATTATTATTAGCTACAAAAACATTTGATAAATCAGTGGACTTTATAACATTTTCAACACTAGCTTTGTTCATATTAATAATAGCCGCCATTGCCATTTCACCATGCTTTTCAATAGCTTTATTACTATATTTAGCCATTAAACTACTTCTTTTATGTACTAATTTAAATAATGTTTCATTATCTATCATCTCACAAGCTCTAATAGCCATTAATTCTCCTAAAGAAAATCCTGCACATGCAATAGGAGTAAAACCTTTATCTTTAATTAAATAATAAGAAGATAAACTAGCTAAAATAATTGCGTTTTGAGAGACTTCTGTTTCTTTTAATTTAGAAACATCTCCTTCTGTTAATATTTTGAATAAATCTAATTTACTAATATCACTAGCAAGTTGAAAAAGTTCTTTTACTTTCGAACTATATTGAAATAAATCAATTGCCATATTTGGTTTTTGTGATCCTTGACCTGGAAAACACATTACTACTTTTTCCATTCTAAAAATGCTCCTCCATAAGTTAAGCCTGCTCCAAAACCTACTAGAATAACTTTATCTCCAGTATTTAATTGATTATTTTTATCCAACGATTTTAGGGCTATTGGGATTGAAGCTGCACTAGTATTTGCAACTTCATCAACATTTGAAAAAAACTTTGTCTCATCAATTTTTAATCTTTTTGCTGCAGCTTGCAATATTCTATTATTAGCTTGGTGAGAAACTATATAATCGATATCTTCTAAATTTAAATTATTCTTTTCAACTAAATTTAAAATTGTTTCGACAATCCTTTTAACAGCAAAATTATAAACGGCTCTACCATCCATCTTTATATGAGATTTACTATCAATGTATAATTTTGTAGATCCAGCTTTTTCTACACCAAGAATTGAATTAAATGTGTTATCTGAACTTTCAACTATTGCACATCCAGCACCATCTGCAAATAATACACATGTATTTCTATCTGAAAAATCTACAACTTTTGATAATATTTCAACGCCAACAACAAGTACTTTACTTGCTGTTCCAGCTATAATTAATGCTCTTGCATTTTCAAGAGCATATATAAAACCTGTACAACCAGCTACAATATCAAATGCAACATTTACATTTTGTAATTGCATTTTTTCACTTATAATACATGCTGTTGATGGAAAACCATAATAATCAGGAGTAGCTGTTGCAACTATTATTGCATCTACTTCATTTATATCAACATCCATATTATTTATTGCTTTTATAGCTAAATCACTAGCTTTGTCTTCTTCTTTTGCATATCTTCTTTGTTTAATCCCAGTATGAGAGACTATCCACTCATCACTAGTTTCAACAATTTTTGCTAAATCATCATTAGTTACCACATTCTCAGGTAAATATGATCCTAAAGCACTTATTTTTATGCTTTTTTGGTCTTTCATAAAGCCTCCAAACACTTTAATATCTATTATTACATTATTTTAAAAAATGTCAATATTGACACTATTATAATTTAATGTAAATATAAGAGTAAACATAAATAGAATTAAATGAGGAAAAAATATGGATAATTTAGAATATGAGAAAATCATTAAATGCTTTGAAAGCAGTAATTTAGAAGAGCTTGAAATAAGCTATAGAGATTTTCAAATCAAATGTCGAAAAACTAACACAACAATTCATTCCCCCACTCAGAAAGATGCAATAGATAACATACCTACAGAAAACATAGCTGAAAATAAGGCTTCTACAGAAACTAAAGTTGAAGGATCTATAAAAATAATTAAATCTCCAATTGTTGGGACTTTTTATCGAGCCCCATCTCCTGATGCTAAAGTATTTATAGAAGAAGGAGAAACTGCTAAAAAAGGTCAAACCCTATGTATTTTAGAAGCAATGAAAATGATGAATGAGCTTGAAAGTGAAACTGAATGTAAGATTGTTGAAATTTTAGTAAATAGTGGTGATTTAGTTGAATTTGATCAACCTTTATTTAAAGTTGAGGTTTTATGATAAAAAAAGTTTTAATTGCGAATAGAGGTGAAATTGCTGTTAGAATTATCAGAGCATTAAAAGCCATGTCTATCAAAAGTGTAAGTGTTTATTCTTTAGCAGACAAAGATGGTCTTTGGACTCAGTTAGCTGATGAAAAAATATGTATTGGAAGTGCAAAAGCTAATGAAAGCTACTTAAATATAAATAATTTAATAAGTGCTGCATTATATACTCACTGTGACGCAATTCATCCTGGTGTTGGCTTTTTAAGCGAAAGTTCTTTGTTTGCAGAAGCTGTTGAAAACAGTGGGTTAATCTTTATTGGTCCAAATAAAGACACAATTAATCTCTTAGGGAATAAGGTTGAAGCAAGAATTTTAGCAAAAAAAGCAGGCCTTGATGTAACTCCTGGTAGTTTTAAAGAAATTGACAGTGTAGAAGAATTAAAAGCTATAGCAGAAGATATAGGATATCCAATTATCTTGAAAGCATCTCTTGGTGGAGGTGGAAAAGGTATGAGAGTTATTTACAATGAAAATGACTTAGAGAAAAATTTTACCATTGCAAAAGAAGAAGCAAATAAATTCTTTGCAAATCCTGCTATACATGTTGAAAAATTTTTAACTGCTCCTAGACATATAGAAATTCAGTTACTATCTGATGGAAAAAATGTAGTGTTTTTAGGTGAAAGAGATTGCTCTGTACAAAAAAACCATCAAAAACTTATTGAAGAAAGTCCATCAAATGTTGTTACAGAGGAATTAAGAGAACAATTAAAAGAAGCATCTATTAAATTATTTAAAATGATTGAATATAAAGGTGCAGGAACAATTGAATTTTTATTAGAAAAGAATAAATGCTATTTTATGGAGGTAAATGCTAGAGTACAAGTTGAACATCCTGTAAGTGAATTTGTTTCTTCAATAGATATAATTAAAGAAATGATATTAATAAGTTCAGGAAAAACATCAAATAACATGTTATCTTCCCCTTCATTAAACAATCATTCTATGGAAGTAAGAATTAATGCTTTATCTTGTGGTAAAATAAATAAATTTAATCCACCGCTTGGTCCAAGTGTAAGAGTCGATACTCATATCTATAGTGGTTTTACAGTCTCTCCTTTTTATGATTCATTATTAGCTAAGATAATTGTATATACTCAAAACAGACAAGAAAGCATTAAAACAATGCTCGCATGTTTAAGTGAACTTGAAATAGAAGGTATCAAAACAAACAAAGATGTCATTGTTAAAATATTAAAAAACAAAAAATTTGTTAGTGGAAAATTTGATACATCATTATATCAAGAAATAGAAAAGGAACTATAATGGGAAATTTAATACAATGTCCAAATTGTCACGAAGAATATAAAGATAAAACAATAAGTGAAAATTTATCAGTATGTCCTTCTTGCAATTATCATTTTAGAATGAAATGTGCAGATAGAATAAAACTTATTTGTGATGAAAATACATTTGAAGAAATTGATGGTGATTTAATTTCAAGTAACCCTTTAGAAATAGAAGGATATGAAGAAAAACTAAAATCTCACAAATCTAAATCAAATTTAAATGATGCAGTTGTAACAGGAAAAGCGAAAATAAATAATGAAGAAGCTTATCTTTGTTTGATGTGTTTTGACTTTATGGGTGGCTCAATGGGAGCTCTTGTTGGAGAAAAAATAACTAAAATAATGATAGAAGGTGCTTTAAACAATACTCCAGTTATTATATTCAGTGCTAGTGGTGGAGCTAGAATGCAAGAAGGTATTTTTTCATTAATGCAAATGGCAAAGACTAGCGCTGCTGTAGCATTAATGAATAAGTGTCAAGTTCCATTATTTGTTGTATTAACTCATCCAACCACAGGAGGAGTTAGTGCTTCTTTTGCAATGCTTGGTGATGTAATTTTAAGTGAACCTGGAGCATTAATAGGATTTGCTGGTCCAAGAGTTATACAAGGAACTATTGGAGAAAAACTTCCAAAAGGTTTCCAAACAGCCGAGTTCCAGAAAGAACATGGTTTTGTAGATTCGATTGTAGAAAGAAAAAAAATAAAAGAAACTCTTTCTTTCTTAATTAAAACACATAAGGTTAATTAAAATGAGTAATATTGAATTAAAAGAAATGAAAGAACGTCTTTCAAGAGTTGATAAATATGCTTCAACAAAAAGAACTCCTTGGGAATGTGTAAAACTATCAAGAAATATTAATAGACCTGGTGTTGAAGATTATATAAAATTGATTTGTGATGATTTTATGCCTTTAGCTGGTGATAGAGTCTTTGGTGATGATAAAGCCATGTTAGGTGGAATAGGTACTATTAACAACATCCCTGTTACTATTATAGGCAACAGAAAAGGATCTAATTTAAAAGAAAATATCGATGTTAATTATGGAATGAGCCATCCTGAAGGATATAGAAAAGCCTTAAGACTAGCAAAACAAGCAGAAAGGTTTAATCGTCCAATCATAAGTTTTATAGATACCCCTGGAGCTTATCCAGGTTTAGGCTCAGAAGAAAGGGGAATTGGTGAAGCAATTGCAAAAAATTTAAAGGAATTTGCAACATTAAGCGTTCCTATCATAAGTTTTATAATCGGTGAAGGTGGTAGTGGTGGAGCATTAGGAATTGGTGTTGGAGATAAATTATATCTATTAGAAAATGCAGTATATTCTGTTATAACACCAGAAGGTTTCGCTTCTATTTTAATGAAAGACCCTACAAAAGCAGAAGAAGCTGCAAACATCATGAAAATGACTGCTTATGATTTATTAGAAATGGGAATTATTAATGGTGTTATAAAAGAAGATAAAGAAGGCGCTCACAAAGATCCAAGTTTTAGTGCGAATGAAATTAAAAAAACAATAATTAAAGATTTATCTTCACTTACCAAAAAAAATCCAAAAAGTTTAGTAAGATATAGATTAAAGAAAATTAGAAGTATTGGCGCAAGTAAAGAGCAAAAATCTTGGTCAGAACCTTTATTAAAAGTTCTTCAAAAAGCTAATTAATCAATTTTTTGCTATTATAGGTTTAACACAAAAGTGTTAAACCTTTTTTGTTTTTAAATAGAAATATTTAGATTTATAGTTTATTATTATAATTAAACAAACAAAAAAAGGGATAATTATGGAATTAGAAAAAAAATTTGCTGTTTTAATAGACTCAGATAATATTAGCTCTAAATATATAAATATAATATTTGATGAGATTTCTAAAGAAGGGATTGCTACATATAAAAGAATTTATGGAGATTGGACAAAAGGCGATTCAAAATGGAAAAAAGTATTATTAGAATATTCTATAAACCCTATTCAACAATTTAGTTATACGAAAGGAAAGAATGCTACTGACAGCTCTATGATTATCGACGCAATGGATATTCTTTACACTTCAGGAGTAGATGGGTTTTGCCTAATTTCATCTGATAGTGATTTTACTAGACTTGCTTCAAGATTAAGAGAAGCGGGAAAAACCATTATTGGAATGGGAGAAAGTAAAACGCCAAAAGCTTTTATTTCTGCATGTGATAAATTTAAATTCTTAGATAAACTATTGTGTGCTGCTCAAAACGAAGATAATTGCCCAGGAGATAATCAAGAGTTAATTAAAACTCAACAACTAAACCATATTTCTGAAATTCAACCATTAATTAAAGCCATAAAAACAATTGTAAATGAAGCTAGTGATGAAAGTGGCTGGTTAAACGTTGGGACTTTAGGTTCAATTCTAGTAAAAAGATTTCCTGAATTTGATGTTAGAAACTATGGTTTTTCTAAAATGACCGCTTTCTTAGAATCCATAAATACGGTTGAAACAAGAAGAGTTGATAAAGGAAGAAATGGCGCACAAATTGTCTATGTAAAAAACAAGAATAAGAAAAAAGATAATATTGTTTTGTAAAATAAAACCTCGTAAGTAAATATCTTATGAGGTTTTAAATTTATAAATAGTAAGTTACTAAATTCCTATTTTTTAACATAATCTAATTTAGTAAATAAATCTTTAGTTATATTTTTACTTTCATTTATAAATGAATTTTCTTCAACTGCACCTAAAACAATATCTCTTTCCTCATTATTTCTATATGTTATAGATCTAAATTCGTTATTATAATCTTTCACTCTAGTTATATAAACTTGATTTTCAATATACTCTCTAGTAGCTTTAGCTTGTTTTGCTATTTTATTCCAAGTTATATCATCTATATAATCTACTTTCATACTATATTTTAAGATACCTATAGCATTAGCAACTTTCTCATCAGCATAAGAAATATTCCACTCTTTATAGATTTCATGAATTTCTTCCCAACTATTAATTTTTCCTTTTCTAATATCAGCTCTCAACTTATCAACGCTATCTTCTCTAACAATTTGACCACCTATATTTGTCCAAGGATCTAAATTACTCTCTATTTCTTTTTGTAATTCAGTTAAAGTTTTCTTGTTATCAAAACACCAAGCAGAAACTTCTTTTGCACCATAATAAATTAGCATTTCTTTGTATGAATGGTAAGCTTCATAAGGTTTTAATATTTTAACAGGTATATTTGAATGCTCAATTGTTGTACTAACTACATTTAAAGAATTTACAATTGATTTGTCCGAATTCAATAATTTTGAACCTATTTTAATCAATTTTTTTTCATCTTGTTCTGTATTATCATAAGCTTTACCAACTAAAAGTCTTAATTCTTGTCTTGCCTTTTTTATTGCTAATGCTGTATCAGGTGCCAAATAATTACTCTCAATTATTTGTTTAATTTTCTTTCTCTTATCCCTATTTTTTACTTTATAACTATTTCTTTCTAAAGCATATAAATTATACATCCACCAATAAGCAGGCATAACTTGTCTTACATTATTTTCACTACTAAGCAAAGAAAAAGGAAAAGATAAATTTAATTCACTTGGATAATTACCTTTAGCAATTAATGTGTATTCAGCAAACATACAATTATGTTTTAAAGTACTAGAAAGAGCTGGCCAAAACCCTCTTTTTGCAACTATTTCACCATCAGCTCCACGACTATTATGATTTGATCCAATAGTAGCACCAGCTGCCATATTAGATAAACCTTGAATATTAGAAGCTATTAAAAAAGAATTGTTATGATGTTGTTCATGAGCTGGAAAAACTAAATTATTTAATACTTCACAACAACTTATAGTTGAATTTTCTCCTAAGATTGAATTAATTAATCTAGCACCATATTTTAAGAATGAATGATCCATCATAATAAATCTTACAGCTTTACAACCATAGAAAATATGACAATCTTCTCCAACAATACCATTTACTAATTCAACACCTTCTCCGATTTGGGATGGCATAATATCACTAGATTGAATTGTTAAATTCTTTAATTTATTTGCACCTTTTACATAAGCACTATTACCAAAATATACATCTTTTATTATTCTACAACTTTTTAAAACGCAATCAGATTCAATAATTCCATACCATCCACGTTTATTACTAATAGTATTTTTTGTAAATTGATCGAACTTTGCCATTAATTCTAAATCAGCTCTATAACTACCCCATAAATAAGCATCAGCACAAGTCATTTTTTTAAAAGGATAGACCCTTCTACCTCCTGCTTCATTCATTATATCTATAGAGACCCTAACACTTTCATCTTCACCTTCTTTAACAATACCAACACCAAACTTTGCATGATTAGTTGTTTGAAGTTCATCTATTTGATGAAGCATTACTCTATCTCTTATAATGTAATGACTTATATAATGACATTTATTTATTGCACAATTATCTCCAATATCACTAGAAATAATAATACTATCATAAATACCTTGATTTAAAACAAAATCGTGGAATTGTAATATTCCTTTTTCCATTTTACCAATTCTTACTAATCCGTAAAAACTAGAACGGTGAACTAAATCAGGATAAAAAGGATCACAAACTAAGACTTTTTCCCAATTAGAAGAAAGATTACTATTACCTTTTAATAAAATTATCTCAGATTCAGTTAAATTTCTCCAAGGTTTTTGAATGACTTTTTTATTTCTATAGTAAAATTCGTCATTTCCTTCTTCAATAAATTTTTGATCTACAAAACATTCACCCAATTCTTTATTCTTAATTAATTTCACCTTGTTCATATTTTAAAAGTATAATTGTTTTTTTAATAATTGCAATATCTGCTTAAAAATTTATACAAAATGCTATAGTAATAAACTAAAAAGACTTTAGATATACATAAAAAACATAATTATCAAATTTTTATTTAATATTCTATACTTGCCTTACCATACTAGTTGAAGTAATATATTCATTATGAGTGATAATAATGATAAAAAGTTAATGAAATTAATTAATATAATAAAGAAAAACATTAATATTAATGATTTAAATTCGTTAACACAACAAAAGATAGATCAATTAAATGATGACAGTTTACCGAAAAATTGTTGGCTAAAAAGATCTTTAAAAAAACATACCAAAAATGTTTCTAAAAAAACATTTATTATCCCTGTTGAGGGAGGAGCTGTTACAGGTTCTTATTTGAAAAAGAAAATAGTGCTAACAAAGGTGGATTAACACCATTAATTATATTTTTCCATGGTGGTGGCTGGATTTGGGGGAATATGGAACTATATTCTTACTATTGTTCAAGAATAGCGGAAGTTACAAAATCAAGAATTCTTTCTGTTGATTATAGATTAGCACCTAGATTTAAGTTCCCAACAGCTCTTGAAGATTGTTATAGCACATTAAAATGGGCCTACGCAGGAGCTAGATATTGGAGAGTCGACCCTGATAGAATCTTTATAATGGGTGATTCTGAGGGTGGAAATCTTTGTGCAGGAGTTTCAAGATTAGCAAGAGATAGAAAAGGTCCTAAAATAGCAGGACAAATATTACTTTATCCCTTAACAGATGCAAGAATGAGAACAAATAGTTATGAAAAATATGCTACTACTCCAACAATTAGTAAATCAGAAATTAGTTTTTTTATTGATCAATACAAAAACGAAGCAAAAGATATATTAAACCCAAACTTTTCACCTCTTTTAGCTAAAGATCATTCACGTCTTCCTCAAACATTAATTATTAGTGCAGAAATAGACCCATTAAGAGATGATGCTATGTTATATGCTGATGCTCTTGCATCTGCGGATTCTCCAGTAAAATACCTTGAAATAAAAAAAGCTTACCATAGCTTTATAAATTACCCAATTGCAAAAGGTAATGAAGAAGCAGAATGTGCAGTACTACAATTTGTCTCCGGTAAAAAACTTTCTAAAATAAAATTAATGACTGAAAAAACAATGAAAAAAGAAATTAATGAAGAAAGAAAAAATGCACGAAAGAAGAAAAAGGGAACAGTTACAGTAATTAGTTAAAAACTTTTCTTGGATTTGGATCTTTTCCTAATAACAAGCCTAATGATTCTTGTATATAAGAAAAAGGTCCCAATTTTCTTTTAGCATTAGCTGAAAAATAACAATAAAAACAATATTCTTCATCTGTATATCTAATATCACAACTCGTAATATAACGTGAAGCCCATCCTGCATTGGGTAAAGTTAACAAAGGAGAACGCTTAGAAGTTATCCAAGTATGACCGTCTTCACTTTCTAATTGAATTAATTTACTTATACTTTTACAATTTTTTTCATCCCAACCAAAAGCACACTCTAGAGCTATATAACCACCGTCTTTTATTGGAATTACTCTTATACTACCTACTGCTAAATTTCTATCCTTATCATCAGCTTCAGGCATTATTAATGGAGCATTATTGTTTACAACTTCATAAGGGCCTAATAATGATTTTGATTTAGCCATTGAGAAATAGAGAGTAGCTTTTTGTCTTGTATCCTTCATTAAAATATGAGATGCACCAAAGAATAATTTATAACCTTCTTGTTCATCATAAAACAATTGAGGTCTTGAAAGCCGTGGCTTCTTAAGTAAATCATTTGCAAAAGGAACATTAAGACTGTCAAACAATAATTGTGACTTACTAAAATTTTCCATATCTTCAGTATGACATATTTCTATTCTACTTCTTGAAAGTCTATTCTTCGAATTAAATTCATGCCAATCTAAGGTATCTGGAGTTGAATCATGTTTTTCATAAATTAGATACCACAATCCTTTATTATAAAAAATAAATGGAGAATGGCCTCTTAATTCAATCATTTTTTTTGATTCCCAATCTAGACCATTATTACTTACATAATGTTGAATTCCAATCCAATTATGCGCAAAAAGATGCCACCTATTATCAGGTGATTCTTTTGGTAATATAAAAGTTGGATCACATAACCTTGGAGTTCTAATATTAGCCTCTAATATAGGATCTTCAGTAAAAGGGTACCAACTTAAATTATTAAAATTTTTTAAAGATTGAAGAATCATTGTTTTATTTTTTCCTTCTACCTTTCTTACTAAACATAGGAACTAATTTATCTTCTAATTTGAACTTTTCAACAGCCCAATTAATTAATTTTGAATAAATGAATATACTTCCACCTATAGCTGCTACAAAAGCGACTCCTAAAACAACAATACCAAGATTTCCATTTAAATCAAAAAGTAAATTTGCTAAAATAAAAATAATAATAAATATTGCTATCATTAATATAATATTAACTAATGTTGCAACTAACATAAATATAATTGTATTTGACTGTTTGCTCATAACTTCCTCTACTATAAATTTATAAAATTAATATATTATTTTCAATCTAATTGATCTTTATTTTTAAAATAGCCATAAATTATACTTAAAATCATCAAAACGCCACAAATCACAACGCTTGCATCAGCTATATTCCAAGTAGGCCATCTATCTAACCCAAATAAGCCATAAACTTTATTGCTCATGAAGTCAACAACTTGAAAACCTCTAAAAATTCTATCATATAAATTACCTAAACCGCCACCAATAAAACCTGCAAAAAGCCACCTTTGGAAATTTGTGATTTTTATTTCTTTTTCATAATACATTAAATAAAAAATGTAAAATATCACTAATATTGGAACTATAATAAAGAGAACTAACCTAATCGGAAAGTCCAAATTATGACCTAAAGAAAATGCTACTGCATTATTTCTAACATGAATTATTCTCAAAAAATCATTAAATATTGAATAACCAATAGTATTTATTTCAATATTAGCAACAACAAAATTTTTTGTAAGTTGATCTATAAAAATAATTATAACGGATAATATCATATGCCTATATCTTTTCATCTTGTTATACCTTATAATCCTGTTGGAGCATCTATATACTTAATCAAAAGCTTAAATTTCTTACTCAATTCTACGGCTAATGCTTTAATTCCAAAAGTTTCTGTTTCATAATGGCCACCACAAAGCATAGAAATATTTTCTTCTTTACAATAATGATATTCACTATGCCTAGGTTCACCTGTAATTAATAAATCACAACCTAATTCTTTTGCTTGATGAACATCATGTGCCCCTTCACCACTGACAATAGCAACTTTCTTTATACTTTTTTTACTAAAGTCTAATTTTATAGGGTTTGAAAACTCCAAAATTGAAGAAATTTCATCAATAGTTAAACTTTCTTTAAGTTCACCTATAACACCAAGTTTATACCCTTTATATTCAATTGAATTATCAATATTAGTTAAATTCAAAGCAGCAGCTATTGCTTTATTATTTCCAACTTTCATATGAGCATCTAAAGGTAAATGAGCTGCATATAAATCAATATTATTATTAATTAAAAGTTTAATTTTTTTATAAAAATTATCAGTAATAGCTATAGGAGAGCCCCAATAAAGTCCATGATGTACAATAAGAATATCAATTTTATCTTCAACAGCTTTCTCAATTGTTTCTAAACAAGCATCAACTGCGAATCCAATAATAGTTATATCTCTATTTTCACCACCTACTTGTAACCCATTTAAGGACGGATCTATAGATTTATAACTTGCTATATCTAAATATTGATCTAATTTTAAAATAATTTCATCTCGTTTCATAAAAATCATTATAATAGAGTTGACAGTGTTTTACCACCATTTTATATTTTTCTCATGGCAGAACATAAAATAAAAATTAAAGAATTATCTTTTGATGAAGCAAGTTTCTCTATTAAAGAACTACCTATGGATTCAATAAAATTAAATGAAGATGAAATTATTGGACAACCAAGAGCTATAAAAGCTCTTGAAATGGGATTAAATGTTGATAGATGGGGTTATAATGTATTCATTTCAGGGGATAGTGGAACAGGTAGATTATCAGCAGTTCAAGCTGTAGCATCTACACAAGAAAATGATATCTCAAAAATAAAGGATATTGCATATATTCATAACTTTGTTAACAGTGATAATCCTAAAGCGCTAGTATTAGAAAGAGGCTTAGGTAATAAATATAAAAATGAACTTGAAATATTTAATAAAAACTTAAAAGAAAATTTAAGTAATAATAGAGATAATGCTATTCAAATTGCAATTAATGATATAAACAATATAGAAAAGAACTTTGAAGATATTAGAATTTTAGAACATTTATCATTAATTAAAAAAGATTTAAAATCTATTACAATAGAAACTAATAAAGATATAACAAAACGCTATAATATTAATTTAGTTATTGATAGTCAATTTAAAAAAACTAGACCCTTTGTAATTGAAAATCACCCCTCCTTTATAACACTTTTTGGAGCAATTGATGACACTAAAGAAGATTTACTACCTTATCAAAGAATAAAAGCTGGATCTATTTTAGAATCATGTGGTGGTATATTAGTTTTATATGCACAAGAATTATTACAAGTTGAGGGGCTCTGGGATGCTCTTAAAAAGTATTTAGACTCAAATAAACTTAGATTAAAAAATGAAAACTATTCTCAAAAAGGTATTTTAAAAGCTAAAAATATTAGAGCTGAAGTACCAAAAGTACCATTAAAAGTAGTATTAATAGGTAATGAAGATTTATATAATAAATTAAGCGAACTTGATGAACAATTTTTAAAACACTTCAAAGTTTCTGCACAATTCGATTATGCAATGGATCTAAATGAAACTAATATATCATTTACTTTATCTTATTTAGAAAAGTTTATTAAAAATAATAAAACTTTACCTCTCGATGAATTTGGGAAAAAAGCAATTATTAGATATAGTGCATGGTTTTGTGAACATAGAAATGAATTAACTACTCAATTCTCTCAATTAACAGATTTATTAGTTGAAGCGAATTGGTGGGCTCAAAAACAAAACAAAACTATTATTGATGAACAAGCAATAAGAAAAGCATTAGAAGAAAGAGATTACACTGTTTCATTAATTGAAAGCAAAATTAATCAAGAGATAGAACGTGGCGAGATGATTATTTCTTTAACTGGATCAAAAGTTGGTATAGTTAACGGTTTAGCAGTAATTGATAGGGGATCAGCTTCGTTTGGTCTTCCAACTGTAATTACAGCTACTGTAGCACCAGGAAGTGAAGGCATTGTAAACATTGAACATGAAGCAGGGCTCTCTGGAGAAATTCATGACAAGGGTTTATTAATTTTAGAAGGATATTTGAGAAAACACTATGCTAGGACTTTTCCTTTATCTATATATGCTGGAATATGCTTTGAACAATCATATGCTGAGATTGATGGTGATAGTGCATCTTCTTCTGAGTTATATGCGCTTCTTTCTGCTATCTCTGAAATTCCAATACGACAAGATATTGCTGTTACCGGTAGTGTAAATCAAATGGGTATAATTCAACCAGTTGGCGGTATAAATGAAAAAATAGAAGGTTTTTACAATGCATGTAAAAAACTTGGATTAACAGGTAGACAAGGTGTAATTATCCCTGTTCAAAATGTTAAAAATCTAATTTTATCATATGAAGTTGAAGAAGCAATAAAAAATAAGAAATTCCATATTTATTCAGTTAAAAACATTGATGAAGGTATGCAAATATTAACAAATAGAGCAATTGGAGAAAGAAATCAAAAAGGCAACTTCCCTATTGATACATTAAATAGAGAAATTGATGATTCTTTAAAAGAACTATTTAAGATGATTAGTTCTTCTAGAACTTGATAACCAATATTGTAACATAATTCCAGTTGCAACACTTACATTTATCGAACCCTTAGTTCCCACTAAGGGTATTGATACTCTACCTAAAGAAGAATCGCAATATTTTAATAACTTTGGACTTACCCCAAATTCTTCACTACCAATAACGGCATAACCATTTTCAGGGAATTCAAAATTCTCAATTTCTGTACCCCCAAGTTCTAGAGCAAAAACTTTAGCATTTTCCTTAATTAACTTAGATATTAATTTATCTTCATCCATTTCAATATTATTTACAGTACTTACAGTTCCCCTTGCACTTCTTAAGCAACGCGGATGATTAATATCAGCACTACCTTCAACCATAGTAATACTATTTATACCAAATGAGTCTGCGCTTCTAAAAATTGATCCAATATTAAATGGGGCTCTTATCCTATCAATAATTAAATTATGATTATAAACAATCCTTTTTTCTTGGTCTAAATCACCTTTATCAGTATAAAAATCCCAATCAGAAGGTTCACTCCCTAAAGCACTTAGTAATAATTGTGAAATATCTTCATAAAGGACATAATCATTATCATTATCATTATTTAGTAATTTATTCTTCAATTTATCTAATTTTATATAATGCTCTGAAGATAATACTTTTTTACTTTTTTCACTATACAAAACATTAAAAACATCAATTAAATAATCTTTGGTAAAATCAGTAGTTATAGCTTGATGAAAAATAGCTGAACACTTTCTAACTTGAGTTCTTTCTTTTAAAGAATATAATTTTTTAATACTAATCATTTTTTTCTAAAAATTCCTCACTTGCTTTTGAAGGACAAACACATATTGCAAATTCACCTTTTATAGCAGCTCGACTTTCAAAATCATTAATTATTTCAACAATATTATTTCTTAACACTTCTTCATGTGCTTTTGTTAATTCTCTAGCTACAACTACTACTCTAGTTTCATCAATACTTGCAATTTCTTTTAATGTCTTTAAAACTCTATAAGGAGATTCATAAATTACAAAAGCCTCATCTCTTTCAATTAATTGTGTTAACCTAGTATTTCTTTTTCCTTTTTTTATTGGCAAAAATCCTTCAAAAGTGAAAGTTTTTCCAACATAACCTGAAATACTAATTAATGTAATAATCGCACTAGCGCCAGGGATTGCTACTACATCGTATCCTTCTTGCCTTACTTTAGAAACTAACCTAGCACCAGGATCACTAATAGCAGGAGTACCAGCATCACTTACAAATGCTATATCATTTCCTTGATCTAACAAACTTACTATACCATTAGCTGATTCTTTTTCATTATGAGCATGAGTCGCAATTAATCTTTTACGTATTTCATATTTATTTAATAATTTTTGTGTATGTCTAGTATCTTCACAAGCTATAATATCTACACTTTTTAATATATTTAATGCTCTTAAAGTTATATCTTCTAAATTACCGATTGGGGTTGCTACTATGTATAATGTTGCCATAAATTCTCCAAAATAATATTCAATTACACTTTACAATAGTTAAATAAAGAAAACAATAAACAAACCCTTATAATTTAAATTTACAATTTTGTATTTTTCCTATCAAAATATTTAATTTGGTAAAAAATACCATTTACCATATATTTTATTTAAATACACTTAACATTTAATAAGCTTTATTAAGCGTTTTTTAGAAAATATTAGATAATTATAAATTTTGGCACAGTAAATGCATTAGTATTTTTACAAATTAAAAACAATATAAAAATATATAATAAAGGAAGGGAATTATGAAAACCTTAAAAAGATTTAAAAACATTGTAAGTTCAAATGTAAACAGCGCATTAGATTCACTAGAAAATCCTGAAAAAATGATAAAACTAATGATAAATGATTTAGAAGAAACTTTAGCTAATGTAAAGAGAACAAAAACATCCCACCAAAGAGAAAAGCTCATTCTAGAAAAAGATGTAAAAGATTTAAAAGAACGTATTTTGAGATGGGAAAGCAGAGCTCAATTAGCAGTTGAAAAAGGAAAAGATGATTTAGCAAGAGAAGCATTAAATGAAAAAAGACAATGCGAAGAAAGAATAAACCAAATAGTTGATGAATTAAAAAGCTACGATAGTTTATTAATGAGTGACGATGAATCTGTAGCTCAATTATCTACTAAACTAAAAGAAATAAAAGATAAACAATCATCTTTAATTAGAAGAGCTCAAGCAGCAAAAGATAAAAAAAGAGTTGAAACAACACTAAAAGTTTCAGAAAGTTTTGAAATAGGTGATAAATTTAATGAACTTGAAGCAAAGATTGAACAAATGGAAAACGAAGTGAATTTAAGTCACAATTCTTCATTTGATGAATTTGAAAAGATGGAAATTGACAATGAAATTGATGCAGAATTAGAAAAGTTAAAAACTAATTTAAAGAAGAAAACAAAAAAGGAAGATAAATAATCATGTATTACGATGAAGAACATCATTATTATAGAAAAAGGCAACGCCGAAAATTATACAGAAGTAAAAATGGATTAATTTTTGGAGTTTGCGAAGGATTAGCTAATTACACAGGTATCAGTGTTGGTCTTATAAGATTTTTAACTATTTTAACTTTTATCTGTTCAGGATTTGCTCCAATAGGAATCATATATTTATTAATGGCTGTATTTTTACCAACAAGTTATTAATTTTAAAAGAGAGCTTCGGCTCTCTTTTTTTATAATAAATGTTTAAATTTTCTATAAAGACCTCTGAGTTGATCATAAGATAGTCCTAACAAATCAGCTGCTTGCCTTTGATTATTATTAGCTTCAATTAATGCTTGCTTTAAATATTGAAGATCAAAGTTTTGTTTATTTATCATATAGTCCTTCAAAACAAGATTATTTTCTTCTAAATTATTATTTTCAATAGATTCTTGTTTTTCTTCTTTAAATTCTTCACTTTCATCTTTTTCATCATCAACTTGAAAAGGATTTTTAAAAGGATCTAAAACAATATCATTTATTAAATCTGAATTTGATCTATAAACAGCTCTTTCTACTACATTTTTCAATTCTCTAACATTACCTGGCCAATTATATCTTAATAACTTTTCTATTACTTCCTCGCTAAATTCAGGCATTTTATTAAAATCACATTCTAAACTCATTTTATTTGCAAAATAATTAGCTAATAAAATGATATCTGTTTTACGAGTTCTTAAAGGTGGAAGAAATAAAACTTCAAAAGATAAACGATCTAATAAATCTTCTTTAAATTTACCTTCCTTACAAAGTTTTTTTAAATCAGAATTTGTAGCACCAATAATTCTTACATCAACTTTATGAGACTTTGAAGAACCTACTCTTTCAAAAGTACCATATTCAACTACTCTTAAGATTTTTTCTTGTACTTCTAAAGGTATCAACCCTATTTCATCCAAAAACAAAGTTCCACCTTCTGCTTCTTCAAACCTACCTTTTCTTGCTTTTTGAGCTCCAGTAAAGGCTCCACTTTCATGTCCAAATAATTCAGTTTCAATTAATGATGGAGGAAGTGCTGCACAATTTACAGTGATTAGAGAATTTTCCCATCTAGGAGATAAATAGTGTAATCTTTGAGCTGCTAACTCTTTACCACTTCCTCTTTCTCCAATAACCAAAACACTTCTATTTACTTTTGCAGCTTTGCTCAATTGCCTTTGAAATTTAAGAAAAATATCACTCTCACCAAGAGGTTTTTCCAGTTGATAATCAGAATACATAAATCTCTCCTTCATGGTGAATTTTACCATATTTTAGTATTTATACAATTCTCTTGTAAATAAAAATTTTAACACTGCCTTAATTTAAACTTCACTTACAAGATATATATTATATAAATTCTTATAGTACAAGCAATTATATACAAATAAAAAAAAAATGTTTTTTTTGGCACAATAATTGCAATATTATTTTCAGAATAAATAACCCTTAAAAATAATAGGAGAAATAATATGAGTGTATTTTCAAGATTTGTTGATATAGTAAATGCAAATATTAATTCAATACTAGATAAAGCAGAAGATCCAGAAAAAATGATCAAATTAATGATTAGTGAAATGGAAGACACTTTAATTGAATTAAAAACATCCTGTGCAGCCACAATGGCCGATGAAAAAAGAACTGAAAAGAAAATAGCAGATATCCAATCTACAATTAGCCGTTGGCAAAGTAGAGCAATGCTAGCTATAGAAAAAAACAGAGAAGATTTAGCAAAAGAAGCTTTATTAGAAAAGAAAAAAATATCTTCAACATTAGAAAAAGAAAAAGAAGCTTTAGTAAATTATCAAAAACTAGTTACCGATTCTAAAGATAAGATTTCTAAATTAGAAGATAAATTAGTTAGTGTAAAAAACAAATATAAACTAATGAAAGAAAGAACAAGAAAAGCTGAAGAAGAACAACGAGCTAAAGATTTATTAAATAAAAGCAGAAATACAAATTTTGATTTTATGGAAGATAAAATAAACAGAATGGAAGCTATGAATGACCTAGATAATAATTATGATGATTTAGATAAAAAGTTCAAAGATCTAGAAGGCATGGACGATATCGAAAAAGAATTAGCTGAATTAAGAAGTAAAATGGAGAAGTAATATGGCAGTATTAATAGTAGCAATTGTTTTTTCCTTTGTAGCTTTTTCATCTTATCTTGATTACAACAGAAAAAAAGAAAGAGATAAAATAAATGCCGCTCTTCGAATGGAAGAAATGAGAAAAGGATACAAACCTGGAACTTATAGTAATTTCAAATCTAAACATAGTGATAAAAAAAGAAGAAAACATGATTATAAAGATGATTACGATCCAATTTTTAACACAAATATAAAAGAAGAGAGAAACAAAGAAAGAGCCGATTTAAAAGAAGGTATTGATGATTTAATGACTCGAATTAATAATTTAGAAGTTATTATGGAATCCGAGAATGAAAATAATAAAGGAAAAGAGAAAGAATGAAAGATATAAGATTAATTAGAAGATCAAATAGATATGCTCGTATTTTTGGAGTATGTGCAGGAATAGCTAGATGGGCCGAATTAGATATTAAGACCTTTCAAACATTAACATTCTTGATAGTTCTTTTTACTGGCTTTTTCCCAGGAGCTGTTATTTACTTAATTTTAGCAATAATAATCCCTGCAGAAAATGAATCAACAAATTATTATTATAAAGATAATGAAGATAAAGATGATCCTTACTTTGACAAAACAACTGATGAATTGAGAAAAGAATATGAAGATTTAAAAAAGAAAGTAGAAACAATGGAAAATGATATGTTTGACAAAGAAAAAGATTGGGATCAAAGGTTTCACGAAGACAAATGAAAATAAAAGATACAAAAGCCAATAAAATAATGATGCTAATTATTTTAGTTTTCTTAATGATAGCTTTTTCTACAGCTAAGTTTTCTAAAAGAGAAGTAAAAGAAGTTAGCATTGACATAAACAAAGAAATAACAATTGAAGCGATAACAGCAAATATTAATATCTGGGTTGATGATAATATAGATAAAGTAAATATAATATATAGCACAAAAGAGAAAGGAACCTTAGAGATAAATGATAATTCAAAAGATAGTGTAACTATTAAAGAAAAAAAAAGTAATTCTTTTATAAATTTTGCTTTTGAGAATGAAAAACCTACTATTTCGATTTATCTACCAATCAATTATTATGAAGATATTAATATTGAAAGCGTAAGTGGTAATATAGATTCTTTTAATGATTTGTCTTTACCTAATATTAATATTAATTCTACAAGTGGTGATATTAGTTTATTAAATCTTAAAATAGATGATTCTTTATTAATTAATACATTATCAGGAAAAATAAACATTGAAGAAATAAATGCAAAAAATATTGAAATAAATTCAACAAGTGGAAACCTCGAAATATATAACATAACTGCTGAGGATGTAGAATTTGCAAGTATAAGTGGAGAAATCTATGTTGATTCAATTATAGCAGACAAATTAGATTTAAATGTAACTTCTTCAGATGTTGAACTTGATTATCTAGATATTAATAATGAAATTAATTTAGGTACAGTTTCAGGTGATCTTGATTTAATATTAAAAGAACAAGAATATAAATATTCTGCAGAAACCGTAACTGGAACTATTTCAATTAATGAAAATGAATATGAAGGTGACTTTTCAACACAAAATGGAATTATAGTTAATATTGATACAATTTCTGGTGAAGTAGATATAAATACTAAATAAAATACTTATTCTAAGATTAGTTGTATACATTTATTTTATAACTTAAAATTATAAAATATCTAAGTATACAACTTTTTTTATTTCCATTCTCAATAATATGTTATAGTATTATATAAGTTGTTTTTTATCATATTTAATGATAATATCAAATGAATTTAATTACTTAAGTAAAGGAAAAAATATGTCAGAAGAAGCTTTCGCACAAAGGACTACAAATTGTGGTAGTTTAACCAAAGCAGATGCAGGAAAAACTGTTGTTTTAAATGGTTGGGTACATAGAGATAGAAATCATGGAGCCCTTCACTTTATTAACTTAAGAGATAGATATGGAATAACTCAAGTTGTTGTTGATGATGACGCTAGTAAAGAACTTCAAGAAACAGCAGCAAAATTAAGAATGGAATTTTGTATTTCAGTTGTTGGATTAGTAAGAGAACGCCCAGATAATATGATTAATACCAATATGGTAACAGGTGAAATCGAAGTAAAAGCTGATAAAATTGAAATTCTAAATAAATGTTTACCTCTTCCATTTATGATTGATGAAGAAACTGAAGCTAATGAAGATTTAAGATTAAAATATAGATATTTAGATTTAAGATCTTCAGGAATGCAAAAAAGAATAAAATTAAGACATGAATTTGTAAAAGCTATTAGAGAATATCTATATAAAACAGATTTCTATGAAATAGAAACACCTACTCTAATTAAAAGTACACCAGAAGGTGCAAGAGACTTCTTAGTCCCTTCAAGATTTTACCCTGGTAAATTCTTTGCTCTCCCACAAAGCCCTCAACTCTTTAAACAAATATTAATGGTTGGAGGATTTGACAAATATTTCCAAATTGCCCGTTGTTATAGAGACGAAGATGCTAGAGGTGATAGACAATTAGAATTCACTCAACTTGACTTAGAAATGAGCTTTGTAAAAAGAGATGATGTATTACTTTTGATGGAAGATTTATTTAACTATGTATTTAAACAAGTAATGAATATTGATTTACCAAAAGAATTTATTAGACTTTCTTATCAAGATAGTATGAATACATATGGTAATGATAAACCCGATTTACGTTTTGAACTTAAATTACAAGATGCAAATAAATTAGCAAGCAATTCTTCTTTTGCAACTTTTAAAGACATCATAAATGATGGTGGATCTATAAAAGGTCTTTGTGCACCAAAGACAGAAGGTGTTAATTTTACTAGAAAATATATTGATGCTTTACAAGATACAGCAAGAACATATGGTGCATCAGGTTTAGCTTGGATGAAAGTTGGTGCTAATAATGCTCTTTCTGGTGGTGTATCAAAATTCTTTGTTGGAATGGAAGAGGAAGTAATTTCTACTTTTGGTGCAAATGAAGGAGACTTAATATTAATGGTTGCTCATAAAACTTGGACAAAATGTTGTACAAGCTTAGGAGCTGTAAGATCCAAATTAGGTAAAGATTTAAATTTAATTCAACCTGGATTTAAATTCTGCTGGATTGTAGATTTCCCATTATTTGAATTTAATGAAGATGAAAATCACTGGGAAGCTGCTCACCATATGTTCAGTATGCCACAAGCAGAATATCTTGATTCTCTAGAAGAAAACCCTGGTGAAGTTAAAGGTGATTTATACGATTTAGTATTAAATGGTTATGAAGTAGCTTCTGGATCTATTCGTATTCATGATGTTGAATTACAAAAACAAATATTTAAAATTTGTAATTTCAGCGAAGAAGAAGCACAACAAAAATTTGGATTCTTATTAGAAGCTTTCAAATATGGTGCTCCTCCTCATGGTGGAATAGCTCCTGGAATAGATAGAATGGTAATGATCATGGCTGAAGAAACATCTATAAAAGAAGTAATTGCTTTCCCTAAAAATACTGCAGCTACATCTCCAATGGATGATTCTCCATCTTATGTAGATGAAAATCAATTAAATGATTTACATTTAAAAGTTGTATATCCTGAAAAAAAAGATAAATAATAAAATTAGGGGTATCATTTTGATACCCCTTTTATAAAAAGCGTATCAAAAATGGCAAAAACAATTGAAGAGAAAACAGTTAAACACATTAGCACAACAAGTATTATAGCAAATCTACTTTTATCTATTTTTAAATTTTTAGCAGGTATTTTTGGACATAGTGAAGCTTTAGTTAGTGACTCTATACATTCTTTATCTGATGTTTTTTCTACTATAATTGTCATTATAGGAATCAAAGTATCTAGCAAAGCTGCTGACAATCACCATCAATATGGTCATGAAAGATTTGAAAGCGTTACTGCTGTACTATTATCTATAATATTAGCAATAACTGGGTTAGGAATTGGATATAGTGGATTAACAAAAATCCTTGAAAAAAGTTATTTAAATGCTCAACTACCTACAACTATTGCATTAATTGCTGCATTAACTTCAATAATTACAAAAGAATCTATGTATTGGTATACAAGGTTTGGTGCAAAAAAAATCAATAGTGGAGCTCTAATGGCAGATGCTTGGCACCATAGATCAGATGCTCTCTCCTCTGTAGGGTCATTAATTGGAATAATTGGAGCGATTAATGGTTTTCCTATTTTAGATCCAATCGCTACATTAGTTATTTGTATTTTTATATTAAAAGCCGCATACGATATATTTATTGATGGAATAAATAAAATGGTCGATACAGCTCTTCCATCAAAAATATTAGATAATATTCGAAAAGAAGTTATGGAAGTTAATGGTGTAAAAGATATTGATTTATTAAAAACTCGTCAATTTGGAAATAAAAGCTATGTAGATGTTGAAATCTCTGTAGATGGAAATTTACGATTAGAAGATGCTCATAAAATTGCTGCAAAAGTTCATCATAATATCGAAAACAAAATACCTAATGTAAAACATTGCATGGTTCATGTGAATCCATATAAAGAGAATTAATTATAATTTTTATTTATTAAGACCATATGCACATGATCTTCCCATTTACCGTTTATTAACAAATACTCCTTTGCATAGCCTTCCTCTATAAAATTATTCCTTTTTAAGACTGAGAGCGAAGCAATATTTTTAGGCATAACATTTGCTTCTATACGATGTAATTTTAACTCATTAAAAGCAAAATCAACAACCTTACTTACAGCAAAAGACATATATCCTTTATTTAAATAATCTTTATCTAAGGAGTAACCTAAAAAACAAGATTGAAATACTCCTCTAATAATATTAGAAATATTAACCATTCCAATTATTTTATTTTCTATATTATCAAAAATATAAAAACAATAACCGGTATTTAAACTCCAATTCTGAATATTTTGTTCAAGAACTTTTTCTTGAAAATCTAAACTAAAGAAATCAATAGCACGACTCGGAACAAAAGGCTCTAAAAAGGTTTTATTTCTTTTATGGTAATCTAATAAAGCTTTTGCAAATATAAGATTTGGTTGTTCTAATCTAATTTCATTGTTTTTACTATGCATTGTGACAAATGTCCTATATGATTAATTTTTTATTTGCTAGTATTGCAAAATATAAGTATTATTAACATATAAATATAATAAAATGTAAATATTCATTGTTCTAGATAATCAATTAATTCATAAAATTACATGGAAGGAGAAAAAAATGAAATATAAAAGAATCTTCACAATTGTTATAGACTCTATGGGTGTTGGTGCTATGCCCGATTCAAATAAATATGGAGATGTAAATGTAAATACATTAGGACACATTTCTCAAAGCGTTGAATCCTTCAATATTCCTAATTTACAAAAATTAGGATTAGCAAATCTATGTCCTCTTAAACAAGTAAAAAGCGTTGAAAATCCTACTGCTATTTATACAAAACTTGCTGAAAGAAGTGTTGGAAAAGACACAATGACCGGACACTGGGAAATGATGGGCTTACATATTACAAAACCTTTTCAAACCTTTACAGAAACAGGTTTTCCTAAAGAATTAATTGAAGAATTAGAAAAAAGAACTGGCCACAAAGTAATTGGTAATAAAAGCTCAAGTGGAACTATTATTCTAGATGAACTTGCTGAAGAAGAAATTGCTACAGGTAATATGATTGTATATACATCAGCTGATTCAGTACTTCAAATATGTGGTAATGAAGAAACTTTTGATTTAAAAGAATTATATCGTTGTTGTGAAATAGCAAGAGAATTAACTCTTAGAGATGAGTGGAAAGTAGGAAGAGTCATTGCAAGACCTTATTTAGGGAAAAAGAAAGGCGAATTTAAAAGAACTGCAAACAGACATGACTATGCACTAAAACCAAATGGACCAACAGCTTTAAATGCTTTAAAAGAAAATAATTATGATGTTATATCAGTTGGTAAAATATATGATATTTTCGATGGCGAAGGACTAACAGAATCAAATAAATCAAAAAGTTCAGTTCATGGAATGGAACAAACCATAGAAATAGCAAAAAGAGATTTTACTGGATTATGTTTTACTAACTTAGTTGATTTTGATGCTTTATGGGGTCATAGAAGAAACCCTGAAGGCTATGCTCAAGAAATCGAAAGATTTGATGTTAAACTAGGTGAATTATTAGAAGAAATAAATGATGATGATTTAATCATAATAACAGCAGACCATGGTAATGATCCAACATATTCTGGAAGTGATCATACAAGAGAATATGTACCTTTCTTAGCTTACTCTCCATCAATAACAGAGGGAAAACAAATAGAAGTTTATGATACATTTGCTGTTATTGGTTGTACAATTGCAGACAATTTTAATGTAAAAATGCCAAAAGAAACTATTGGTAAATCTATTTTAGACAAACTTGAATAAAAATAAATTTAACTAATTAAAAAGCACTGAAGAGAACAGATACAATATCAAAGTTTTACTTTAGTGTTTTTTTATTGGGTCTTTTATTCTATAATCTCCAACCATTTTACTTACTGTTCTTTTATGTGCGTCTTCACACCCATTAAAAGGTTTATCTTTATTTTCACTTTTATATTTTTGAGTTAACCAAAGAACATCTTTAGAAATTCTATCTAAATTATTTAATTCTATTTCTGTAATATATTTTATAAAGTCAGCTCCATCTTTAGCTCCTAGAACATCATTTGATTTATTTATTAATTCATTAAAATGATGTAAACAAAATCCTTTGCCTTCAGCTAAAGCTTTTCTAAAATCTTTTTCATTATGAGCCATATATATTATCGTATAGATATATCTATCTAAACGTTTTTGCATTTGGGAACAAATTAAACAACCACTTTCTCTTTTTTCTAAATCATTACTAAATTGTTTAACAGCATTATTAGCTTTTCTTCCAGGTTTTGCATTTAATAATAAATCAAATGATTTTTTAAACTTAACTAAACTTTGAGATAAATAAGTATCACAAATCAATGCTAATCCTTGAGCTTTATTAGCATCACTCAACATTTGAAAATGATGGTGACAAAATCCGTGTTCATTAACCATAACTCTAGTTTCTGGATTCATTACAGAAGAACCTAAATAAAAATCAACACTATGTTTTTCAGCTTCTTTCATTAATGAACATAAAAAACATTCATCATTTTTTTCTAAAGCATCCCAAACTGGAATCGTTTCTAACTTATACTTTATTTTTCCCATTTATTTATCCATTAATACAAGACTTAACAACATTAGGATAATTTGTAATTAAACCATCAACACCCCAATTAATGCAATTAATTAAGTTTTTCATTGTATTAACAGTCCATGTATTTACTTCTATTTCATATTTTTTACATTCATTAACTATTTCTTCAGATAAGCAATTAATATCAGGATGATAACATTCCATTCCTAACATTTTTGTAAAATATCCTGAATTAATTATTCCAGGTGATTCTACTAATAAACCACACTTTATATCTTTTTTTATTTTTTTAGAAATAACGGCAGAACCATGATTAAAAGAAGAGAGAATAACTCTATCTGATAGATTATATCTCTTTAATTTATTAATAACTTTTTCTTCGATATCTTTATAATATATCAAATTAGTCTTTATTTCGATATTGGTTATTATATTTTTATCTTGTATATATTCACAATATTCATCAAAAGTTGGTACCCTTTGAATTTCTGCTAAATTGTTAAACATATAATTAGCATTTAATTCTTTTAATTCTTCAAGAGTCTTATCTTTTACATATCCTTTTCCAGATGTTGTTCTATCAACTTTCTCATCATGAATAATTACTAATTCATCATCTTTTGAGAGATGAACATCTAATTCTATTCCATCACATTTACATTCTTCAACTGCTTTTTTAAAAGCAATCATTGTATTTTCAGGATACAATCCAGAAAACCCTCTATGAGCATAAGTCTTCATGTGGGGGGTACCATCCTTAGAAAGCAAGGGAGTTGAAGTTTCAACTCCCTAGAATTATTTATTTTACTAAAGCTTCTGCTTTAGCAGCTATATTTTCAGCAGTAAAGCCAAATGCTTTTGCTAAATAATCAAGTTTTCCAACTTCACCAAATCTTTCACCAACATTAACAAAATCCATTTTTACAGGATTTGTTTTTGCTAAGTGAGCAGCAATCATTTCGCCAACTCCACCACTGTATCTACCATTTTCACATACTAGAACTTTTTTACATCTTGAAGCTACTTCATCAATTAAATCTGTATCTAATGGTCTAATTGTATGTAAATCAACAAGAGTTGCATCAATTCCTTTTGCTTTAAGTAAATCTAATGCACCACTTGCTGCATCAACCATAGTTTGTCCTGTTGCAATAATAGCAACATCCTCACCTTTACTTAATTCAATACCTTTACCTAATTCAATCTTAGTTCCAACAGGATATCTGTGAGTGATACCTTTTCTTGCTGATCTGATATAAGAAGGTTTATTGTTTTCATATACTTGTCTTATTAATTCATACATACTTTGAGAATCAGATGGATCGATAATTACAACACCTGGAACTTGTCTCATTAATGCAATATCTTCAAATGGCATATGAGTTCCACCATTTAATTGAGCTGTAATACCAGGATCTGAACCTACTAAATGTATTACTTGATTAGCATAACCAACTGATAAGAAAAATTGGTCAAATGTTCTTCTACTAGCAAAACAACCGAAAGTATGTGCAAAAGGAGTTAAACCCATTGATGAAAGTCCTGCTCCAACACCTACCATATTTGCTTCAGCAATACCACAGTTATAGAATCTATTTGGAAATTTATCTTGGAAACTTTTAGAACCAATACAACTAGCTAAGTCTGCATCTAACATTACAATATCTTCATGTTCAGCAGCTAAATCATTAATTGCTGTCATAACAGCATCACGCATATTATTTAAATCACTTGTATCTCTCATTAGTTTACTCCTTCTCTTTCACGAAGCTCAGCTACAGCTTTTTCAGCTACAGTTTCATCATAAGCAATACTATGGTTTGCTGTAATTCCTTCACCAGGAATAAAACCATAAGATTTAACAGTATCAAGAATAATCATTGATGGTCTATCTGTTGCAGCTTTTGCTCTTTCAATAGCTTGTGCTAATTCATTAAAATTATGACCATTAATTCTTTGTACATGCCAATTAAAGCCTACCCAACGAGTATCAATATTAGCCATTGACATAACATCATCAGTATAGCCATCTAATTGTAATTTATTTAAGTCAGTAAAAGCTATTAAATTACCAAGATTCCATTGAGCAGCTGTTTCAGCACCTTCCCAAATTTGACCTTCTTGGCTTTCACCGTCCCCAATAACTACATAAGTTTTTGCATCAATATTTTTAATTTTTTGTCCTAATGCAATACCAACAGCAGCTGAGAAACCTTGTCCTAAAGAACCACCAGTAAAATCAACACCAGGAGTTTTTGTCATATCACAGTGACTTGGTAACTTTGTACCACCTTGGTTTAAAGTTAATAACCAATCTTCAGGAAAGTAACCTTTACTTGCTAAAGTTGCATATACAGCAGGTCCTGCATGCCCTTTAGAACATACAAATCTATCTCTGTCTTCTTTTTTTGGATCTTTTGGATCTATTCTCATTTCTTGATAATATAAATATGTCAATAATTCTACGATTGACATACTACCACCAATATGACCAGCACCAAAATGACCAATTTCTTTAATTGTCATTTCTCTTATTTGTAAAGCTTTTTGCTTTAGGCTTTTGACGTCCATGGTTTTCTCCTAATTTTTTATTATTTATTTTCACCTAATAATATATTACTTTCACTAAAAAAGTAATAGCTTAGCAGACAATAAACTTGCTTATTTTTCCTAATTTTTAATACAAACAAGTTTTTTTAATATCCATTTTTTATATTGCTAAATTATAGCACAAAAAAAAATTAGTGAAAATAAACAAGAAAGATATTCTTTCTATTTTAATATACAAATTTAGATTCATAATTAATGTAAAAATCTTGTAGTGAATAAGCAATTTTGATACAATACCATCATTGAAAAAATCAATATCAGGAGAAATACTATGAGAATGAGCAAAATGTTTTCCAAAACATTAAGGGAAGCACCAAGCGCAGCAGAAAGTAAAGGTTATGAATTACTTTTAAGAGCAGGGTTTGTTCGTCAAATGGGTGCAGGGATTTTTTCCCTACTACCTTTGGGCTACACTACAAATTCTAAAATTGAAACAATTATTAGAGAAGAAATGAATCAAATTGATGGCCAAGAAATATTAATGCCCGTAGTTAATCCTGCTGATATTTGGAAAGAAACAGGAAGATATTACAGTATTGATAAAGAAATGAGTCGATTCAATGATAGAGCTGATAGAGATATGGTTTTAGCAATGACTCATGAAGAAGATGCTACTGCTATTGCACGTCATGAAATAGGATCTTATAAGCAACTTCCTCAATTAATTTATCAAATCCAAACAAAATGGAGAGATGATGCAAGACCAAGAGCTGGCTTAATTAGAGTTCGTGAATTTACAATGAAAGATAGTTACAGTTTTGATAAAGATGTAGCTGGACTAAATGAACAATATAAAAAGCACTACAACTCATATTTTAGAATTTTCTCTCGAGCTGGATTACCTGTTATTGTAGTTGGAGCAGATTCAGGTATGATGGGTGGTAAAATTTCACATGAATATATGTACCTATCTCCAATAGGTGAAGATACTATAATGACTTGTGATAAATGTGGATATACTGCTAATAGACAAGTTGCTGTTTTCAAAAAACAATACTACAAAGAAGAAGAAAAAGAATTAGAAAAAGTTCTAACTCCAGAATGTAAAACTATTGAAGAATTATGCACCTTCCTAAACATTGAGAAAAGACAAACTGCTAAAGCAGTCTTTATGGTTGGAACTTATGTAGATGATAAAACAGGTGATGAAACTGAAAAATTAATTGTTGCTATTATTCGTGGAGATTTAGATGTTGAAGAAAGCAAACTTCAAAAAGTTGCAAAAGCAAATGCACTAAGACCTGCGCATACTGAAGAAATCCTTCAAAACAAGATGGTTCCAGGTTATGGATCTGCAATTAACTGTGATCCAAAAACAGTAATTATTGTCGATGACTCTGTTAAAAAGAGTAACAACTTAGTAGCTGGCGCTAATGAAGAAGGCTATCACTTATTAAACACAAATTATGGAAGAGATTATTCTGGAAAGGTTGCTGATATTGCAAGTGCAAAAGATGGTTACCAATGTTTATGTGGCCATACATTAACTGAAAATAGAGGTATTGAAGTTGGAAATATTTTCCAATTGGGAACAAGATACAGTGAATCTATGAATTGTTATTTTACAGATGTAGATGGAAAGAAAAAACCTGTAATTATGGGATCATATGGTATTGGTGTTGGTCGTTTCTTAGGTTGTTTAGCTGAAGAATATAATGATGAAAAAGGCCTTAAATTACCAATAACTGTTGCCCCTTACCAAGTTCATTTAATAAATTTAATTAAGGATAAAACCTTAAGTGAAAAAATATATAACGAACTATCAGCTTTAGGTATAGATGTTCTCTTTGATGATAGAAAAGAAAGTCCTGGTGTAAAATTTAATGATGCTGATTTGATTGGTATTCCAATTAGAATTACTTTAGGAAACAGAAGTGTTAAAGAAGGTAAAGCAGAAATTAAATTTAGAAAAGATTTAAATGAAAGCTATTTATTTAATTTAGAAACTCTAAACGATGACATTTTAAATTCTATAAAACAACTCAAAAAAGAAATTCAAAATAATATAATTGAACAAACTATTGAATTATAGATAATAAAAAATCCCTTTAATAAGTTAATATTTATTAAGGGGATTTTAACTTATAACATAGAACATACTTATAACACTCCATTTTTATAGATATTTTATAGCTAAATTAGTAAATTAATATAATTTAAACAATTTTTTGAAAAAAACTTATAACTTTTTCTTGACTTATTCAAACATATAACATAATATAATGAATGTAAGTAAGAAATAGTTTATTTTTTATTTACACGTCTCTAATTACTTTTATTGACAACACAAATAAGCACAACAAAAAAAAGCAATAATTAATATTGCTTTTTTTTGTTTTTAAGCTATTTCGCTTAAATTTAGTAAGTTAATTCCTAGATTATTTTTGTCTAATATTATTCAATTCCTAATTTACTTAATGAATTAATAATATAAGTTCTTTTATTTGCTTTTGCATAATCTAATACACTTGTACCTTGATAATCTTTTGCATATGGATCAGCACCTTCTTTTATTAATGCTGTAAAAATCTTTGTTTCTTTATTACTTTTTACTGCCATCAATAAAGGAGTCTCTCCCAAATAATTTTTCTTTTCTAATTCACAGTCGTTGTTCACTAGAGTTGAAAGGATTTTTGGATTAGTATTGTTATTTGCTGCTAAATGTAAAGCACTTGATTTAAATTCTGGATCAACCACACTTAAATCAGCTCCTTCTTTTATTAAAGCATTTAAAACAGCAACTGCAGAATTGTTTTGAGCAGCAAGTAAAAGAGGTGTAATCCCCCATTCGTTTACACAATTTACTTCAGCTCCCTTCGCAATTAAATCCTTAATTTCTTTTGCCTTTTTTGCATTAACTGCTGCATCTAATAATTCCTTATTTAATGCGTCTTTACTTTTTGTCATTGTAATCTCCTGTTATCATAGAAATTAACTTATTACCCATATTATTATTAATTACAAAAAAATTGTAAAGTGCCTAACTTATAAGGTTCTTTTCCATACATCAAATGGATTAATTTTCATTCTAAAAACACAATATAGATAACCAAACAACAATCCAGCTAAATGAGTTAAATGAGCAACACCTGTATTTACTCCAGAAAATTGGCTAAATAGTTCTATTATAAAAAACAATATTATTAAAAGAGGTGCTCTAATTGGTAATATCCCAAAAATATATACTTTTGCAAAAGGGAAAAACACAGCAAATAGTAAAAGAATACCATATACAGCTCCTGAAGCTCCTAATAAAATAGCATTTTGCCCTGCAATTAAATAACTTAAGAAACTAAATATTCCTGATAGAGTTCCTACCAATAAATAATATAATACAAATTCCCGAGATCCTATCCGTTTTTCTAAAGCTTGTCCAAATATAAATAAAGACAACATATTAAAAAGTAAATGAGAAAAGCTACTATGAACAAACATATAAGAAAATACTTGATAAATATATCCATTTAAAACAAACCCAGGTATCATAGATAAATAATATACACCATTTTGCCAAATTGAGTTTATAATAAAATATACTAACACGTTTATTCCAATCAAATATAAAGTTGCATTTGAATAAGTATATTTAAATTTTTTATTTAATAAATTAGTTTTCATATATAGAAGATATCTAGACAATTGTAGAATCGTCAATACACTAATTAAAAAAATGCAAATTATTTACATAATCAACAACATTTTTCTTCATATATATTTAATATTTTTTGGTACAGTTATTGCTTATATATTATTAATAATTTTTTTCATATTAAAACTTCAATAAGCAATAAAATATTTTTATTTATATTTTATTGCTTTATTATTTAACTTTAAAAGTGTGAAATTTTTGCACAATTTTTATAAATTTGAAAAAAATATACAGTACTTGTTATTTTTTTTATTAAAAAAAGACGAATTTATAAGAAAATACCCCCTTATTTTTTGGCACACTTATTGCATACTTATTTATAAACAGAGTAGATTTTTTCAACCTCCTTTTTTAAGTGTGATTTATAGATGCTAGCAAAACCTCTCCCACCCCCTTTGTTAGCATCTATATTTTTGTATATAGGGTGTGCAAAATTTACACACAAAAAAGTGAAGTGAAATATTTACACATTATTTTTTGAAAAAAAAATATTAATAATATAAAAATAAGGCTAAAATTAATCTTTTTTATATTATTTTATTTTTGGCACACTTATTGCATATATATTTATATAAAAAAACAGAGCAACAGTTTTTTTCAACCTCCTTTTTGGACGCCGATTCTCTCCTTTTATTCGGCGTCTTTTTTTGTCCTCATTCTCTCGCTTTTATAATACTTATTTGATACAATTCAACCATGGCAAAGACAAGAAGAGACAAAGCAGACTTTTTTACAAAAAAAGCACATAAAGAAGGCTATCCAGCAAGATCAGTTTATAAATTAGAAGAAATACAAGCTTCTAATAAGATAATAAAACCGGGTGACAGAGTATTAGATGTTGGAGCATCTCCTGGATCTTGGACCTTATACACACATAACAAATTACTTAAAAAAACAGGTTCAATTGTTGCTGTAGATTTAAACCCATTAAATTTAAATCCTGTTCCTCCTACTGTTACTTTCTTTCAAGGAGATGCCTTTAGTAAAGAAATCAGAGAAAGACTTGTAGAACATGGACCTTATGATGCAATAATAAGTGATGCTGCACCAATGACAATGGGAAACCGTAGTGTTGATACAGCAAGAAGTGAAAACTTAGCAGAACAAGTTCTTTATTTAGCTATGGAACATTTAAAACCTCATGGAAATTTAGTTATCAAAATTTTCCAAGGAGGAGGCCAACAAGAAATTTTAATGCAAATGCGTAAAGTCTTCAAAAAAGCAAAAACAGCAAAGCCTAAAGCATGTAGAACAGATTCTTTTGAAATATTTTTAATTGGTCTAGATAAAAAATAAGATATTACTATTTATCAAAATGAACATCTAATTGAGGGAAAGGTATTTCTATTCCCTTTTCTTTTAACTTAGTAATAACCTCAGAATTAAACCTCCAATAAATTGTCCAATAGTCTTGTGGTTCAACCCAAGGTCTAATTAAGAAATCAACAGAAGATTCCGATAATTTGTGAACCTCTATAATAGGGGCAGGATCTAGAACTACTTCAGGATAGGAGGAAATCATTTCTTTAAATACTTCTTTGCATATTTTTAAATCTGCATCATAGGGAACTCCAACATTCATCGAAACCCCACGTAATTTAGTATATGAGAAATTAGTTATTGCCTCTCCCCAAACCAGTTTGTTTGACATTGTAATACGTTTACCATCAAAAGTATTTAATGTAATACACATTAAGTCCATAGATACAACAGAACCTGCTAAAGATCCAATTTCAATATAATCACCTTTTCTAAAAGGTTCATTTATTACTAGCATAGCTCCAGCAAAGAAATTAGATAAAGAATCTTGAAAAGCCAATCCTAAAACAATACCAGTAATTCCAAGACCAGCAATTAAAGGACCCATATTAATTCCTATATGTTGTAAAAAAGTTAATATAATAATTATCCAACCAACTACTGAAACAATTTTTAATATGTAAGACGCCATTAATTCGCTTGTTTTTTTTGACTTATTCAAAAGAGGACTAATTGATTTAATTATTATTTTTAAAACTATCCAAGAAAAGATTAAAATAAATATTCCAGAAATTAAATTCAAACTAAAATCTTTAAAACCTTGTGATTCCCAAAATTTTAAAACACTTAGCAAAGAATAATCATTTGATACTGATTCAAGTATTATTAACGATTTCATATTAACTCCTTTTCTAATTGGTACACTTTTATCTTAATTGATAAATGTATAAAATAACAAGAAAAAAAATTGTTGAATTATATTTCTATAACTCAACAATCTATTTTTTTTATTTGATTTAAACTATTTTGCTAATAATTGATTTAGTTTTTTAGTAAATTCAACAGGATCTTTAGGCATAACACCTTGTGCTAACATAGCTTGTCCTAATAACACTTCACTTAAGGTTGTATTAAATTCATCATCTGAACTATCAACAAGTTTTTTTACAATTTCATGTTCACAATTTATTTCTAATATTGGTTTAGCGTCTGGAATATCAGATTGACCCATTTGTCTTAAAATTTGTTGCATTTGAACACTAGGATCATTTTCATCAACAACAACAATTGCAGGAGAGTCAACTAAACGAGAAGAAGAAACTACATTACTTACTTTTTCACCTAAAGCTTTTTTGATTTTTTTAATTATATCTTTTTCTTCTTTTGTTTCTTTTTTATCTTCTGAATCATCTTTTAAGTCATCAACAGCACCACTCTTATTAATTGCTTTAAGAGGAATATCTTTGTAATTAGCTACAGAACCAATGATAAAGTCATCAATTTCTTCTGGCATAATCAACACTTCATATCCTTTTTTCTTATAAGCTTCTAATAAAGGACTTGATTTTAAGGTTTGTTCTTTACCACCTGTTAAATAGTAAATACTTTTTTGATCTTCACTCATTCTTTCTTTATATTGAGCAAAAGAAACATATCCTTCTTCTTGTGAAGACTTAAATCTAACAAGTTCTAATAAAGAATCACGATTAGCATAATCACTGTACAATCCTTCTTTTAAAGGACTATTATATTCTTCAATAAATTGACTATATAATTCAGGATTATTTTCAGAAATTTTCTTAAATTCACCTAATAGTTTTTTTACACTTGCATTTCTAATTGTGCTCATAACTCTATTTTGTTGCAAAATTTCTCTTGAAACATTTAGTGGTAAATCTTCACTATCAATAATACCTCTAACAAATCTTAAATATGTTGGTAATAATTCTTTATCATCATCTGTAATATATACTCTTTTTACATATAGTTTCACACCAGGTTTATAATCAGCATATTTCATATCAAAAGGAGCTTTTTTAGGAACATAGAACAATGTGGTATATTCTGTAACACCTTCTGCTTTTACATGTGTATAAAATAAAGGATCATCACCATCACTATAATTATTTTTATAGAATTCGTTATAGTCTTCTTCTTTTAAAGAACTTTTACTTTTTCTCCATAATGCAGTACAACTATTAATTTGTTCTACTTTATGTTCAACAGTTTTTATAGGATTGCCTTCATCATCTTTTTTTCCATCAGGATCAGCTTCTTCTTGGTCATAAGATAAATATATAGGATATGCAATATGATCACTATATTTCTTAATTAAATTCTGAATTTCCCAACGATTAGCATACATCAAACCTTCTTCATTTAAATGAATAACTAAAGTAGTTCCTTGTTCATCTCTAGTTGCTTCTTCTATTGAATAACTACCTTCCCCAGTACTACTCCATTTATAGGCTTGATCTTCACCAGCTTTCTTAGTAATGACATCAACGCTTTTAGCTACCATAAAGGCACTATAAAAACCAACACCAAATTGTCCAATTAAATTGTTATCTTTCTTTAAATCATCATTTAAAGCAGCTAAAAATTTTTTAGTACCACTTGATGCAATAGTTCCAAGGTTATCATTTAAATCATCATGACTCATACCTAATCCATTATCTTTTAAAATAATAGTAGCATCTTCGCCCTCTACAAATTCAATATCAATTCTTGGGTCGAAATCATAATTTTTTAATTTTTCATCAGTTAGTGATAGATATTTTAGTTTATCAATTGCATCAGATGAATTAGAAACTAATTCTCTTAAAAAAATTTCTTTATGAGAATAAAGAGAATGAATGATTAATTGTAACAATTGAGAAACTTCAGTTTTAAATTTTTTTTGTTCCACTTTTTTCCTCCAGAAGAAAGTCTTCTTCATTATTTAATAAATACCATAAGAAAAAATACAAAAAAAAATAAACATCGGCAAGAAAAAATACAAAAAAAATACCGCTAAACCAAAGGGAAAAGCGGCAACCTCCTATTTGATTCTAATAAATAGAATCTTAATACCTATGCGCTGGGTCAATCGCAATAGGTATGAACAACGACAAATATTATTATTGCATAGCTTTTTAATTATGTAAAACATTTTTTACATTTTTTTAACATAATTTACATCAAGTTTATTAGAAATATATAATGATACTTAACCTATTTATTTTTATGATAAATTAGATTCAGTAAAAATAACAAAAAAAGAATCTCTAGTAATAAAATAAACTGCAATAAAATAATTATTCAATAGCATATTAACTATAATACTGTTAGCCTTATGTCTTATATTTATATATTATAATTATTATCAATAATAATAATAAATCATTAATTATATGCAAAATACAATATTATTTTCGACAATTTACCAATAAAATGATTAATGTTATAAGTTTGTAAATGTTAATAAAATTTATACTTTTTTCAGTTTACCCCCTTACATTTGTCAAATGTTATATGTTATAATTAATCAAAGATAAGAAGAATATATAACAAAAGGAATAAATATGTTATTACCACCAATTACAAACGAAACCAAATCAACTACAATAGCAAACAAACTTGAAGAAATGATTTTAAACAAAGAATATAAAGCAGGGGAAACACTACCAAGCCAACATGAACTAGCTCAACAATTCTCTGCCTCAAGTAGATCTGTTAGAGAAGCTTTTAAAAATTTAGAAGCAAAAGGCCTTATTCAAGTTAGCCAAGGTAAAAGAGCTCTTGTTAAAAGTAATAATCTAGACCAATTTGTTGAATCATTATCACTTTCAATGTTATCAAAACAAGTTCCTGATAAAAAATTATTAACCGACTTAATGCAAGTAAGAACAACTATGGAAGTTTCTGCTACAAGAGAATTATCTAGAAGTCCATCAAGAATGTTAATTGTTAGATCTTTAGGAAGATGTGTTAATAAAATGGAAAATGCTATTCCTATTTTAGAAGAAAATCCAAAAGATACTGATGCATTAAGAAATTTTAAACAAAATGATTTTGAGTTTCATACAACATTAATTAAATCAAACGACAATATAATTTTAACATCTATATATGAAAATCTTTCTCCACAACTATATGCTGCTTTAGACAGAATAAAAGAAAACTTAGTTGAGAAAAAAAAGAAAGTTAATGAATATCGATATTTAGTTGATGCATTAGAGAATGGTCAAACTGATTTAGCTGTTGCTTTAACTCTGGTTAACTTAACAAATATCTCTGATAAATTTGACGATTTAAAATTATAAACATGTGACAATCTATTAAAATTGCAACAATAAAGTTGCAATTTTTTTATATATAATGTGATATCAACATTTTGAAACCAATTAACATTAGTACAACCCCTCCTAAAACTTCTGCCTTTTTCTCATATTTGTTTCCAAAGCTTCTTCCAATATATATACCAATATATGATAAAACAAAAGTAACAATACCTATAGTTAGTGTAGAGGAAAACAAATTATTATCTGTTAATGAAAAAGTAACTCCAACAGCTAGAGCATCCAAACTTGTTACAATTGCTAAAACTAAAATATCCTTTAGAGAAAATTGATTTATTTTGCAGCATTCTATTTCTGATTCTCTATTGTTTAAAGATTCTAATATCATTTTCAATCCAATAAAGTTTAAAAGTAAAAAAGAAACTATGTAATCAAAACGACTTATAATATCAATCATACTAAGCCCTAAATAATATCCTATAAAGGGCATAAGAAATTGAAAACCACCAAAAAAGATAGCAATAACTAAACTTTGCTTTTTAGAAATTTGTTTTATACAAATTCCTTTACTAATAGATGCTGCAAAAGCATCCATTGCTAAACCAAATGCAATAATCAATGTTTCAAAATAACTCATAATCATCCCTTATATTCTTAATTCCTTTATATTTTGAATTAATTTAACATAATTTACAATTATTATGATATAATTATGTAAAAATTTATAGGAGGTTTGCACATGAAAAGATGTTCAATCATTATACATAGTGTAAATGGAAACTGTTATATAATGGGACAGTATTTGCAAGAATTACTAATCGAAAGAAGTTGCGATGCTAGACTCTACAGAGTTACTGATGAAGATTTACATATTTGGGCAAATAAATTTGAAACTGCAAATGACTTTTTAGAAGACATTTTAGCTCTACCTATAGCAAACACTTCAACATTAAACAAAAGCGAAATGGTTATTTTAGGTTGTCCCACTTTATTTGGAAATGTAAGCGCTGAAATGAAAGCTTTTTTAGATTCAACTTTTTCTCTTTCTGAAACAAGAGATTTAGAATCAAAGTTTTTTGCTTGTTTTACAAGTTGTATGCATTCAACATGCGAAGGTGCACATGCTATAGATTCAATGTTGCTATGGGCTCAAAATATGGGAATGCTTCATATTCCTTTTGGAGTACATACAGATTTTGAATCTGATAATCAACCTGTTGCGGGATTAGTTCATCTTGCCGGTAAAGAAAACTTAATTAGACCTAGTCAAAAATTAGGTCATGTAATGGAAGCATATGCTGATATATTAGCTGCATATATTCAAGAATAATATATTTTTATTTATAGATAAAAAGGGTCAGTACTTGAAAACTATTTCAAAACTGACCTTTTTTTATTTTTTAAAAAAGAAATTTAATATACGTTTTATTAATCTTTCCCAAAATCCTTTAGAATATCTTACTTTATAATCTAAAGTAGCGCTTTCAATAGACACTTTTTGAGAATTACTTATATTTTTTAATTCTTCCCAATGTCGAACAATCCATATATATAAATCACCTTCAGTATTACCAGGAAAAGAAGATAATAAATTTAATTTTCTTACTTCCTTAATTATTGGAGCATAAACGGTATTATACCAACTTTTTACAGCTTTTTCATAAGGTATTTCTTTTTCAGAATCTTCATTTAAATAATATTTATGAACATTTATATGATTCAAAACTTCAGGATACATTCCAGAGGCAGAAAAAACAATTTCATTTATAGGCAGAATATCCTCAAAATGATATTGATTTAAAAACTCTTGTCTTTCAAAATCAACAACTTTTTTTCTTAAATCACGCATTGTCATACCTTGTTTTAAAGGTATTTGAGAATCTAATTCAACTATATCTGCATCAATAAATTCTGAACCTTGGCTTTTTGCAACAGAAACTCTATGATTTCCATCTCTTACAAAATACCACTGGCCAAGTTTATAAACACTAATTGCAGGTAAATCAATATATTGCAAATGAGCTTTATCGATACTTTTCCATCTTTCTTTTAGAAGCTCTCTTTTTGGATAAAAAGCTTTTGAAAAATCTCTTGCACGACCTTCACTTCCTATAATATCTTTTATAGGGATAGACTTTAATCCTATATAAGATTGGCTACGTGGTTTAATTAACTCGGTAACTTCATACAAAGATAATAAATCAGAATTTTCCCATTTTAATTTTGATAATAAAACCTGAATTTTTGCTCTATTCTTTGCTCTCTCAAAATTTTCTTCAGTTTGATTATTTAAGTTATAGTCATTCATTTTTTTTCCTACTAATATTATTTAGTATCTCCTATTCTATCATCTTTAAGAACATACGACTTATATACATTAATTATGTTAGTTTGTCTATAAACAACTCTTCTTCTAGCATTTGAATCAATCAAATGGATATGACCATGCAAAACATATTTAGGTTTAAATAAGTCCATAAATGTCAAAAAGCTAGCAAAACCTCTATGGCAAAGATCCTTATCATCATTATATCCTAAAGGAGAAGCATGTGTAACTAAGATATCTAAATATCTTCCGTATTTAATTTTATTTACTACTAGTTTTGGAATCATTTTAAAGATACGAGCTCTCATTTCTAACTCAGTATATTGACTTTGACCTTTGTTATATTTATAAGAACCGCCTAATCCTGCAATTATTAATCCCGTCTTTTTATCTCTAATAACTTTTCCCTCAATACATTCTCCACTATATGCATGATTCAAATTAGAATGTAAATCATGTTGTTCTTGGTCTTGAGAAGAGCTCATATACTTATTAAAGTCTTCTAAATTATGATTTCCAAAAACAAAATACAAAGGTTTATTTAATGAAGAAATAATAAACTCATAATACCTTAGGGATAAATCTCCTGCAGCAATTACTAAATCAATATCTTTAAAATGACTTTTTATATGTTGAGAATAAACTAACATATCTTTTTCATCCGAAATACATAGTATATTCATTTCTTCTCCTTTTCTGCCATTTTACAATAGAAAAGCCGAAATTGACAATGTTTTATCTTTTTTCTTCTAATTAAAATAAATTAAAAATAATAATTAACAAACTTTTTTTATCCTAAGATATATTATATAATAAGCTGTAAATAATTATATTTTAACACTTTATAACAAATAGTTTTTCTAGACTATAAAGCTTTTAAAGCAATAAAATAAAGTTAACATATGAGGTAACAAATGGAAATTAAACATAATAGACCTGAATGGATTCTTAATTTTAAAAAGCCAACAGGAACAGAAATTAAATATATTAATGGCCATTGGTATCTATATGAAAGAAGTTCTGTTTGGGATTCAACAAAAGGAAAAGCAAAAAAGAAAAGTGGAAAACTAATTGGAACTATTACTGAAAATGGACTTATTTTAAAAAAAGATAGGGAAAGTATTAACTCAATTAATTGTTTTGAATTTGGGGCATCAATTTTCCTTTATAAATACACTCATGAATTAAGAGATCGTTTAGAAACATACTATGGAGAACATTGGAAGATTATATATGCATTAATTCTAATGAAGATAAAAGAAAATTGTTCGTTATTTGATTTTACTATTTTATATGATGTTTCTTTCTTAAAATACAAAATTGGTAAACTTCCAAACAAAACTCAAGAAATTAAAAAAGCCATTCTTTTTCTATCACAAAAAATAGAAGTCTTAGAAAATTTTTTTAATATTGAAGAATGTAACAATTTATTAAAGTATTATGAGCATATAATGAATAAGAACTTTACCTACGACACTTATTTTCTTGATTTACTAACATTTAAAAATTTAGAAGATGATATTATTTATTTAAAAGAAAATTCTAAAAAACCAATTATTGATGAACAACTATCCTATGGTTTAGCTATAATCAATTTTATGGCTATACATGAAATAAATTCCTTAAAAAATAAAATTGCTGAAAAAGGTATTTACAATACATATCGTTTTGAAACAATTATAAATCTTCTCAAAACAGTAAATGCTTTAAAAATAAATAGAACCATAAAAATAACAAAGCTTTTAAAAGAAGTTGAAAAGCTTTGTTATAGTTTAGATTTAGATATTTCAATTAAAAATTGATTGGATGTCTATTATCAAAAGCAACTTTTTTCAAATAATTTTTATCAAGTTTTAATTCATTAGCTATCTTAATTAGTAATTGTTCTGAAACTAAATTCTGTTCACAATATAAATATAATAAAGCCTTTTCACTTATATTATCAGGTAATAAAGAATTATAATAAACCTCAGAATTTTCATAATCCTTATATCTACTATATATATTTTTATATAGATATGATTCTTCTATATTTTCTTTTATATTTTTCAATTCCTTGATTAATGGCGCTGATTCACCTCTTGCTGATAGTTCTCCTAATGGTTTTAAATGGTAATAAGTATATTCTTTACCAGGTAAAAAGTGATGCTTATCACATCTAGCCTCATAATCAGGTTCTAATGATGAAGATTTTTCTCTATCTCCTCCAACTATAATTAGAGGATCAAAATATAAAGCAGGACATTCTTTTCCATCAACTTTATAATATCTATAAGTAAAGAAAGCATGTTCTAGACAATCTGGATGTTCGCAATAAGCTGTTAATGGGATTACATCTGTTGCTACATCTAGCATTAACCTAGCTGTAGAATTAAATAAATCTCTTCTAAAATTCAAAACTAGTGTTGGAAAAATAAACATTATTCCTTTTTCAAGGCTATTATTTCTAACAACGTAAGCTAATCTTTCATCAAAAAATGAAGCTTCATCAATAATATAGGTACCAACAGTTGGATTATCTTCAATAACTTTCTCAAGACCAAAAGAGTCTTTTATTTTTGCTATATTATTTCCACACCTAACGTAACCTGATCTAAAAGCTAATGCATCTTCAGGATAATCTTTAAATCTATCGCCATCTACTTCAGATCTAATAAAAAAGACATTACGTCTATCAATATTTTTATAACTTGTTGCTTTTTTTACAATATCACTTTTCTTTTGAGCTACATTAGCATCTCTCCAAACTCTAGCTGCAAATTCAGTTTTACCAGACCCCATTGGACCAATTAGTAAAACTCTACGCCCAGGAAGAGTAAAATCAAAATGAGTAAAAGTATCTAAAACAGTAAGAGAAGGAAAACCCAAACTTGTCAAAAAGTCTGAAGTTTCCCCTTTTTTTTCTTTAATATTCAGCATCTGAAGTTGCTCCAGTTACAATAGCTACTCCACAACTAGCACCAATTCTAGTTGCTCCAGCATCAATCATAGCTTTAGCTTCTTCATAACTATGGATTCCTCCACTAGCTTTTACTCCTAACTCTTTTCCAACTGTTTTTCTCATTAGTGCAATATCTTCAACTTTAGCACCACCCTTTGAAAATCCTGTTGAAGTTTTAACATAATCAGCCCCAGCCTTTTTTGAAAGGGCACAAGCTTTAACTTTTTCTTCATCAGTAAGTAGACAAGTTTCAATAATTACTTTTAATAATTTATCTCCACAAGCTTCTTTAACGCTTTGGATATCTTTTAAAACTAAATCATCTTTAGAATCTTTTAACCAACCGATATTAATTACCATATCAATTTCATCAGCACCATCTCTAACAGCTTCTTCAGCTTCAAAAGCTTTTGCTTTAGTACTCATAGCACCTAATGGAAATCCAACAACAGTACAAACAGAAACATCAGTATTCTTTAATTTCTTAGCACATTCTTTTACACGGCAACTGTTTATACAAACAGAAGCAAAATGATATTCAATAGCTTCATTACACAATGTATTTATTTTTTCTTTTGATGTATCTGCAGCTAAAACAGTATGATCTATATATGATGCAATATTCATAGTTAATTTTGTTAAGTCAGAAACTTAACTTCCTCCATAAAAAAAGATTAATTTACTTAAGTTATTTTACTCGATACTATAATCTAAAGCAACTAATAGAAATTAATTTATAACATAATTAATTTATTTAGTTTTTTAGAATAAAGAGTAGTAATATTGACTAATAAAGCCTTTACTCGATACTCTTACTTCATGTTACAAATATTCGCAGATAATTTTATGTGGTTTTTAATGTTTGTTTTATTAATAAACATTTCTCAAAGAAAACTAGACCACTCAGAAAAAAAACGTTTTGCAACAATATATATTGCTGCATTATTACTTTTATATAATATACTAGTAGTTTTAGTTATTATTAAAGAATTGCCTACATACTTAGGTTATGTCGCAATAATTATTCCAATAGCAATCGGTTATATTTTCAGAGATAAAGTTTGGCCTTTTAGACTTCATTGCAAATCATGTAATAAAAAACTAGATTTTAATCACATTATTGGTGGAGATGAAAATTTATGCAACGATTGTTGGTTAGAAGCGCATCCTGAAGAAGCAGAAAAAAAGAGAAAGCAAGAAGAAGAAAAACTTTTACAAGAAGAAGAAGAAAACAAATTTGTTTGTCCTGACACTGTAGAAGAACTTGATTGGGATGCTTGGGATCCTGAAGAAAGATGCGTATTAGCTTATGTAAAAAAAGATAACAAGGTTTTATTGATTAACAAAAAACAAGGAATAGGCAAAGGCTTAATAAATGGACCTGGAGGACATATAGAACTTGAAGAAACAGCTATTGAAGCAGCTTATAGAGAGTTTACTGAAGAAACAGGTTATACAACTGAAAATCTTGAATATGTTGGTACTCTAAATTTCCAATTTAAAGATGGTCTTTCAATGAGAGGATATGTATACATCGGAGAAGATGCCGAGGGAGAACTCAAAGATAATGAAGAGGCAACTCCATTCTGGTGTCCTATCAATGAGCTTCCATTAGATAAAATGTGGGAAGATGATAAACTTTGGTTAGAAAGAGCTCTAAACGGTGAAAAGTTTGTTGGAAACTTTATCTTTGATGGAGAGAAAATGCTCTCACATGATATTACTTTTGAATAAAATTTAGGGATTGTTAATTAACAATCCCTAAAATATTAATGACAACTACAATCATCACCACAAAAGCAGCCTTCATCTGATTCAGAACCACATGAGCAAGATTCGCTTGCAACTGGCTTCAAATCTAATAAAGATAACCCATTTTCATCTAAAACAAATTTTGCGTTCTCTAACGCTTCTTTAGCTCCTTCTCCATAAACCACAGGTACGTCATCTACTATTTCAATTTCACCTTCATCTGTTAAATCAACATTAATAGTACTTGAACTACATGTTTTCTTAATAAAAAAGTAAACAGCTTTATTATTATGTTTGTTTAACTCATTTAAAAATATTTTTTTTGAACCATCATCAAATTTCATAAAACACTTCCTAATATATTTATTGATATAATACCAATTTAAAATTTTAAATACTTCTTTTATCAGATAATATTTACTTACTAAATGTCTTAAAATAACTTAAAAGTAAAATAAATTAAACCATAAAACTATTAAAAAAAGAAAGAAACTTCTTGATTACTATTTTTCACTTGATTAATATATTATTTATGAGTCTAAGAGTCCCAACAAACCAAGTAACTACAGAATTAATAATTAAAAAATCTAAATTTATAACTATTGCAACAAGAATCAATAATTACGATGAATTAAAACTCCTAATTAATAAAACCCGAAAGGACCATCCTAATGCAAGACATGTTGTCCATGCTGCTATATTAGGGAATCAAGGCACTATCTATAGCTTTAGTGATGACAAAGAACCAAAAAATACAGCAGGTAAACCAGCTTTTGAAGTTTTAAAGGGCAGTGGGTTAACTAATATTGCAGTACTTATTATTAGATATTTTGGAGGGACTTTGTTAGGAACAGGAGGTCTTGTAAAAGCATATGGTGAAAGCACTAAAAATGCTTTACTTGAAATAACAAGCGAAGAATTGATAAAAAAAAGTGAATTTATAATTAAAACATCATATGATAGATATGAAAAAATTAAATTAGTTTTAAAAGATTTTTCAACTTCAATTTTAGATGAAAATTTTGAAACGCATGTTACCATTAAAGGAACGCTTCCATACTCTATGGAAGAGTTATTACAAAAAGAAATAATAGAACTTTCTAATGCAAAAGATATTATAACTTTTTCAAAATTAGATTTTTAACGTCTTGATATTTTATTAAATTTAATTTTTTCTAGAAGATCTTCTTCAGGTTCATCTTCTTTTTCCTGTATGATATTTTCATCATCAAACTCATTATTATCTATTACTTTTGATAACTTTATTGCTATTGAAATAGCTTTTTCAACTGCTTTATTCTCTATTTTATCAACGGTATCTTCTTCTGTATGAAAGTATGTATTTTTTAAGCCTTTTTCCAAATCTACAGCCATTAAAGTTACAGCTTTCACGCCATTAATCATACCATTAGCTGCATCAGTAGCACCGCTTAAAAAAGGTAAAGGATGACTAGTTGCTCTATATCCCATATCATTTGCTAATTTTACACATTTATTGGCCATATCTTTATCTAATGAAACTAATCCATTTATATCACTATCAATAAATACTAAATCATCAGAATTATATATACAATCAAAATTCAATTGAAGTGGATTCTTCAATAAAGCTTCATGCTTTTCAAACCAAACTTTTGATCCTCTTAATCCAACTTCTTCTGCATCAAAACTTATAAATATTATTCTTGTATTTTTTAGTCCTTTATTATTTTTTTTAGCCCAATCATAATATTTGGCTAGTTGTATTAAGATATTAGTACTAATTAAATTATCCCCAGCACCAGGAGACGCTTTATCTGAATAATAATATTTTAGCTTTATTACAATTGGAAAAACACATATTAATAAAATTATTATTAATAAAGATGTTAATTGAGGGAAACCTATTTTTAATAATCTACCTGTAAATATTTCAACGAATATCTCGATTAAATTTAAAATAATTGAGCATGCGTATAAAAGTAAAGGCAATTCAACTTTAGTAAAATAACCCTTTTCTCCTCTATTTTTGTTCATTAATTGTGCGCTATCATGGTGTGCAGAAAAAATAATTGTTTGAGTTACATTCCCATCTGGTTCAATTACACCATGTATATTTTTTCCTTTTGTATCTTTTATATTTTTTTCAAAAATTGGTTTATATATGATAAAAACACTATAAACATAATAAATAAAACTAATATTTACGAGTAAAGGAATAATTGAAAACCCAAATAATAATAAAAGAAGTGTTGTTAAATAAACATACGGTAATAATTTAATCCATAAACCATGAGATAAACCTTTGTGATTAAAACTTTGAGTTGAAGTAAAATCACAAAATTGTTTTAATTTATTCTCAATAGCGGAACCACAATTAATACAAGAATCACTTCCTGTACACCGTGGACCAAAATCTTTTATCATTTCATCTGTTTCTGAAATTGCATCATCAGCAAGTTTTATAGCTTTAAAAGCTTCTAAGGGAGATTTCCTATGAGTATGTAAATCTGGCTTTGTCAAACTAGTTTCTTTTATTTTTTTCTCTTTTTTAAAAAAATTATTTAGCTTAATCAAAATCACAATCTCCGTTTTTTTACTTTGAATCATTTATATTGTAATCATGTTTTTAATTTGTTTAAATAGAAATTGCCATTTTTTTATTAATGATGTGGAAATAAATTAAAAAATATCTTGACTAAATTCAACCGTACCGATATATTATGTTTCTGTTGACACATTAGTTGTCAATACAAAAATGGAGAGATGGCCGAGTGGTCGAAGGCAGTAGTCTTGAAAACTACCGTGGGGAAACTCACCAAGGGTTCGAATCCCTTTCTCTCCGCTACTAACATTATTATATAGGTTAGCAATTTGGAGAGGTGCGAGAGTGGCCGAATCGGGCTCCCTGCTAAGGAGTTGACCTGGTAACGGGTCCGGGGGTTCGAATCCCCCCTTCTCCGAAATAAGGTTCTTGATTTTTTCAAGAACTTTTTTTGTCTTTAAAAAAAGTTTGATAGAATTATAATTATCCTTTACAATCCAAAATATAAAGAGGAAAATAAATGGATGTCGATAAATACATAAATGATATAAACAAAAATAAACTTTTTCAAAATATTAGTGAAGAAAATTTAAAAGCATTACTTCCCTGCTTGAATGCAACTATTAAAAATTATTCTAAAGAGCAAATTATATTACACCAAGGAGATTCTATAGAAAAAGTTGGAATAATATTAGAAGGCACTTTGAAAGTTGAAAGAGTAGACTTCTGGGGGAATAATTCCATACTTCGAAAATTAACTAAAAATGACATGTTTGGAGAAATTTATGCTTTTGAAAAAAAACCTTTAGAAATTTCTATAATTTCAGCATCATCAAGTAAAATCTTATTTTTAAATTTTAATAAAATCATTCACCCTTGCCATTATGCTTGCACCTTTCATACAACATTAATTATTAATTTGCTTCAAATATTTGCAACAAAAGCTAGTTCAATGAATAAAAAAATTGGAATTTTATCAAAAAGAACAATAGAAGATAAAATTCTTTCATATTTAAAGACTATATCAGTTCAAAAAAACAGCAAAACCTTTGAAATACCTTTTAATAGACAAGAATTAGCAGATTTCCTTGTTGTAAATAGAAGTGCACTAAGTAAAGAACTTATGAAATTAAAACAAGATGGAATATTAGACTTCAATAAAAATTCATTTACACTACTCTAAATCATTACGATTATGTAGGTTAGTAAAAAATATCTAAAGTTTTTACCACTTGACATATTTTAGAAAAAAGACTATAGTCGACTTTCGTAAATAAAGGAAGTAAAAGAACTTATTATCCTTTTGTTTTTTATTATTGAGACCTTAGCTCAGCTGGATAGAGCATCAGTTTGCGGAACTGAGGGTCGGAGGTTCGAATCCTCTAGGTCTCGTCATTAAGCATTCAGTTATATTACTGGAGAGATGTCCGAGAGGTCGAAGGAGACGGACTCGAAATCCGTTGTAGCGTATCACGTTACCGAGGGTTCGAATCCCTCTCTCTCCGATATTTTTTTACACTTTTCAGTAAGAAATAGCTTAGACCCATTTATGGAGAGATGTCCGAGTGGTCGAAGGTGTACGCTTGGAAGGCGTATGTGCCCGAAAGGCACCGAGGGTTCGAATCCCTCTCTCTCCGTTTTTCAGCTGGTAGATTCCATACTATGAATGATTGCCCAACCCCGTCAGGACCGGAAGGTAGCAGCGGTAAGTGATTTTTTCATGAGATATGGGTGATTTACCAGCTGTTTTTTATTTATATTCATATTTAATTTCAATAGATTTATGCTATAATTATTTTTATAGGAGAAAACAATCATGGCTTATGAAGTTACTGCGACAAGGAAAAGACCTCAAACTTTTGATAATTTAGTCGGTCAAGAATTTGTTGTTTCAACAATTAAAAATTCAATAAAATCCAATAGAATCGCTCACGCTTATCTCTTTTGTGGACCAAGAGGCGTTGGAAAAACTTCTTCAGCTAGATTATTAGCTAAAGCATTAAATTGTGAAAAAGGACCTACTCCTACACCTTGTGGTGTTTGTGAACTTTGTAAAGAAATTACAAAAGGTAACTGCAGTGATGTTATTGAAATTGATGGTGCTAGCAACAATAGTGTCGATGATATAAGAAATATCAAAGAAGAAGTACGTTTTCACCCTCAAAAAGGCCGTTATAAGATATATATTATAGACGAAGTACACATGCTATCTAAAAGCGCTTTTAACGCTTTATTAAAAACTATTGAAGAACCACCAAGTTATACAATTTTTATTTTTGCAACTACAGAAACACAAAAAGTACCTGCAACAATTAGAAGTAGATGTCAACAATTCCACTTTCAACTAATAAATATAGAGACTATTAGCAATTGCTTAAAAGATGCAACAAAAGACCTTAATATTAAAGCTGAAGATGATGCTATCTTTTGGATAGCTAAAGAAGCTACAGGCTCTATGAGAGATGCATATACATTATTTGATCAAATAGTATCTTTTAGCGATGAACATATTACTCTTGAAAAAATAAAAGATAAATTAGGCTTAGTTGGGTTTGATCAAATAAACATAATAATTACTAATCTATTAACTAAAAATATGGATAAAGTTGTATATTCTTTAAATAATATGCTTCTAAGTGGAATTTCTGTCGAACAATGTATTAAAGATTTTGCATCTTACTTTAGAACTATTTTATTACTAAAACAAGGAATAAATGATCCAAATATTTTAGGAGCCCAAGTAAAAGATATTCCTGAAATTATTATTAATTCTTATACTACAGAGCAAATAGAAGCAGGGTTTGAACTATTTATTAACTTATATAAAGAGATTAAATATTCAATTAACCCTAGATTTGAATTAGAATTGGCAATTAATAAACTACAAAATTTACAACAATTAGCTTCACCTGTAGTTGTAATGCAAAAAATCAACCAATTAAAGAAAGAAATCCTCTTAAACAATATTAATAAAGAGGATGATTTAGAAGAATCTAATACTTCTAAACAAGCTGAACTACAAAAGCAAGCTGAATTACAAAAGCAAGCTGAATTACAAAAGCAAGCTGAATTACAAAAGCAAGCTGAATTACAAAAGCAAGCTGAATTACAAAAGCAAGCTGAATTACAAAAGCAAGCTGAATTACAAAAGCA
>NZ_JBNAIC010000064.1:0-56247 GCF_050031695.1 Pleomorphochaeta sp. | reverse complement strand
AGAACAACTTCACACTCTTTATCTAACTGTCTTTCTAAATATTTACTATATAACTCATTAGATAAATCTCTTAGCTCTTTTGCTCTTTCATCTCTTCTATATTCTGGAACTTTATCTTTAGCTTTATATAAAGCTGTATTTGGACGAGGAGAGAACGGAAATACATGAAGTTGAGTAAAACCATATTCTTTTAAGAATTCATAGGTTTCTTTATATTCATCTTCTCCTTCTCCAGGAAGACCAGATATAATATCAGCAGCAATAAAAGGATCATCCTTAATTGATTTCAATCTTTCAACAATATATGTTAAATGAGCTTTATCATATTTTCTATTTACTCTTTTTAAAACAATATCAGAGGCACTTTGAACAGGAATATGAAAATGAGGTTGCATCCTAGGATTTTTTAAAGTATTTAATAACCTATCATCCACATGGTCAGCCTCTAAAGAAGATAATCTAAGTCTAATATTTGGACCTAGAGCTTCTAATAATTTTTCTATTAATCCACCTAACCCATCATTTTCATGATCATACATTGTTAGATTAACCCCTGTTAACATTATTTCACTAAAGCCTTGTTTTTCTAAATCAAGAGCTCTTTCTACAACTATATCACTATCAAGGCTAATAGCTTTTCCTCTTGCAATATGAACTCTACAGAAATAACAATTATTATCACAACCATCTTGAACTTTTAAATAAGCTCTATTGTGATATGAGAAAGAAGCTGCTGCATAATCAAATACTGAAGCATCTTCATCTGTAAATGTTTCTATTGCACTTTTTAAGTTCATTCCACTTTGAAGTGCTGCATTAATATGTTTTGGTAATTCTAATAAATGAGCTTTTTTTGATAAAGGAACTACGACAATTCCATCTGCTAATGATTGTATATCTTTTGCATTTAACTGAGCATAACAACCTGTAACAACACAAACACCAACTTTAGCAAATTTTCTTATCATTCTTCTTGCTTTTTGCTCTGCTTTACTTGTTACAGTACATGTATTTACTATATATATTTCTGCTGATTGCTTATCATTTACAATTGAAAAGCCTTCACTCTTAAAGGCATCAGCTATTCCTTCACTTTCACATTGGTTTAATCTACAACCTAATGTATATACACAAACGTTCACCTAGTCCTCCTGGGATACTAAGTCCTGCATGACATAATCTAAAGCACCCTTTAGTCCCATTCTCATTTGTTTTGCATATGGATTATATTTTTGCAAATCATGAAATAATTGGATTGGGTCATTACAGGTTTGTTCAACAATAGACATCAACCTTCTATAACCTGTAGTAGCAAGTTCAGTAGGTTGAAGGGCAAGTTCATCTAACACTCTACCAACAAAGTGCGTAATACCTTGCGACCAAGCAGCTTCTCTATCATGCGAATCGGGAGACATCTCTAAAACTTCAAGCTGCCAAGATTTAAAATTATTTAATACTTCATTATAAATATCTTTAGGGCAAGATATAGGAAAAATCACAAGAGGTAAACCCTTTACCCCATTTTTTCCTGAATCTGGTCCAAACATTGGGTGAGATGCTATAGAATATACACCTTCAGGAAGATTTTCTCTCATAACTTTAGAGGGATAAACCTTTACAGAACAGGTATCTACGATTACTGTACCTTTCTTTATTTTATCTTTAATAGATATTATTACATTTTCAAATGAACTAATAGCAACACAAAAATATATTATATCTGAAGAAGCTAATAACTCATCTTCACTAACTTGTTTTACACCTTCAATTTCATCTTTTTTATGTCTACTATAACCGAAAACTTCACATTCACTATGTTTAGCTAATTCCTTAGCCCAAAATGCACCAAATCTTCCTAAACCATATACACCAATGTTCATATTTTCTATCTCTTCCTTATTAATGCAAAGATACATCAATAAAAACATATCATTCAAGATGAAAACAAAAATTAAAATATACTTTTATAATTTATTACATATTTTTATAACTATTTTTCATATTTAATCTATTAGAATAAACTTCTAAAACTTCAATTATAATTCACTTTTACTTAAACTTTTACTCTAATTAAATTATAATATAACAATAAGGTTATATTTTTTTATTAACACTACAATTAATTATCTATTTTTCATATTTTTTTATAAAAATAATGAATAAAGGTCATTTCAAGTAATTTATCAATAATTTTCAATATGATAGTATAACAACATTGAACTGTTAAATCTTAGGAGATAAAAATGACATTTGCAGAAAAGATGAAAATGCAAGCAAAAGAAGCAAAAAAGAATCTTGTACTTCCAGAAGGATGTGAAGAAAGAACTTTAAAAGCTGCTCAAAAAGTAATGGAAGAAAAGTTAGCAAATTCTGTTACTCTATTAGGAAAAGTTGAAGAAATCGAAGCTAAAGCTAAAGAATTAGGTGTTGATTTATCTAACTTAACTTTATTAGATCCAGAAAATAGTGAAAAAAGAGAAGCTTATGCTAACGAATATTATGAATTAAGAAAGCATAAGGGAATGACTCAAGAAGAAGCTTATTCTCAAATAGTTGAACCATTAAAATGGGGCTCAATGATGACTAGATTAAAAGATTCTGATGCTATGGTAGCAGGAGCTCTTAATACAACAGGTAATGTATTAAAAGCTTGTTTTACTATTATTAAATGTAAACCTGGAATCAAAAGTGCTTCAAGTTGTTTTGTAATGGCTACTGATAAAACAGATTTAGGAGCTAATGGTTCTTTCATCTTTGGTGACTGTGCAACTATTCCTAACCCTACTGCAGAACAATTAGCATCAATTGCAGAAGCTTCTGCTGAATCTTGTAAAACTTTCTTAGAAGCTGAACCAAAAGTTGCTCTTCTTTCTTTCTCGACAAAGGGATCAGCAAAAGGTGAATTAGTAGAAAAAGTACAACAAGCTACTGAAATGGTACAAGCTAAATGTCCACAATTAGCAGTTGATGGTGAATTACAATTAGATGCAGCAATCATTAAAGAAGTTGGCGAATTTAAAGCTAAAGGTTCTAATGTTGCAGGACAAGCAAACACTTTAATCTTCCCTGATCTACAAGCAGGTAACATTGGTTATAAACTTGTACAACGTTTAGCAGGTGCTCAAGCTTATGGTCCAATTTTACAAGGATTTGCTAGACCTGTTTCTGATTTATCAAGAGGATGTAGTGTAGAAGATATTGTTGTAACAAGTGCAATAACATTAGCTCAAGCAGCTACTTTAAACTAAATTAGATATAATATATAAAATTCCCCTTTATTTGAAATGCAGGTACATATCAAAAGAAGGGGATTATTTTTTATTCATAGAAAAGACCATAAAAGTTGATTAACTTAAATGGTCCTAATTTCTCTTTTCTTTATCATCACTCGATTATTTATATTTTAAGATAATATAAGGTTTGGTAATACCATCGATATCTCTGGTATAAATGTTACTAACATCAATACAATGAAGAGAGGAATAATTAATGGTATAACCTCTTTAAATAATTTATTCATATTAACTTTTGCTATCTTATTAATTACAAATAAAGACATTCCAACAGGTGGAGTAGAAAGACCTATCATAACATTTAAAACAACCATTATTCCCATATGAACTGGATTCATTTCAACAGCTCTAATTAAAGGAATTAAAAATGGTACAATAATTGTTAATATTGATAAACCTTCCATAAACATTCCCATTACTAATAATATTACATTCAATAATATTAAAATTAAATATTTATTGCTTGTAACAGAAAGAATAAATTCAGTTACTAATCTTGGAATCCCCTCAACTGTTAATATCCAAGAAAATGAAGTTGCTGCCCCTATAATAAATATAATTGTTGCACTATTTATAATAGTATTAAATAAAATTCTTTTTAATTCTTTTAGATTCATTTCTCCGTATGCTGTAGATAATATAAAAGCATACACTGTTGCAACTATTGCAGCTTCTGTTGGTGTAATTATACCTGTTAAAATACCACCTACTATGATAACTGGAGATAACATAGGTAAAATAGCTTTTCTTGCTATTTTGACACCTTCTTTAGCACCAATTTTATCTCTTGTTGGATATTTTCTTTTTACAGAAATATAGTAAATCATTGCCATTAATGATAAACCCATTAACAATCCTGGAATAATCCCTGCAATAAATAAAGATCCAATAGAAACCTCAGCCATAGCACCAAAAACAACTAATGGAATACTCGGTGGAATAATTGGCCCAATCGTTGCAGAAGTACAAGTAACAGCAGCGGAAAACTCTTTATCATATCCTTTATCTGTCATCGCTTTCATTTCTATCATACCCAATCCACCAGTATCAGCTACTGCAGAGCCGGACATTCCAGAAAAGATAATACTTGCAACTACATTAGTATGTCCCATACCACCTGGAATTCTTCCAACAATTAAATTAGCAAAATTAAAAATACGGTTAGTAATACCACCAGTATTCATTATTTCTCCAGCTAAAATAAAGAAAGGAATAGATATTAAGACATAACTATCAACACCAGCCACAATTTTATGTACTATTGCTAATGTTGGATAAGAATTAAAAATTACACAAACAGCCATAGATGAGAAACCCATTGCAACTGCTATAGGGATTCCTGAAAGTAAAAAAACAATAAATAATATTAATAGTGAAATTCCCATCATAACTAAACTCCTTTATCTTCTTCAACATGTAATAGTGGATTCTTTTTTTCTAGCAAACCAGAAAAAATATGAATAATTGAAACTAAGGCACATAAAGGGAATGGAATGTAAAACCAAGCTGTTGAAATATCTATAGTATTATATTGTTGAGCCCAAGTGGTTGATATAATTGTTATTCCATTTTTGATTACAACTAATAAAAAAATTATTGTAAAAATATTTCCAAATATTGCAAAGATTTTTTTTAATTTTTTTCTATGATTTCCAAATAAATCAACTCTAATATTTTCTCCTGTTTTAAAGGCCATAGATATGCCGCCAAATATAATCCAAGAAAAAAGGACTAAAGTTAATTCATAAAGCCAAACTAAAGGATTATTAAATAAATATCTAGAAACAACACCTGAAAAAGTTAGAACAGCAAGAACTAATAATAAGATAATATCTAACTCTTTAAATAGTTTATATAAAAAATCACTTAACGAAATAATAATTTTTTTCATCACTTTTCCTTTAAAAAAGCTACAGAAAAAGCACTCTCTCCTTCTGTAGCAAATTAATAATCTTTAAATTAATTACCTTGAGCAGCTTTTACAACTCTGTTAATTAAATCTTCACCTAATGTTGCTTTCCATTCATCATAAACAGAAGCTGTTGCTTCTCTAAATGGAGCTAAGTCTGGAGAATTTAATTTCATACCTTTTGCTTCTAAGTCAGCTCTTAATTCTTTATCTTGATCAGCAAACATTTGACGATTGATTACAGCATATTTCTTTGCAGCATCACTTAATATAGTTTGATATTCAGGTGATAATTTCTTCCAAGTTTCTTCACTAATTATGAAAGGTTTACCTTCATATTTATGGTTAGTGAAACTAATATATTCTTGTACTTCATTTAATTTTGATGCATGAATATTTACAACTGGGTTTTCTTGTCCATCAAATACACCTTGAGATAGTGCCATATATAATTCACTATATGCTAATGGAGCTGGGTTAGCACCTAAAGCTTCAAAAATAGAAATTGTCATTTTGTTATCTGGTGTTCTTATTTTCATACCTTCAAAATCTGAAGGAGTTGTAATTGGTCTTACATTATTAGTTGTTTGTCTTAAACCATTTTCCCAATATGCTAAAATTCTAATACCTTTAGAAGGTAAATCTTTTGCAAGTTCTTCCCCCATAGGTCCATCAAGTAATTTAGCTACTGCTTCATTAGAATCAAATAAAAATGGTAGTTCTAATGCAGCTAATTTTGGTTCATAATTTGCAACAACACCTTGTGGTGCAATTTGCATATCTAAAGTATTCATTTTAACCATTTCTGCCATTTGTTTGTCAGAACCTAAAATTTCAGAAGGGAATAATTCAATTGTAATATTACCATCAGTCTTTTCATATACTTCTTCAGCCATTTGTTCTGCACAAATATACCAAGGATTAGATTCAGGGGAACTGAATCCTAATTTTAATGTCATTTTCTTTGCTTCTGTGCTTCCTTGAGCAAAAACAAACATTGAAGATGCACTAATTATCATTAATCCGACAACCATAGTTTTTAAAATTTTTTTCATAAAAATCTCCTTTTGTAAAAAATAAAAAAAATTGTTTATAATAAAATAATAAAAGCAATATTTTAATTTCGTAAGAATTCAATTTCTATAAAAATAGGTAGATAAAACTATGATTATTATATATTTAATATTCAGAAGGTAGACAATTTTTATATTTTTTAAAAATTTTAGAAAAATGTTTCACATCCTTAAAGCCAACTTCATTAGCAATATTATGAATAAAAAGGTTAGAATTTTTAATTAAAAAACAAGCTTTCTCTATTCTTTTATTTGTTAGATAATCTATAAATCTCATATTCATTTCACTTTTAAATTTTGCACTTAAATAGTTAGGAGAAATACCTATTAAATACGATATCTGTTTAATTCCTATATCTTCACTAAAATGCTCATCAATATAGTTAATAACATCTGAAATTTGTGGGGATAATGATGGTAAAGTATTTAATAATTGAGAATAATTATATTCTTTATTATCATCTACAATATAATAATTATTATCTGATAATAAACACATTAAATTACTAAATATAACATTTGCTAATAGTAGATCTTTTTCTCTAAATTCATTTAATATACTAATTATTTCTTTTAGTTTATTCTTTTTCTCAATCTGTGAATTAGTTTTTGTAATTACTCTATAATTTTCTTCAATTTCAATAGGTATATTTATAGAATAATCATCAACTTTCGATATAGAAAAACTATTTTTACAAATCCAATTTGATGAATAATCAATAAGTTTATTTACAGAATCTAAAAAAATTGTATTTTGTTTCATAAGTTTTAAATTAAACATCCAAAACAGATAATTATCCTTTTTGTTTAATAAGTTATAGATATCATTTACATTAAGATCATCTATTTTATCTTTCTTTGACTTTATAACAAGTAATAAATCCCTTTGAGATATTTTCAATAGAGCATAATCATATTTATTATCATAGAATATTAATAAATCTTCTTTAATCTTTATTTTTAATAATCCCATTTCTCTTTCATCAAGTTTTTCTATATGAATTAACAATAAAAATGCCTTATCTATAATATAATCAACATTTCTACCATGAAGTGCATCTCTAACTTTTTGTTCAAATAATGCATTTCTCCTATTAATTTGATTATTATATTGATTAATTGCTTTCTTTAAAGATTCTTTTAATTTAGTAGGTCTTAAAGGTTTAACTAAATAATCACAAACCCCCATACTTAAAGCTTTTTTAGCATAATCAAATTCAGCATATCCTGTTAATATTAACCACTGTGTTAAGGGAAGAAGTTCTTTTAGCTCTGAAATAGCTTCTAAACCTGTAAATCTTGGCATATTTATATCAACAAAAGCTAAATGAGGACGAAATATAATTGCTTGATTTATTAATTCCTCACCATTAGTAACTTCGCAAATTTCAAAATTTGGAAAAATATCCTCTATCATAGATCTCAATGTAACCCTTGCTAAATGTTCATCATCAGCTATTAATATTCTCATCACAGACCTCCTTTAGTGGAATTAATATTTCAATTTTTGTACCTACTTCAATTATTGATTTAACCTTCATTTCACTTCCAACATATCCAAATTTCAATCTTTCTCTAACATTAGATAACCCTATTCCTCCACCATTTATAGAAGTATCAAAACCATTTCCTTTATCTTCAACAATTATTTGAAGATACTTATGATCGATTTTATCTATTTTTACTCTTACTAATATCGGAACTAATGACTTTTCTACATTATGAACAATAGCGTTCTCAACTAATGGTTGAATCAATAATTTAGGAATTCTATAATCTTTTGTATCTATATTATAATCTAACTGAAATTGTAATTTTTCTTCAAATCTCAACTTTTCAAGATGTACATATTGGCGAATAAAATCAACTTCTTCAGAAATTGAAGACCATCCGCTATTATTTTCATTCGAAAGAGAATAACGCATCATATCTGTTAAATCTAAAATTGCTGTTTCTAATCTTTTTGTATCTTTAAGTCTATTTAAACCCACAATACAATTAAGAGAATTATATAAAAAATGTGGTTTGATTCTTGATTGCAGAGCCCTATATTCTGCTTTTTTTTGACTAATAACCAATTTATATTCTTTTTCTATTAAGTTTTGTAATTCATCAATCATTTGATTAAGTTTTATACCTAAAAGACTTATTTCATCTCTAGATTTATAATTAAAATGAACATTTAAATTACCTTTCTCAACTTCAGCCATTACATGACCCATCTCAGAAAGAGGTTTCAACATATATTTGATACTAATATATCTCAATACACTAAATGAAAATAAAATTGTAATTAATGAAGAAATAATACAAACTAAATAAATCAGTTTTATCCTATTTTCTATATTCTCTGTTGATACTATTATTGCAATAGTCCAATTTCCAATTGGAATTTTCCTATATACTATTTTATTTATATTATTATCAGTTAATAATTCATTATCTCTATTTTTTAAAGATTCTAAAACATTATCGTTAATGTCTTGAGAAGAATAAATTACATTACTATTAGAATCTAATAAAATTGAAGTTGTATTTTCATTCATATTCATAGCAGCAAAAACTCTATTAAATATTGAACTTTCAGAATCTATAATTATAGTACAAAGAGAATCTTTTTCATATGGATGACTAACTTTTTTTACATAAGAAAAAACTTTAGGATTTTTTTCATCAAAATAATCAGAATAATGAGCTCCTAAATAATAAGGATCAACTATATTAGGATTTGAATATTTAGAGAAGTCATAACTCTCTTTTATAGTATTATTTTGATTTCGATGATAATAATAAATATTACTATTTTCAGCAAGAATTATAACACTGGTTATATCGTTATATAAAAACTTCATATAATTAAATACAGAAACTTCACTCGAAAGATTTATTATTGAACTATCGCCTTCTTTAATTAATTGTTCATAAATCTCATTATCTGAATAAGGAAGTATAGATATCTGTTGTAAAGAAAAAACTGTATTCACTAACTCATTAGAAACTGATACAAGTTTACTTTCAACATCATCAAGCAATTGAGTATTCATTTCCCTCCTAAAAAAAGAAGGAATAACCACAATAAAGCAAACAACAGGTATTAATACACTAATTGAAAAAATAATATATAATAAGAGTCTTAGAGTTACTGGTTGCTTTTTCATACTTTTCATAAAAGAAATACTATCCTATGAAAAATGATTAGTCAAATTTTAAATACAAAATTTTTTATAGTGAAGAAAAAATAGGAACAATTAAATCGTCCCTATTTACTAAAAGATATAATTAATTTTCCTTTAATTAAGACTAAACTAAAACTAAGTTAATTTTAAGTTAACTCAATTAATTCTCTATTAATCATTTTCTACTCTATTTATAAAACTTCAACAGCTAAAATAAAAGCAGGCGCAACAATTAATAAAGAAGCCATAAGTGTAATAATTTTACGCACTTTCTTCTCCTAATTACTTTCTATATCTAAATAAGCATTTATATTATAAGCATAAAAGAAGTTTCTGACAATAGAGAATATAACAAAATAGAAATTTTTATATATTTCTAAAAAAATAGAGCACATTTCTATATATAGTAAAGAAATGTGCTATAAAGATGTCTTGTCATAAGAAGAGCTATAGGCCTTTAACTTTAGAAGTTACTTAGCTAACTTGCTAATTTCCCTTGCAATTTCGACAAAATCGCTAATTTTTAATTTTTCAGCTCTAGCTTGTAAAGAAATCCCAGTATTTTCAATTGATTTAATAAGCATTTCTTTCTCATAAAGTTTGCCACATTTTCCACTTATTATATTATTTTTTATAGTTTTTCTTCTTTTTGAGAAAAGGTCTCTTACGACCATAATAAAAGTTTCTCTAATTTCATCATCTACTAAAGAGTTTTTTCTTTTTCTCATTTCGATAACACTACTAATTACATTTGGAACAGGATAAAAAGCTTGATTATTAATATCCATTACTATATTTACTTCATAATCTATTTGAGCCAAAATTGAAAATGAAGAAAACAGCTTACTACCACTTTCTGCACAAATTCTTTGTGCAACTTCTTTTTGAAGAGTATATACCATCATTTTGGGATGACATTTATTTTCTAATAATTTTGCAATACAAACACTTCCAACATTATATGGTAAATTACCACAAACAACATCAGGAACACCTTCTTCTTTAAAAGTTTTTAATGTTGTTTTTAGAGCATCTCCCTCAATCAATCTAAACTTTCCTTCATCTTCAAAAGCTTGATTTGCTAATAAACGGCAAAAACCATGATCAATTTCAAAAGCTGTTAAAAAAACATCCTTTTCTAAAATTATTTTAGTAATTGCTCCAATACCAGGACCTACTTCCCAAACCTTCATATCTTTAGAAAGATTCATATAATTTACGATTTTTTTTCTTACATCTTCTGATAGTAAAAAGTTTTGTCCAAACTTCTTACTCATTGCTAATTCATTTAGTTCTAACAATTCAACAATTGCACTTTTACTTTCATATTGGAAATTCCAACTCATCTATTGCATTGCTCCTATTTTTTGGCTGTCCTTAGAATACAAATACACAATAGTAGAGGTCAATACTATTATAGCAAAGATAAGATAACCTTTATAACTAATTAGCAATTTTGGCATTTTATGATTAATTTTATCAAAGATTTCAAATATTTTTCTAATCAATCTCTCATTATAGTGAATTAAATATTGTAAATAATAATTAACTTCCTTAATTAAGTTTATAAATAGCTTTATTATTGATTCTTTAAAACTAAATATATGTCTAAAATTATAATAAAGCCCAAAATCAACTAATACAGAATTAATTACAACAATTAAAGATATTATCATTTCTAATGTAATAAAAACAGTTAATAAAGGAGCTAAAACAACTGAAAAAATACACCAACTACCACCTAAAGAGATTGATAATGGATAAGTAATTAAAATGGCAAAAACTGTAGTTAAACACATATTTAATATATAATTATTAATATTAAATATCGAAGAATATATAAAGATTGCACTCAATGCACCATAACTAAATAAACACCCCGCACTAATAAAAGTAGAGGGAAAGATAATGGCTTGTATCATTGCAGTAAATAATAATAATTTTTCTTTTTTTATTTCACTTTCTTTAATAATTATATTTAATAAATACATGATATAACTTCTAATTAAACTTGGTATAAATCCTGTAATATATAAAAAATAAGATAATACAATTAAAGAAATATACTTTGCTTTTTTCTTAGTTATAATCTTAGAAAAGAAAAAAATAAAGAACATAGATATCACTGATAAATGCATACCAGAGAGAGCTAATAAATGTGCACAACCTAGAGAAAGCGCGTATTGCTTATATATAAAGCCTTCTTGATCACTTCTTCCTAATATCAACATTCTTGATAATGGACATTTTAAATAAGTTTTTACTTTTTGTATTAAATATTTACGATTATCGCGTACATAAAAAACTGCTTTTTTTTGAAAAGACTTTAATTTCGTAGTTTTAGATAATATTTCTATGTCTTTAACTTTGTATAAATTTATATCATCACAATATTCAACTCTTGCTCTAATAGGAGTTAAAAATAATAAATTATAATCATCTTTTACTAATAAAGAAGTCTGCCCTTTAATACTTATTGAAGTTTTATCACTCAAATAACCTTTTTTACAATTTATCCTTAAATAGTAAGAATCTGATTTAGTTTTACTTTGGTCTTTTATTACATACCCTTCTATTTGTTTAATATCATCAGGTGCAAAAGATGGATTAAATATTCGTTCAGAATTTAAATTTAATACTATTAAATAAAAAATAAATACAAAACTAACAATGAGTATATATTCTTTTTTCGATCCAATAACATTTAGAATTGATATAATTAAAAAAGATATTATTACAAATAATATGGGACAATAAAGAATCTCATTATTATTATAACTCAAATAAAATATAATTATTATTTGAAATAATACATAATAACGAGTTATTATTTTTGCATAAAAAAAGCAATTAGTATTATAAATTCTCATTTACTATACTAACTGCATTCCTTTCTATTTTGCCTTATTTTTCTTTAAAGCTATTAATAGAGCAATTAAAATTAATCCAAATTTATCATTTTTGCCAAATTCAATTAATTTTGAACTTAAGGCTTCATCTTTTTCATTTGATTCTTGTACTTTAATTACTTTATTGAACAATGCTTTTGATGAAGGATATATAGAAAACATTTTATTCTTTAATATTGAGTAAATATTATCTGAAATTAAACTGTCTTCTTCATTTATAATAATTTTATCAAGTTCGCCCTCAACTAAAGTTAATGCATCAGCGATATCTAAATTATCACATGATTGTAATTCATGGATATATGCTTCAATATTATTTAGTATATCTAATTCATTGTATGTTGCTTTATTAACTTGTCTTTTAATTTCTAATTTCTTTTTTTTAGCAATAGCGCTCTTAACATCCTGTTTTGAAAAATACCACCAAGCAAAAATTGCAAAAGCTAAACTTCCAACCATTTCATCAACTAAAGGGATTGGATCGCGAATAACTAAAGATAAAAAGAAATACATTATAAAAAATGCAAAAGCAGAAGCTATTAATCTTCGATAATATCTTTTTTCTTGAATCCATAAATTTACACTAGTATCAATTTCTAAAAAACATTGATTTTCTATATATTCAATATCTTCCTTTGTTAATGTATTTGCGCTATAAACTGTAATTGGTTCTTCACTATCAAGCTCACCAATTTCTTTATTTTTAAAATAAGGATTGAGTAGAATAGGTTTTAAACTCTTTAAATAATATAGGTACACCATTTTTCTTTGCTCCTTACATACATAATATAATTATATAAGTAATAATAAAAGAAAAAAGTGCACCTTTTTATATTTATCTATAAATTTGATTTAAATTCATCAACTATTTTATCTAAATTCATAGTCAATTCGTCTCTCTCTCCAGTTAAGAAAACATAATATTTTATTTTTGGTTCCGTTCCACTTGGTCTAATTACTAGTTTTTCACCTGTTTCAAATTTAATTATTACTACATTAGCTTTAGGGAAACCTGTTCCTTCATTTAATAAATCTTCAACACTTACTATTTTTCTATTAACTAAAGTATCACCAACTTTGATGTTATGGAAAGATGTCATTATTCTATCCATTTCAATCTTTCCGCTTGCACCTTCATAATCTCTTGCAAATACTACTTCTGTGCTAAAACCGTACTTTTCATAAATAGAATCTAGTCTTTGTTGTAAAGTAATATTCTTACTAGCTAAGTAACACATCATCTCAACTGCTAATACAGTAGTAGAAACTGCATCTTTATCCCTTACTTGAGGAACACTTAAGAAACCATAACTTTCTTCACAACCAAATAAGAAATATTTTTCATCATTAGTTTCAAGACTCTTAATTTGTTCAGCAATGTATTTAAAACCTGTTAATACATCTTTAGCTTCCCCACCATTTTGTTCAGTAATTGTTTTTACTAAATCTGTAGTAACTAAGCTTTTTGCTACAAAAGGTATACCTTTTCTATTTTGCTCTTTGCTAGTTTCTAATAAATAATCGCATAATAAAGTTGCAATTTGATTACCACTTAATAATTGATATTCACTCTTTTCTTCATTTTTAGGAATAGCAATTCCTAGTCTATCGGCATCAGGATCTGTTCCTAAAACAATATCAGCTTTTTCCTTAATAGCTAACTCAATTACTTTTTCCATAGCTTGTGCACTTTCAGGATTAGGTAATTTTACAGTTGGGAAATTACCATCTGGTAATTCTTGCTCTTTTACAACTACAGTATTAATCCCTAATTGTTTTAGCATATGTCTAACAGGTACATTACCTGAACCATGTAAAGGTGTATATGCTACAGTAATATTAGATTCATCTACTAATTTTCTTCTTCTAATAGAAGAAATCACCATATTATAATAAGCTTCATCTACTTTTGAATCTACACTTACTAAGTATCCACTTTCTCTAGCCTTATCTTCTTCAACATCTTTGATATCAACAGCTTTCACATTATTAGCCATATCAGCAATACCAATATCATGAGGAGGAGTAACTTGTCCACCATCAGACCAATATACTTTATAACCATTATATTTACTTGGGTTATGAGAAGCTGTAATAACAATACCTGCGCTTGCTTTTAACTCTCTAAGGGCAAAAGATAACATTGGTACAGGTCTAAGACTGTCATACAAATATACTTTTACTTTATTTGCAGCTAGTACCAAAGCTGCAGCTTTAGCAAAATCACTACTATAGTTTCTTGAATCGTATGCGATTGCAATTGAAGGATTATCTATCTTCGAAGTTAAATATGATGCTAAACCTTGTGATACTTTTTTTACCATAAATGTATTTATTCTATTAGTACCACCACCAATAACACCTCTCATTCCAGCTGTACCAAAGGCTAAAGTTGTATAAAATCTGTCATAAAGATCATCAATATCATCCTTTTCAACTGATAATTCAACTTCTTTTCTAAATACTTCATTCTTTTCAGCACTTATATATTCCTGTGCCTTTTTTAAGATTTCTTCCTTATTAATTTTCATTAATAATCCTCCGTAATTGATCTACTGTATCTACTATTAAAGAATCAAACTTAATTAATTCTTCTCTATCTCTATATCCCCAAGTCACTAAAGCAACTTGGCAATTTGAATTCACTGCTGTATTATAATCAACTTCACTATCACCAACAAATAATAAGTTCTTAGTATTTATGTTCTCTTGATTACAAAATTCTATTACACTTTTAGGACTTGGCTTTAATATACCATTTTTTGCCCCAGAAATAAAATTAAAATTAATTTTTGGGAAAACTATAGGGATTATTTGTTGAACTATTTTATCGTCTTTGTTAGATAGAATTCCAAAAGGAATTTTAATATCTTGTAAAAAATCTATAATTCTTTCATAAGGCTTAGAATATTTAGCGGGATTTTGATTATAATATTCATGCAATTCACTAAGAGCAATATCCAGCTCTTTTTCATTTGCTATATATCCACGATCTAAAAAACAACCTTTTATAGTATTTCTTAACCCATTTCCAACATTTTTTCTGCACTCTTCAATAGTTAGTAATTCTAATCCTCTATTTGCCAAAGGAACATTAACTGAAGCTCTTATATCTTCAAGTGTATATAGTAAAGTCCCATCTAAATCAAATAGAACTCCTTTAATTGCAACTTTTTCCATAATGTTATTATTAACAACTGTATTTATTTAATCAACTATTGTTTTGACAATTAAAAGAAAAAACTCTATTCTTTGAACTATGAACACTATTAGTATAAAAAAGGGTAAAGAAAAACAAATTAAAAACCATCACCCTTGGGTTTTTTCAGGTGCAATAGACAGATTAAATTGTGATTCCCCATCAATTTGCACAGTATTAGATTCAAATAATAATTTTATAGCATATGGGTATTATGATAAATTATCACATATTCCTATTCACCTTCTTTCTTGGAAAGAAAATGAAGTAATATCTACTTCTTGGTGGAAAGATAAAGTTACTTCTGCAATTATTAAAAGAAAGAATGTTATTAATTTTAATAATACTAATGCTTTTAGAATTATTTTTTCTGAAGCAGATTTTATTCCTGGAATTGTTGCTGATTACTATAATGGATTTATTAGAGTAATTATTAGCTCTAGATGTGCTTTAGCAATTAGAGATATTGTAGTTGAAACTTTATATGAGACATTAAAACCAAGATTAATAATCATTAATACTGATAAGAACTTTTCTGGTCTTGAAAGAATGAAAGAAGAAACTCTTTATTATAATAAAGATGGATATTTCCATCCTGAAACAAAATTTGAACCTATTGAATTCTTAGAAGAAGGTATTAAATATGAAATTATACCTGGAACAGGACAAAAAAGTGGGTTCTTCTGTGACCAAAGAGATAACAGATTAAAAATTGAAAAATACTGTAATGATAAAGTTGTACTAGATGGTTGTGCTTATTCAGGAGGATTTACACTCCATGCTTTAAAGGCAAACGCTAAACATGTAGACGCTTTAGATTCCTCAAATGTAGCACTCAAATCTCTGTTGAAAAATATACACATAAATATTAACAATAAAATTTTAAGTGAAGGTTCAAGAGAGAAAGTTGAGACTAAAGTTTGTAATATTTTTGAAGAATTGAGAGTAGTTGAAGAAAATTTATACGATGTTATGGTTTTAGACCCACCTAAATTGGCTAAGAAAAAAAGTCAAGTTGAGGGGGCTTCAAGAGCTTATAAAGATTTAAATAGAGTTGCAATGAAAAAAATAAAAAATGGTGGAATAATTGCAACATTTTCTTGTTCTTCAGCTATTTCTCCTGAAATGTTTAAAACTATTTTATCTTGGGCAGCTATTGATAATAACTATGAAATCCAAGTTTTAGAAAGCTTAAATGCAGCAAGCGATCATCCAATCCGTCTCTCATTCCCAGAAAGCGAATATCTTTGTGGTTATATAATAAAAGTTATAAAATAGAAAATATAAAAACCTTTATTAAACAATAAAACCTCCAAAGTCATAAATTTTATTATTTTTCTATGGAGGTTATTATAATTTTAATCAACTTTTATATTAGCTATTAAAAAGTTCATCAAATTCATTTATTTTTTCAATTATTTGTACCTCTAGATGATATTTTATACTTGTTTGTGCATCTAAATATTTTAACAAGCCTCTCTTATCTAAATCACTTAAACCATCTATAAAATTACTTGATGGTTCAAGACCTAAAACATAATCTTTCTTCTTCATCAACTTCCATTCAACAAAGTTATCTAAAGTATCACAATCAATCTTTATTGCAACACCTATATTGATATTAGGATTGAATACACCAAATACAGCATCACCATCTTTATTAGTTTTTAATTTATGATAGTAACATGCTTCTTCATACTCATCTTTAGGTTCTTCGATTTGTTTATACATATCTAATAAATCTTCAGCTCTTTTTGTACGAGGAGTTACCTTTTCACTCTCAAGATACATTTCACTATCTTCAGATAAAAGTGGATACCCAAAATTCATATGATATAAAATATTGTGAATAGCTTTATTATATCCTTCGTTTGTTACAGTATCATCTATTATTAATTTATTTTCTTTATAATAACATTTAATCTTTCTATCTAATCTGAGCTTATCTTCAAAAATACCACTATCAAAAAGAGTCCCATTTAATTCTACAAAACTTCCCTTTTCATCATTATCAAATTTATAATAATAATGATCAGATGGAATATTAGAAATATTGCCATGAAGGCCATAATCTTTTTTATTTAATGTTGTTGGTGTTCCTATTGATTTTAAACCACAAGTTGTAAGAAACCCCACATTAAAGCTTTTTAAAAAGCCTAATCCTTTATCATCAAAATATGCAGGGGCAACATTACCACAAGGAGAAATATAATTAAGATTTATCCCGTTATATCTTAAAGTTGGAATATCAAATCCTCTATCAATATTAACTTCAAAATAAAGTCCTGAACTATTACTAACTTCAAGCATTCTTACATTGTTAGATTTACCTTCAACTAGTTTAACTTCTCTAACACTAAAAAGTTGATCTTTATTACCTACATATTTTAAGTCATCAAACATTATTTATATCTCCTCATTTACATTTACTTTATAATACTATTAAAATCAAATTTTAAAAACAATAAATTATATGTTCTTGATAAAATCAGCAAGATATAAAAAGAACTGTCATTATAACAGTCCTTATTAATACTATGATTATTGTCCATAATAAGCATTTTTTCCGTGTTTTCTAAAATAATGCTTATTTTGAATATTTTTGGGAGCTTCTTTTATATTTTTTTCTATGTTTTCACTAAAGTATGCCATTTTAGCAACTTCTTCTAATACAACAGCATTATGCACAGCATTAATAGCATCTTTACCAAAAGAAAATGGACCATGATTAGGAACTAAAACACTAGGAACTGCTATTGGATCTATATATTTAAATTTATCAGCAATTAAAACACCTGTATTTTTTTCATATTCATCTTCTATTTCACTACTAGTTAAACTTCTAGTACAGGGAATACTACCAAAAAAATAATCAGCATGAGTTGTTCCATAACAAGGAATATCTCGTTTAGCTTGAGCCCATGAAGTTGCATAAGTTGAATGTGTGTGGACAATACCATTAACATTATTAAAAGCTTTATATATTTCAAGATGAGTTGGAGTATCAGATGATGGCTTTAATTTACCCTCTAAAATGTTGCCTTCAATATCTAAAATTACAATATCATCAATACTCATATTATCATAATCTACACCAGATGGTTTTATTGCTATTACATTTTTTTCTCTATCTATTTCACTTACATTTCCCCAAGTGAAAGTAATTAACCCATATTTCGGTAAATCTAAATTTGCTTTTAAAACTCTTTTTTTTAACTCTTTATACATTTTTATCTCACTATTGTAATTTATCTAATATATTTCTTGCTAAAGATGAAGCTTCTTTATTTCTATCTTGCCAATCTTCATTACCAACATACCACAGTTCAGTAACATATCTTCTAATTCCCAAGTCCCATGCCTTATTTAATATAGTATTAAAATCTACACACCCTGTATTAAAAGGGACTTCTCTATATTTTTTAGGTACAGTTTCCTTTATATGTAGAGCAATAAGATGACCTTTACCTTTTTCTAAATCCTCAGATACAGAATGATTATAAGCTAATGCAGAATTATTCAAATTACCTATATCTGGATAGACTCCTAAATATGCTGATTGCATTTTATTTACATAGTTCATAGCTTTTTCAACAGTGTCCATAAATGGAGTTTCCATAGTTTCAAAACCTAGAACAACACCAGCTTGAGATGCTAAGTTAGTAGCATACCTAAGATTTTTTTCAAATCTTTTTAAAGTTATACTAGATGATTCTTGATAATAAACATCATACCCCGCTAATTGAATAACAGGAATTCCTGCTTCAAATGCAAAATTAATAGCCTTTTCCATTATATCTAAAGAAGTTTTTTCATCTTCACCACCTAATGGATATTTTCTATGCCCACTTAAACAAATTGATCCAATCTTCATGTTTTCAAAATTTGCAATGTTAACTAATTGGTGTATTTTTTCATTACTCCATTCAAGTCTAGATAGTTTATTTTCACTCTCATCAATACTCATTTCTATATAGTCAAAACCAGCTTTTTTAGCAAACATAAATTTTGAATCCCAACCATAATCATTAGGCATAGCTTTTTCATATAACCCTAGTTTATATCTTTTGTTCATATATTATACCTATTACCAAAGTTGATTTAATGTTTTAGAAATCTCTTTATATTTTTCATATTTTCTTTTATAAATTTCTCTTTTTTCTGCTCTTGGATATGTTATCTCTCCAACCTTTGACATATTTTTTGCAGCTTCACTCAAATTCTTATAATCACCACAAGCAACTGCAGCACTCATTGCAACACCTAAAGCTCCTAGTTCTTTAATATCAACTACTTCTATTGGATAATTTGTTATATCAGCAAACATTTGTAGCCATACTTTAGAATTTGCAGCACCACCTGCTAATCTTATAGTTTCTAATTCATTATTATTAGATAATAACTTTTCAATATGTACCATATGACAGAAAACTATTCCTTCAAAAACAGCTCTAAGTGAATTTGCTACAGTATCTCTAGAATCATAATTTATGAAACATGCTTTAGATTTTGCATTATAGTTTGATCCATATATATATGGGAAAAAGAATACTTCATTATCTTCAGGTTCTATAGAAGAGACAATCTCATCACACATTTTATAAATATTTTTATCTTTATTATTTAACTTTATTAATTCATTATTTAAAAAGTTTTGAATATACCATTCTAAATTACCAGCAGATGTTGGAGAACATTCTTCTACTAAAAAATAGTCATCCATACAATAATAGGAATTCATCATTACACTATGGTTTAATACTGGTTCTTTCGAAATATACTCATTAATACTCCAAGTTCCAGCTATTACACAAAGATTTTTTGAATCAGTTACATTCATTGCAATACAACAAGAATCTATATCAAACATGCCTCCTGCAACTACAACATCTTCACTTAATCCAGTTTTTTCTGCAATCTCTTTAGTTAAATGCCCACATATATCACTAGATTTTTTTAAAGGAGGTAATGCTTCAAATACTTCTTCAATACCAAAAGTTTTTAATAAATCTTTATCAAAAGATTTTGTTGATAAATTAAGTAAATTTGAGCCCGAATAATCAGTTATTTCAGCATAAGCCTCATTAGTTAAACAATATCTAATGTAATCTTTGCATTCGAATACCCATTTAATATTATTATAATTTTCAATTTCATTTTCTTTCAACCATTTTAAAATTGAAACAGGTTGGGAAGCTAAAACACTTTGATAATTAGTTTTAAATATCTTATCACAAACACCTTCTTCTTCCCATTTTTTAACTATATCTGTAGCTCTATTATCAGTCGATACTATCCCATTTCTAACAGGTTTATTATCTTTGCCCCAAAGATATAATCCTTTACCATGACCACTAATTGATATAGCTTTAATTAAGGATTTATTAATATTCGAATTATTTACAACATCTATAATACATTCTAAATTCTTTTCTAATAATTCACTTAAATCTCTTTCAGTTTGTAGTGGTGCTACTCTTAACATCTCTAGCATTCTACTTGAAGAACATATTTCAGTCCCTTTATTATCAAAAAGAACAGCTTTAGTTGATGTTCCACCATTGTCTAATCCAATATAATAACTTTTATTCATTATTTTCCCTTTATGCTAAGATATCTACAGCAGCTCTTTCAATTGAAAGACCTTTAATAAACCTTTTAAAGAATTCATTAAACCCTTCAACATCTGCTTTCTCTGGAGTAACGATGTTAACATTTGATTCGTTAAATACTTTTTTATTTAAGAAATCTGCTAAAGTTAATTGTTTAGATTTTGCACTAAAAGCTGCTAATATAGCAATCCCCCAAGCACCACCTTCACCAGCTGTTGATAAGATTGCACAAGGTGCATTAAAAGCACTTGCCATTATTTTTTGACCTACACCTTCTGTTTTAAAAAATCCACCATGTCCATTTATATAATCTAAATTTACTTTTTCATCTTCAAATAATATATTCAATCCTACTTTCATCGAACAAAGAGAAGAATATAATTGACATCTCATAAAATTAGCTAAATTAAAATTAGAATTTACGGTTTTAACAAATAAAGGAGCACCTTTAGAAAAACCTGTTACATGTTCTCCTGAAACATAGTTATAAGATAAAAGGCCTCCACATTCTTTATCTCCAGCTAATGCTAGATTTAATAAATCGTCATATAGTTTACTTGTTTTTATAGAGAAACCTGTTGATTCAATTACTTCTTTAAATAAATTAATCCAAGAATCATATTCACTAGTACAATTATTAGTATGTGCCATTGCTACTAACTTCCCATCTGGAGTTGCAACTAAATCAATTTCTTCATAAACTTTTGATAATTCTTTTTCTAATACTACCATTGAAAAAACTGAAGTACCTGCTGAAACATTACCTGTTCTAGGTGATATACTATTTGTTGCAACCATACCTGTTGCAGCATCACCTTCAGGAGGACACATAATAGATCCACTATTTAAATCCCCATCTTTATCAAGTAAAGAAGCCCCTTCAATACTTAACTTTCCAGCAACATCTCCTGCTACTAATACTTTAGGGAAAACATCTCTTATCTTCCAATTATACTTATTTTTAATAATTTCATTATCAAACTTTTCAACCATATTTTGATTATAATCATTTGTGTTAATATCAATTGGGAACATACCTGAAGCATCACCAACACCTACAACTTTTTCACCACTCAATAATCTATGTACATATGTTGATAAAGTTGAAACAAAATCTAGTTTATTTAAAAACTCTTCATTTTTTTCTATTGAATATAATAAATGAGATATACTCCATCTCTGTGGAATAGGATAATTAAACAATTTTATTAATCTTGAAGCTTGATCAGATGTTATATTATTTCTCCAAGTTCTAAAGGGGGATAATAAATTATTATCTTTATCAACTGCTATAAAACCATGCATCATAGCACTAATACCAATTGATTTAATATTTTTTAATACAACTCCATATTTTTGAAAAACATCTTCTTTTAGACTTTTATAACAAGAAGCTAATCCTATTTCTACATCATCTAATGAATAAGTCCAAATCCCATCAATACAAGAATTTTCCCAATCAAAATTTCCTGATGCAATTGGGGTATTTGTTTCATCAATTAATATTGCTTTTATTCTAGTTGAACCTAATTCAATTCCTAATACTGAATTACCTTCTTCAATAACTTTTACTATTGATTTTTTATCCATTATTTATCTCCTGTTTTCAAAAGGAATTTCATGTTTATCAAAAATATCTAACATTTGTTGTTTTAAATAGGGATTTGTGACTAATGGAAAATTAATTACATTTTGCCCCTTTCCTTCCATATCACATACAATAGCGCCAGCTTCTTTTGCAATTAATAAAGCTGCCGCTACATCATATAAATTTACATTCATTTCCCAGCATGCATCTAATTTCCCACATGCTACAAATGCTATATCACTTGCAATTGAACCTAATCTTCTAATACCTTGAACTTGTTTTGCGACATCATTAAATATCTCTAAATTATTTTTCTTCCATTGAGATCTAAGACAACAAAAACCTGTACAAACACATGCTTTATCTAATGTATCTACAAAACTTGGATTTATTTTTTTATTATTTAAAGTAGCACCTTTACCTTTTTCTGCAAAAAACAAATAATTATATGCAGGATTGTAAAGAGCACCTAAGACAACTTCATTGTTAATTGATAAGGCTATTGATACACCCCAATGATGTTGCCCATGTAAAAAAGAAACAGTCCCATCAATTGGATCAATTATCCATTTATAATCATTACCGTTATCTAAACCTTCTTCTTCACCTAATATTGAATGAAGTGGATACCTATTTTTTATTATACCCCTCAAATATTTCTCAACTTCTATGTCAGCATTACTAACTACATCTACTCCTAAACCTTTACTAAAAGATTTATTTTCAATCTCTTTATTAAAATATTCTAATGCTATATTTCCAGCTTCTTTTATAATGGTAAGAAGAAATTCTTTTAACTCTTTCATATAATTAATCCAATTAATTAGCACATTTATATAAGTTTTATGCTTTATTAATCTATATTTAGTTAATAAAGCATAAACTTAATTTCTTAATATTAGAAAGTTAAAGCAACTTTATAATCGCCATATTTTCCTGTAGCATAATCAAAAGCTTTTTCCCATTCTTCAATTTTGAAAACAGAGCTTACAACACCATCAGTTTTTAATGTACCATCTCCAATCTTTTCAATTACATAAGGGAAACAATATGGAGATAAATGAGCACCTAATACATCTAGTTCTTTTCTATCACCAATAATTGACCAATCAAGTGTTGTTTCTTTTCCAAATACAGAGAATTCAACAAATCTACCTAATTTTCTAATCATTTGCATACCTTGAACTACTGATGCAGGGGCACCTGTTGCTTCAATATATATATCACAACCATAGTCATCAGTTAATTTCATAACTTCATCAACTACATTTACTTTACTAGGATTTAATACTAAATCAGCACCCATTTTTTTTGCTAATTCTAATCTTTCATCTTTTAAATCTAATACTATTAATAATTTAGGATTTCTTTGTTTAGCATATGTAACCATACCAAGACCTAAAGTACCAGCACCAGATAATACAACTACATCTTCACATTGAATTTGAGCTCTATCTACACAGTGTTTAGAACAAGCATAAGGTTCTACTAATACTGCTTTTTCCATTGGAATTGTTTTAGGAACTTTATGTATAACGGAACCTTTAGGAAGTTTAACATATTCTGCCATACCACCATTTTCACTATCAAAGAAACCAAAAATATGATGTTTTTGGCACATCCAATAATGTCCATCTTTACAGAATTTACATTCACCACAAGGTACAATTTGATCAGGTGTAACTCTATCACCTAGTTCAAAACCTTTGATATTTTTACCCATTTCAACAATTGTTCCTAAAAACTCATGACCTGGGATAAATGGTGGTTCTACCCATGAAGGTTGTGTTTCATCACCCCAAAACATTGCAGCACCATGCATACACTTTAAATCGCCAGCACAAATACCACAAGCCTCGGTTTTAATAATAACATCATCATCACCACAAACTGGAGTTGGATAATTTTCTTCAAATCTATAATCAGTTTTGCTATAAGCTACTAAAGCTCGCATTGTTTTTGGAATACTCATATTTTTTTCTCCTACTTAATTATTTGTTATTTATTTTTTTGTTTCTCTTTTTGAACTTAAGAAAATAGCTGCAATAATAATCATACCTTTTACAACTCTTTGCATGTATGGTGATACACCCATTAGATTTAGCCCATTATTTAAAACACCAAGCATCAATGCACCTAATAATGTTCCAAATATATGACCTCTACCTCCAGACATATCAGTACCACCTAATACAACAGCTGCGATACTATCTAGTTCAAAACCAACACCAGCATTAGGTTGACCACTCATTAACCTTGAAGTTAAAATCAAGCTACTTGCAGCAGCAGTTAGCCCACTGAATACATAAACCATTAATTTATATTTCTTAACTTTAATACCTGATAATCTTGAAGCTTCTTCATTACCACCGATAGAATATACATAACGTCCAAATACAAATTTATTTAAGATAAAGTATGCTACAATATATAAAATTATCATTAATAAAACAGGTGTTTGAATGCCTAAAACACTTCCTTTACCTATAAAACCAAATGATTTTGGTAGACCACTTAATGGATATCCACCTGTATAAAGAAGAGCTATACCTCTAGCAATTTCCATCATAGCTAAAGTAACGATAAATGCTGGTTGCTTACCATAGGAAATTAAAATACCATTTAAAAACCCAAATACTAATCCAGTTAATAATCCGATAATAACTGCAATGACTGGATTAACACCAGAAAGCATAGCACCGGCCATAAATGTACTAGATAAAGCCATAACTGGTCCAACTGATAAGTCAATTCCACCTGTTAAAATAACCATTGTCATACCAATAGATATAATTGCATTAACTGAAATTTGTCTTAATATATTATTAATATTACCAATTTCAAAGAATGTATCTGAAATTACACCCATAAATATACATAACACTACAAAAGCAATAAATGTAAAAGTTGCAGGCTTTGTGAATAAATCTTTAGCTTTTTCTTTATTTATTGAATTTAATAATGGCTGTATTGTTATCTTTTTTTCATCTTTCATTATTTAGCCCCTCCTGTTGCATAACTCATAATTACTTCAGGATCTATTTCATTTCCTTTTAGCTCTGCAACAATTTTGTCATCTTTTATAGTAAGAACCCTATCACTTAACCCTACAATTTCTGGCATTTCACTTGAAATCATAATAATTGATAAACCTTGTTTAGCTAGGGTTCGAATTAATTCATATATTTCTGCTTTTGCACCAACATCAACACCTCTTGTTGGTTCGTCAAATACTAAAACATCACAATCTGTTGTTAACCATTTTGCGATGGCCACTTTTTGTTGATTTCCACCACTTAAATTACAAACGTATTGTAAAATCGATGGAGTCTTAATATTAATTTTTTTAACCATAGAAGTACTATTTTTGATATTAGCTTCTTTATTTTCAAATACTTTAGCTTTAGCTTCTGTTTCTAATGAGTTGATTACAATATTATCTTTTATTGTAAAAGGTAGTATTAAGCCTTGAGTTTTTCTATCTTCAGGAACTAAACCAATCCCATTATTTAAAGCTTCATTTGGAGTTCTAAGTTTGATTTCTTTTCCATTTTTGATGATTTTTTTATAATAAGCTTTATCAGCACCAATTAATGCTCTAAAGAGTTCAGTTCTACCAGCTCCAACTAAGCCGGCAACACCAAGTATTTCACCCTTTCTTAAGGTAATATGTTGTTTTTCTAACTTAGATAACCTTTGTACTTCAGCCTCTAAACAAATTGGTTGTTTTTCTACTTCTTCAATACTTGGTTTTTGTGGGAACTCTTGTTCTACAGTTCGTCCAACCATCATATTAATTAATTTATCTTGTTTTATTTCTTTTACAATATTTGTTCCAATGAATTGGCCATCTCTAAATACTGTTACATTATCTGCAATTGTATAAATATCATCTAAATGATGAGAGATAAAAATCATTGAAACTCCTCTCTTTTGAAGTCGTCTCATTAATAAAAATAATTGTTCAACCTCTCCTGGAGTTAATGTTGCTGTTGGTTCATCTAAAATTAATACTTTTAATTCATCACTTACAGCTTTTACAATTTCACAAAATTGTTGTTTTGCAATGCTTAAATTTCTTACTGTTTCTTTAGGATCAATATCAACACCTAAATCACTTAATTTTTCAGCTGCAATTTCAATCATTCTTTTGGAATCTAAAATTCCATTTTTTTTCTTTAATTCTCTACCTAAAAAGATATTTTGATATACTTTTAAATCTGGAATTAAACTAAATTCTTGATATATTATTCCAATACCTGCATCTCTTGCTTGTTGAGGATCTAAAAATTTAACTATTTCTGAATTAAATTCAATTGTTCCTGAGGTTGGTTGGTGAACACCTGAAAGAACTTTCATAAGAGTAGATTTACCAGCGCCATTTTCGCCAACTAATGCATGAACTTCACCTTTTAAAACATTCAAATGAACATTTTCTAAAGCTTTTACTCCACCAAAGTGCTTTGAGATATTCGTCAATTTCAATATATATTCACTCATTTTCTCACCTATTACTTTATTTTGTCTGCTAGAATAAATTCTAGCAGACAAATACATCTACATTTGTAATAATCTATTAATTATTTACTACCATGAGAAATCTGCTGAGTTAGTACTATCTAGAAGTACAACATCTACAGGGATTTCTGAAGGAACATTTGCTCCCCAGTATTTAGCTAATGCAATACCTAAACCAATACGAACTTGGTCTCTTGGGAATTGAGCACTAGTTGCTTTGAAAGCACCACCAGCATTAATAGCTTCAACTGCTTCAGGAGAACCATCAACTGATACTAATGCAATGTCTTTACCTGAACCTTCGATTGCTGCTAAAGAACCCATTGAACCACCATCATTAACTGAGAATAAACCAACTAAGTTAGGATTTGCTTGAATCATGTTTTCTGTAACATCCATAGCTACTGAACGTTCTTGTTTACCGTTTTGTTTGTCAACAATTGTAATATTTGGGTAATTTTTCATAGCATCTGTGAAACCTTCTACTCTTTGTAGGATAGGAACAACAGGAATACCATCAAGGATAGCTACATCACCACTACCACCAATTTCTTTAGCTAAATATTCACCAGCCATGTAACCAGCATCATAGTTCTTTGAACCACAGAATGAATCTAATGGACCTGATGCTTGAGCATCAATAGCAACTACAACAACACCAGCTTCTTTAGCTGTTTCAACTGCGCTTTGTACACCAACTGAATCAGTAGGGTTAATTAGTAAGATATCTATACCTTTTTGTACCATATCTTCAATATCACTAATTTGTTTAGTAACATCATGTCTTGCATCAGTTACTAATACTTCAGCTCCCATTGAATCACATGCATCTTCTAGTGCTTCTCTCATTACAACAAAATATAAGTTGTTTAATTCTTGGAAAGACATACCAATTTTTAAATCGGATGCGCTTGTTGTTACCTCTGCCTTTGCTTCTGTTGCAACTGGTGCAGCTTTTTCTTCTGTTTTAGCAGAACATGATACGAAAGTGAGTGAAATTGCAACTACCATCACAAAAAATAAGTTACATAACTTTTTCATTATAAAACCTCCATGTTTTATTCTTTTATTGTTTCTTTTATTCATCAATCCTTCTTAATTAAAAACTTTTCAGTATTTTAACTGAGGTTTTTGAACTTAAATAAACAATATAATGAGTTTTAATTTCTGTCAAGAAAAATTTTACGTAAAATTTTCGTATTTTTTTCCTTGATTTAAATAACCTTTAACAGTTATAATTAAAACAACAGAAAGACGAGGTACTCATAATGAAAAAAAAGAAAAAAGTTCGCTTGCAAGATATTGCCGATAAAACAGGATATTCTATAGCAACAATTTCTCATTTTATTAACAAAACAAGAAAGATTGAAGAATCTACACAACAAATAATAATAGAAGCTATTGAGGAATTAGGTTATAAACTACCCTCAAATAGAAGCTATTCTAAAGGAGATTTAACAATAGGTGTTATCATCTCTGATATTAGGGTAGATTTTTTCACCGACTTAATTAGAGAGCTTGAAGACTTTGCATACGACAATGATATAAATATTATATTTATGGATAGTGAAGAAAATTCAGAGAAAGAAATTCAATGTATTGAGCATATGATTAACCATGGAGTAAAAGGTATTATTTTAGCACCAACCAATACAAAAGCTGATCATTCAAAATATGCACAATTCCCTATTGTACAAATAGATAGAAGAATAGACTCTGATATTTTTGATTTTGTTGGAATTGATAATTTAACTGCATGCTACTTAATAACTAGAAAGCTTTTTGAAGCAAATCATAACAATGTTGGTTTTATAACATTTAATGATGATAATTACTGTGCTAGAGAGAGAAATAGAGGGTATAAATTAGCTTGCATAGATAACGATAAATATAATCCATCTCATATTTTAACAATTCCTTTTGATGCAGGTATTGACGGAAAAAACATTAAAACTTTCTTACTCGAGAACTCTGAATTAAGTGCCGTAGTTTGTACATCAACAAATATTACTAATGAAGTAATTGATGCAATTTATAAACTTGGAGACAAAACTAACATAACAAAAATTAGTACTTTTGATAATAATAAATGGCTTGATCTATTAAAAATACCAGTTGATTCTATACTACAACCCATTAATGCTATTGCAACAACTGCTGTTAATTTACTATTAAATAAAATTAATAATGAAGAATATTCTAAAGAAACAAAGAAAATATTTTTAAACTGTGAGACAATACAAAGAAATTAATTACGTAAAAATTTAACTATTATTTCTTTAAAAACCAACAGACCATTGTAATTATACAATAGTCTGTTTTTTTTGTATATAAATTAAGCGTAAATCAATTTAAAACATATAAGAATTAATTAAATTCTTTAAGTATTCTTGTTTTCCTGAGATTTTTTTACATTCCGCAGTTTCACCCATTTTTGCAAGATCTTCTAATTTAAATTTTCCATCTTCAAAAGCTTTACCATTACCACTATCAAAAGAGGAATATCTTTGTTTTAAGAATTCATCAATTTTACCATCTTTTTCAATTTTATCAGCAATTTCTAAGCCAAGTGCAAAGGTATCCATTCCACCAATATGAGCAATAAATAAATCTTCTAAATCTGTACTATTACGTCTTCTCTTTGAATCAAAATTTAATCCACCTGAATGTAATCCACCATTTTTTTGAATAATCATCATAGCTCTAGTAGTTTCATAAACATCTGTAGGGAATTCATCTGTATCCCATCCATTTTGATAATCACCTTGGTTAGCATCAACACTTCCTAACATATTATTATCAACACATACTTGTAAGTCATGTGCAAAAGTATGTCCAGCTAATGTTGCATGGTTCGCTTCAATATTACACTTAAAATCATTTTCTAAACCAAATTCTTTAATAAAACCAATAGCAGTTTGTGCATCATAATCATATTGGTGTTTAGATGGTTCCATAGGTTTAGGCTCAATTAAGAAAGTCCCATTAAATCCAATACTTCTAGCATAATCTCTTACGATATTATAGAATTTACCTAAATGTTCTCTTTCTCTCTTCATATCTGTATTTAGTAAATACATATATCCTTCTCTTCCACCCCAGAATACATAATTTTCACCACCTAATTTTACATTAACATCTAAACAAGTTTTAACTTGTAAAGCAGCTCTAGTTAAAATATCGAATTCAGGGTTTGTAATTGCACCATTCATATATCTTGGATTTGAGAAAGCATTCGCTGTATTCCATAATAGTTTTATGCCTGTAGCTTTTTGTCTTTCTAACAACAAGTCAGAAATTTCATTAAAGTTTTTCAAATATTCACTAGTATTATTTCCTTCAGGCGCTACATCGGCATCATGAAAACAATAATAAGGTGTCCCTAATTTTGTGAAAAATTCAAAAGCTGCATCTGCTTTATTTTTTGCATTTTGCATTGGGTCTGCATCTGAAAAAGGGAATTCTATAGTCGCATTTCCAAATGGATCAGTACCATTTGCACAAAAACTATGCCAATATGCTGTAGCAAATCTTAAATGGTCTTCCATTGTTTTACCATTAATTACTTTTTTTGCATCATAATATTTAAATGCTAAAGGATTATCACTTCCCTTACCTTCAAATTTAATTTTACCAATGTTCTTAAAATATTCTTTATTTCCTACAAAATAATCCATGTGCTTCTCCTTGTCTTATTTAAATAAATTACTTAATGACGAATCATATTTTTGATATTTTTCATAACCTTTTTTATACAAATCATAATTTTCTTTATTCGGAGTAAAAATCTTCTCCTTGTTAAATTGTGTATGTATATCAGTTATTTCTTTTACACTTTTCTTCTCTAAAGTTGCTAAACTTTGTAAGGCTCCACCAAAAGCTGCTGTTTCTGTAATTAATGGCGTCATAACATCTAAATTAAACATATCAGATACTATCTGTGCCCAAATTTTAGATTTAGCACCACCTCCAATTAATATAATTTTTGCTGGTTTAAAACCTTGTTCTTTAAATGCTTCAAGACCAACTTTCATAGAATAAATAGCACTCTCTAATGAAGCTCTTGCTATATTTGCTCTATTTGTATTTGTCATATTCATGCCAGCGATTACAGCTTCAGCCTTTGGATAGTTTGGAGTTCTCTCTCCATTAAAATATGGTAAGAAAATTATTCCATTAGCACCTGCTTTACTCTCATTTGCAATTAAATCAAGTTCTTTAACACCAAGATCAAGTAAAGTTCTAATTTGCTCTGTAGCAACAGTACAATTCATAGTGCATAGAAGAGGTAAATAACCACCACTGCTTGAAATAAACGCTGCTAATCTATTCTTTTTATCAGCTATGAGCTTTTCACTATAACCAAATAATGTTCCACTAGTGCCAAGACTCATTACTAAATCTCCATCGGATGTACAACCAGCACCAATAGCACCCATCATATTATCGCCACCACCAACAGAAACTATAGCATCTTTATTAATTCCTAATTTCTTAGCAACTTCTTCTCTAATAGTTCCAACCACTTCAGAAGTCTTTAATATTTTAGGTAAAGTTTCTTTTAAATCTCTCTCACTATCGATTGCTTTTAATACTTCATCTGACCATTCTCTTTTTTCTACATTATAGAAAGCAGTACCACTAGTATCACCATCCTCCATAACATATTCACCTGTTAAATAGTAGTTAATATAATCATGAGGTAATAATATATGGGCTAGTTTAGAATATAAGTCAGGGTGATTTTCTTTTAGATATAATACCTTTGATGCCGTATAACCTGCTAATATTTGGTTTTGAATTAATGAAAAAACTTTTTCTTCTCCACCTAATCTTTCTGTCAAAATGTCACAATAATTAGCAGTAGATGTATCACACCATAATTTAACATTATAAAGAGGGTTGCCATTTTCATCTAAAGGAACAAAACCATGTTGTTGACCAGAAACCCCAATTGCTTCAACTTTTTGTTTAATTTCACTAGGAATTTGGTTAAAACAAGTTATAAGTGCATCTATATACCAAGATGCCTCTTGTTCTCTAGTTCCATCTTCTTTTGAAATCATATCATGAGGGGCTGTAGTAATTGAAATTACTTCCTTCTTAATTGAATCATAGCATAAAACTTTTGTACTCTGAGTACCACAATCAATACCTAGTGTTATAGCCATTTTTGCTTCTCCTAATATTTTATATCCTTATATAAACATAGAAAAAATGAAAAAAACATGGACAAAATATATATTATATATATAATATTAACTTATGGATATTTTAGATTGTGTATCAGTATTACAGCTTCATGAAGAAGAAGCCTTAGCATGGCATCAAAGATTACATTCTCACAAAAAGAATCAATTTGAGGTACATTACTTTTTAGAAGGCGATGGTATTTTCTTAACTAATAAGAAAAAATATAGGATTAAAGAAAATCAAGTATATATTACCTCTGAGTATGTTGATCATAAAATCACAGCAGAAAAGGATTCTTTCATTTCTTATTATGCTGTATTAATGGAATTTAATGAAACTGATAAAGATTTAATTACTTATTTAAATTCTTTAGGACCTATTACGCTTACTGAAAACAGAAGATTTTTCTTTGAATGGATTAAAGATAATGGTATGAGTAAAAATAAAAACCTTAGATTAGCAAGTTGCCATAAATTATTAGGATTTTTATACAGCTTGAATCAAAACTACGTAGAAGAAGAAAGTATTAATGTACCTGTTGAAAAAGCATTAAAATATATGAGATTACATCTCTTTGAAAGTATAACCCTAGAGGAATTAGCTTCTTATGTTTGTCTAAATCCTATATATTTCAATAGATTATTTTGCAAAAAGATGAGTTATCCACCAATAAAATACTTTTCAATGCTAAAATTAGAAGCTGCTAGATCACTTCTAGCTACAACTTCTTTAAGCATAAAAGAGATTTCAGCTAAATTAAATTATAATAGCCAATTTCATTTTTCAAAATGTTTTAAAGACAATACAGGACAATCTCCTTCCTTTTATCGAAAAACACATTATCAAATTATTGGTGAGAATAAGTAAAAATTTATTGCTTTAATAAAGGATATAATATTTTATTAAATAAAAATTCATCATTAATTTTATTTGCTATTATTGCCTTCATACATTTAGGTTTATATTCTTTATAAGCAAAAGCTTTTGAATAATTTGAATTTAATTCAGTTTCTATATCAATATATACACCTTTCTTTTCTTTATTGTTATCATTATTCCAAGATATAACAATAGAGGGATTAATAACATAAGAGGCAGCTAAAACATCCCAAATATTAAAAGGAGCTACCATACCATTACTTTTTAACAATAAAGTTTTAAATTCAGGATAAGTTTCTTTTAATATCTTTTCATATAATGCTTGAGGCATTCTTTTAGTATTTAATGCTGTTTCTAGAGAAAATATTATTTGATTATTAAAATCATTTTCTTCTTTTCCCCACTTCGAATTTATACATATTTTAGTAGCATCAGGATCAAACCACCAATTAAACTCGGCATTTTTAGTTGAATTACCATCAACAAAAAAAGCTCCACCCATATATACAATTTCTTTTACTTTTGAGGGAAATGAGGGATCTTTCTTTATTGCTTTTGCTATATTTGTTAATGGACCAATTGATAATATTGTTATTTCATTAGGGTATTTATTTACTTGATTTATTAAAAAATCAACAGCATTATCAATTCCTTTTTCATCTACTTTATTAGGGTAGTAAATATTTTTATAAGTACATTCATTTTTATAAAAGAAAGAATATACTTTTTTAAAATCGGGAAATTCAATCTTCTCTTTAGAATTTATATATGAAGTCAAAAATCCAGAATATCTTATCTTACTTACAAGATTTTCTTCTTCTCTAAAAAAATCATATTTATATCTATTTTCATTTATTCCTAAAAGATTACCTTTATAAATAGGAGTAGTTGAATTTATTATTTCTAATTGTTTTATTGCTGTTGCAATAGATACTTCAACATTAGAATTACCACTTACTGTGGTAACTCCAAGTAAATCAATATTAGAGGCTTTTTCCAAAAGCAAGAGTGCAACTCCATCGTCAAAACCCTCTACCATATCTGAATCTAATATTACTTTTTTCAAAACTTAACCTCATATAAAATAATTAAAAATATATTAATCATGATAATTGTTTTTTAAGTTTTTTCTTTTTCTTTTTATCTTTTTTATGCTTTTCTTCTATCGAATTGGCTCTTTCTACTAAAGAAGTATTACGTTTATCTGAGATGAACCAAGATCCAATTATTGCAGAACAGATACAACCTACCAACAACCAAAACCATACAAAAGGTATTGTTGAAAATGGTAATTTTACATTCATTCCATAGAAACTTACGATAAAGGTTGGGAACATGAGTGCAATAGAAATTATTGTTAATCTTTTCATTATCACATTCATATTATTACTAATAACAGAGCCAAAAACATTCATTGTACCAGCTAATAAGTCAGAATAAATATTAGCCATAGAAATAGCCTGTTTATTATCAACTATGGTATCTTCTAAAAACTCAACTTCTTCTTCACTTTCTAACTTAAAATATGGTGATTTTTGCAATTTTTCTAATAATAATTCATTAGTAGTTAAACTAGTTTTAAAGAAAACTAAACTTTTTTGAATTTGCATAAGTTGTAATAACTCTCTATTCATTACAAATCCAGAAAGCTTCTCTTCAACTTGGTTTTTTTGTCTATTTATATATTTTAAAAGTCTGATGTAAACTAAAGCAGCTCTCTCCATTATAGAAATAACAAAACCTTCTTTAGTTTCAACAGGATATTGTCTAAACCTTTTTCTTGCAAAATCTTCTAATACTACTGAATCACTTTGACAAATTGTAATAACCATATTTTTATATAGGATAATACCTAAAGGAATGGCATATTGGTTTACCCCTTCACAATCATCATCCTTAGCAGGAAGTCTAACAATCAAAGCGGTATAATCATCTTCTTTTTCAATACGTGCTTGTTCATCTGGGTCCATAATATCTGCAAGAAGTTCACTATCTATAGCATATTCTTCTTCTAAAATAACAATATCATCTCTATTGATATCTCTAGCATCAACCCATACATAATCTGTTTCTTTTGGAGTATCACCTGGAACGCGTGATACTACATTATTTCTAATTGTAATCATTTTTTGTCCTCCAAGACGTTTCCTCTTAAAGAACAATCAAAAAAAACTTATATTAATTTGAAAGAGGAAACGGTGAATTTATTAGTTATATGTCTAGGCAAAGGACTGCCACTATCATCTGACATCTATTTTCCTCCTCTAAAGATTATTTAAAAATTTATTATAAAATAATATCCCTTAAAAACAATATATTATAAAGTTTTTATATTTTCAACCTCAAACAAAATAGAATTAGTTAGTTGCGAATAATTAGCTTGTTTTATTTTTAATAAAAATATTTGAGACACTTAAAATATTAACTAAAAATGCCTAAATATAAGTTATAAACAGTTTTTACTTAGATTATAATACTTGTTTACTCTGTTATCTCACTATCTTTTTCTTTGCTTATTTTTTTCTTAGAAAGTTCTAACCTTTGTTGTTTTTGTATTTTCTTTTCTCTTTTTATTCTTCTTCTTTCAAGCTGTTGAGTTAATTCATAACTAGTAGGTATTGATTTATCATTCATTTCTTTAACATACAAAATACCACTATAATCTAAAACAACTAAATAATGATAAAATTGGCTCTCTTTTTTATTTATTTTATCCTCAATAATTAAATGAATATGATATACACTGTTATTTGGTTCATTAATATTGTCTATATCTAAATAATTATCAATCATTTCTTTAAACCAATCATCCATTCTTATATGATCAACTAATGCTATATTAGTTAGCCAAGGCCTTATATATATATCTTTATTCTTAACTAAAGGATATATTTTTAAATAATGAGAAAATTTCACAACTGATTCTTCTCTAAACATTTTATAAAATGGATTTTTACTAATCTCCCTTCTTACATCTCTCACTTTTTTATTTACAGTATTTTCAGTTTTATATTGTAGATTATTTTTTGCAGAACAAACTTTTTTACCAGTTCTAGGAGATATATATGAGTATATTTCATCAGCAACAAGACTTGGTTGAAATATATTAAATATTCTTTTTATCGCATCTTTGATTCTATCTTTAAACACATAAATGATAATTACTAATAATTCCCAACGAATTGTCTTTTCAGCAAAATAAGATTGAGCAAAAAAAGTTGCAATCAAAGTAAAGGTCATAGCTAATGATGCAGCAACTCCTGCTACTATTTCATTTATCCGTTTGGGAGTTTTAGAAACCATGGGTTCAAGTCTTAATACACTTTTACTCCATTTTCTAAGAGATTCTCTTCGATAAGCTAAAGATTCTAAATCTTTATTACTTTCATACCCCATATTTTTTCTTCGTCTATTTTCATGATTAATAATCTTAGATAAAATATTATTTACTTTTCTATATTCTTCATTTTTTTCACAAATACCAAGTATTTCACTAGTGTATTGTTCACTTGTTAAACTACAAGCTTCATCTGCCCATAACAAAGCTTGCAAAAACATATTGTTTTTTAATTTTAATTGCTTAATATCATTAATTAATAGAGTAAATTTAGATTCAATAATCTTACGTTTTTTTCTACAATCTTTGATTTTTAAATATAATTCATCTTTCTTTTTTTCTTTAATTAAACAATAACAATCAGATTTTAAATTAACTAATTGATGTCGAATTGTATTTACTGTAGCTTGAGCTTCATGTGTAAATTCAATATCACTTATTTCTAAAGTTTCCCCAGATTTTAATAAGTCGATATACTCGTTTAGCTTAAATAAAGGACTAATTTTATTATTTTCATTAATTAATTCATCTAAAGATAACTCAGGTGAAGCATATCTTCCATGTGTTTTGAATTTATGCCTCATAGATTCTAAAGAAGTTGTAGTTGCATTTACATTTAATTGATCTGGAGTAAAAAGATAATAAGTTATATTTTTTTTAAGTACTTTCTTTTTTGCAAAAGGTAAAATAAACTTTATCTCTAAATGCCTTGATGAATATTTTCTAACTTCAACCATCATTATTTCTCCTCTCTTTTTATTATTTAAGAGAAAAAATATTTCAAATTATCTTCTTTGAGATTGAATTTACTAATAGTTCTGTTACTTATTTCTCAAAGAAATAAATGCATCATAAGGATATTCTTTAGAAGCTTCATTTGATATTTCTCTTAATTTAAAAGCTTGCTTAACATTAAAATTTACACCTTCTTTATCAAGATTGAATATTTTATAAACATTTCGTCCCATTAAATCTTTTATTCGATTTTTAGAAACTTTTTTTCCCATTAATTTTTCAATCAGCAATAAAGTTGAAGAAAATCCTGGTATACCACTAGCTCCATTTTTCTTATCTCTTATTGTATGTGGAGCATGATCACTTTCGATAAAATCAATACTTCCATCTTCTAACCCTAACATTAAAGCTTCATTATCTTCTTTTTCTCTTAAAGGGGGGTTCATTTTAGCATACGAAATGTTATTAGCACTTTTTTCATCTAATAATACATGATGAGGAGTTACTCCGCAACAAATTTTAAAAGACAAATTTTCCATCTTTGCTTGTTTTACAAGTTCTAATCCTTCTTTTGTGCTGATATGTGCTATATGAATAGTTCCTTCAAATTCTGCTTCTTTTGCAAAATTAATCATATCTTTAATACTTTCTATTTCAGCTATTCTAGGTCTAGCAATACTTTGGGTTGAAAAATCACTTTTGTTAAATTTTGAATTATCTAATAAAGATTCTTTTTCACAATGTATTGCTAATACACCTTTATAGTTTTCTTTTTTTAATACTTCAAAAATATGTCTTTGTTTTTCTTCATTAATTATCCCCATATTCCCTGTAGAATGACCTGCAAATAACTTTAACCCTATAACCATAGGAAATAATTCATTATATGTTTTAACTATTTCTTTTATTTGAGTTTCATCATTTGTTACACCCGCATAAACATGATAAAAAATATCTTTCTTTTTTAATTCCATAATTGCCAAATTAGCATCTGACAACCTATCTAAAATAGTTTCTCTATCAGTTAATGGAGGATTAGTGTTTGGCATATCAAAAACTTCATTAATTCCACAATCATATGCTACTTTTAAGCCATGAAGTATTGTTTCTTTTTCACTATCATTCCAATCTCTTAAATGAACATGGGGATCTACCATAATTACCTCTTTATTGTGTCTGCTTCAAATTCTTCTAAATATTCATATTTTACAAAAGTTCCGTTTTGACAAGTTAATGACTCTCCACATACGCACTCTCCACACATGCCGACACCACATCTTGTGCTTTTTTCCATCGATAAATATAATCTTGATTTATCAAATCCTCTAGCAATCAACTTATTAGCAGCTACAGACATAAATATTTCTGGACCTACTAGATATATATTAGTATCTTCTAAAATTTCAAAATTATCAATTTCATTTAATACTCTTGCAACAACACCATTATCACAAACACATTTAAAAGGGCCATATGGAGTTAATGCATATTCTAACAAAGCATCTTTTGCATTCTCTTCTGTTGTTCCAACATATGTTCTTATTGAAGTATTTTCTTTTTTTAATTTTTTACATAGGGCAGGAAGAACAGCAACTCCAGTTCCACCAGCAATTAATATAGCATTTTTACTAGTTTCGTTTTGAATTTCTTTACCGTAAATACCTCTTACATATATTTTATCATTTACTTTTAAATCCCAAAGAGCTTTAGTAAATTCTCCACGTCTTTTAATAACAAAAGTAACAGGACTATCATTAGCTAATGTAAAAGGTTTTTCACCAATCCCTGGTAACCAAAGAAAAGCAAACTCACCTGCCTTGCATTCTAAATCTTTGTCTAATTCAATTATTATAGTATCTTTGCCATAATAACAAATTTCTTTAACAAACATCTCTTTGTATTCCATTTGTCTTTCATTAATTAAAAAATCTTGTGAGACTAATTGTTTAGTAGAATATTCTTGTTTTACTAATGATAAGAATTTGCTCCAATTTGGTTGTTTTACTCTAGCAAAAGCTGAACCTATTCCTACAGCATCACAACCGGCTTCAACCATTTTTCTAGCTTTAATACCATTATCAACACCACCCATACCTAATATAGGGACTTCATCACCAATATATTCTCTTATTTCTTTAATGCATTCAATTGCTCTATCATAAACCCAATTACCACTTTTACCACCTTTACCACCTAGTTTGTTTTGTAATATAGGAGTATTAGATAATGGATCCATATGAACTATAGGACCTACAGTATTAATTGCTACAATACCATCAGCACCATTGTTAACACAGGCTTTAGCAATTTCTCCAATATTGTCAACATTTGGAGTCAATTTAATAAATAATAAACTACTGAAATCTTTTATGCTTTTTTTTATTTCTTTGACATATGTACTTGCAATATTTAGATCACATCCAATTGAAGCTCCAAATCCTTTTGAAGCATGAGGACAGGAAAAATTTAACTCTATTGAATCAGCTAAACCATTAAAAGCTCTACATAATGTTATAAAATCTTCTATTGTACTAGCTGATACACTAACATTTAAAAAAGCATTTAAATTATTAGCTTTAAGTGTTTTTACATCTTCAATAGCAACATCCAAACCTGGATTTCTTAACCCTACAGAATTACCAAAATTTCCAGCCTCTGTCTCACATAGAATTGGTTCTCGATTTCCTAAATTTGGTGTAACTTGATAACTTTTTGTAGTAATAATATCAATTTCTTTAACATTTTTATCAACAAATTTAATAATTTTTTTGTTGGTAGTTATTACTCCACTTACAGTTGATAAATATAATGGAGCATTCTCTTTACAATGGTTTTTATATAATGTTTCTAATAGTGTCTTTTTCATAATGTTATAATTTTGTCTCTTCTAATAAATCTCTTATTTGTGTAATACATAAATCCAACCAATTTTCAGGAGCATATCCTTTTTTCCAAGGATGAGTTAATGCACTAGAACTATTTATTCTTGCTAAATACAATGGATAATTAGCTTCATTTAAATTAGCAATTACTTCTGTTGCACTTCCCCCTTGAGATCCAACACCTGGAATTAACATTGGTATCTCTTTATCACTATAATATGTTGAAATATCTAATAGTTCCTTCATTGAAGTTGCACCAACTACAGCACCAATACCTTTTTCTTTTTCACTCCAGCTGACAATTTTCTCACTAACATTTAGATATAATGGTTTATCATTTTCACAAACTAAATTTTGTAAATCCTTTCCACCTGGATTACTTGTTCTATTTAATACATATAATCCTTTATCCTTAACTTGGAATGGAGAAACTGAATCACTTCCCATATAAGGAGATACTGTAGTTGCATCACAATTCCATGTATCAAAAGCTTCAATTGCATAATTTAAACTACTTCTTGCAATATCTCCTCTTTTAGAATCTAAAATAACAGGAATAGATGGGAAATAATTATCTAACATATCTAATACATCGCCTAAAGCTAATGATCCATCAAAATTCTCATCTCTAGGTTTATCAAGAGCTTGATAATATCCAATATTAGGTTTAAATGCAGAAGGGATTAAACCAGATAAACTCATCCTTCTAAATAGTTGATAAAAATGTTCACTTATTTTTTCTCTAACATTTTTGTCGGAATCTTCTAATACTTCAATTTTAGGATCTAATCCCATACATGCTATATTATTAACATGTTTTGCACTTTCTTCTAATTTTTGTATGTAATTCATTATAAACTCCTATTTTTCAACTTTTTTAAAGCCACGATTTATTCCCCAACTAAAAGGATCTTCTCTCCATTCTCTTAAATCTTTAGCCTCTTCTTCATTTATATATTTTATTTCTACAGCTCTTTTAATCATTGTATCATAATCTAAAATTGTAAAAGCTTCACATTTAGGATCTAATGAATCAAATGCTTTTAATGAAGCATCAAGACCATAAGTAAAAATAGCTAGAGTATATGGGCAAACTCCGTTAGTTTCAACTATTGCTTTAACTGCATTAATTGAAGATCCACCTGTTGAAATTAAATCTTCAATTAATAGTACTTTCTTACCTTCATAGCTTTTAGAATTACCTAAACCTTCGATTTTTTGATTTAATCCATGATCTTTTGATGATGATCTAACATAAGATAAGCTTTTACCCATTTTATCAGCTAGAGTTGTTGCATGAGGTATACCAGCAGTTGCTGTTCCTGCAATATTATCTGGATCAAAATCTAAGGCTTTTGCCATTTTTTCAAAAGCACTAGCTATTAATAATCTAGCTTCAGGACTTTGTAATAATCTTCTATTATCATTATAAATTGGCATCCTATATCCACTAGCCCAAGTAAAAGGATCTTTTACTTGTAATTTAATAGCACCTAATTCTAATGCAATATCTACTAACTTATTCGCATATTCACTTTTTATTTCTTCAATTTTATTCATTTTTTTCTCCTACTTTTTTATTTCTATTTAAATATTTCTTTAAAACTATGAGCTTTACCACAGTAACTACAAATAAACTTATGATCTTTAGTTCTAAAGAACATTGCCTCTACATCTTCCCCTTGTTTTGGATTAGATATACATGCTTCATTTTTACAACACATGTTTTCAAAGTTATAAATTCTAGGTGGCATTGTTGTTCTATATTTTTCTACTACAACATTATCTTTGATAATATTAAGCGTACAACCTGGAGCAATAGCTGCTAACCTTTTCAATTCTTTTCTAGTAAAGGTCTTATTTCCAGGTCTAAACAATATTCCTTTATATTGATTATCAGAGCCCATGCTTACCCATTCACCACCTTTAGAATCATCAATATCCATAACTCTACTAATTAAAGCCATATGCTCTCTAATTTCTTTAGGACTATCGCCTTTACAGATATGATCAATAACAATTCCTGTGTGTATTGGGTTAACACCTTCACTATAATCTTTTTTCTTAGTGCTTTTTCCAACTTTATCTACACTAAAAATATATTCTTCATCAATATATTTTGGAGTTTTTGATAATGTTGGATTAAAATCATTACCTAGAGAACCACCTAACAAACCTAATAGAATAATTCTTACATACATTCCATTGATTGATTGTTTTTCCCATCCGTTTAATGTTGTTTTATCTAAAAATGTTGGAATTGTTGGAGTTAATTTATGACGAGGTAAAGGATGATAAAATTTTGTATTTTCTGGAAGTTTTTCTATAAACTCTTTTCTAAAAGTTATGGATGCTCTTAATTCTGTTTGTCTCTTTAAGATTTGTTCCCCCATTCTTTCTAATTGAGGTCTTGTGAAATACCACTTATTAGCAACATTACCACTATTTATGTATTCATCTATTGAAGAGTAAATATTAACAGTAAAACCATTCTCATTCATAATATTTATATAAGTTTCAGGCATTGCTAATTCTATAGGTGCAACTAAATCAATTGTAACATTTTTAAATATTTTTAAACCATTAGCTTTTGAATGAACTGTTCTTCCATGAAATAAATCACCAACTAAAGCAATATGTATATCATCATAGTTAAATTCATTATCTTCTAAAAAAGTATATTCATCTAATAACTCTTGGGTAGGATGTTCATGTTTTCCATCTCCAGCATTAATAAAAGAAGGTTTAATTAAATTATTTCTTTGAGCAAACAATGAACATTCATTTTCTAAATGAGCACAAACACCTTCAACTTTACTTCTGATAATGAAGATGGAATTAGAGTAACCAGCTAAAGTATTAAAGGTATCACTAAAACTTTCCCCTTTATTAAAAGAAGATGTAGATGTTGCTAATTCACTAACTTTAGTTTGATGGAATTTAGCTGCATTTTTAAAGGATTCTTTAGTTCTAGTAGAATCTTCTAAAAAGACTTCGTAGATACCAAAATCTGGATCATTAATCCTAAAATCATCTAATTTTGCTTTGTCTTTATTACTCATAGCAGCTTTTAAACTTTTTACTTTATCAAATAAGTAAGCCCTCTCTTCAATATTAAAATCATCAATAACACACAAAGATCTTCCAACAAAATAATTGTCCATATTTTCTCCTCACAAAAAAAAATCAGTCTAATAAAAGACTGATTTAACAAATAAATAAATAGATAATAGAAGTAAATAAGTTATTATATAATCTTTTATATAAGTGCTTTAAAAGTTTCATTTACTTACTCCTACAATAATCATAATCCAAATTTTTTTCATACTATAAAAAAACTTAGTCAAAATCAAGGGCAAAATTAGTATTTTCTAATTTATATTAAAATTTATTCCTTATTTTCCCCGTTTTGTTGTGTTTTTTTTATTTTCCCTTTTGAAGATGGGTCATTTTCTAAGAAAGTAAAAATATCATCATAATTTACTTCCTTGTTATTTAAATTTTTATCTGATTTGGAACTATTCAAATCTTCAGGTTTTTTCCAATTAGCTTGCATATTTGCAATTGGTGCTGTTGGCCTCTTCTTTTGCCAATCAGTATCTCTAATTTTTCTATATTTTAAACTTTGTTTATATACCCTAACAGCTTTATGTCTTGAAGTAACAGCTCTATTATTTTTACTCTTTTCAGAACCATAAAAATATTTACTACCATACTTACTTCCATAACCATAACCATATTTAGAGCTAACATTAGCAGTAGTTTCAGCATCTTTAGGTAAACAAGAATTTAGGACAACCCCTGAAATCTTATTCTCTACCCTATTTAAGGATTGTAATAAAGTATTAAGAGCTAATTTTGTAGTAATATTTGCTCTAATATTTATTACTAATGAATCAAATCTTTCTCCAAAAGTCATAACTTCAGAAGCATATTCTAGTGGAGGTGCATCAATTAAAATATAGTCATAATATGGTCCAATCAAAGAATTTAGGTAATCCATTTTTGGACTAGTCAATACTGCAATAGGAACTAAAGGTAATCTGCCAGGTGGTAAAATATGTAATAATGGCATTTCCTCAATAGGTTGAACAATAACATCCTCAAATTCAAGATTTTCCTCTTGAATTAAATTTACTAACCCAACTTTTGCTCTTGAATAACCAAACTTAGCTTCAATAGATGGCATTCTAAAATCACCATCGACTAATAAAACACGACTTCCCATATTTGCTAAACATAGAGCCATATTAGCAATTAATGTACTTTTACCTTCACTAACATCACAAGAAGTAACTGTGATACTTCTGTTTTTATTTACACCTGATGCATATATAATATTAGAAACAATAGCCATGTATTTTTCACTTTCAAAAGCTATTGGATCTTCATATACAGATAAGTTTTGATATCCTATATTCTTTTTCCCTGTTGGATTTAGTGTTTTATCTTTAATTAAAGGAATCCAACCCAATAATGGGATTGTGGTGTGTTTTAGCATTTTTCTCAATTGCTCAGTTGTTTTAATAGTATTATCTGTCATATCAACAACTAAAGCTAATAAGAAACCTAATGCAGCACCTAATAAAATAGCAACAGCAAGAATTAACAATTTGTTTGGACTAACAGGGTTAATAGGAACAATTGCTTTATCAACTATTGTTACATTTCCTGAAACTGCTGCTTCAATAAGTTTTACTTCTTCAAGCATTGTTCTAAGTTGTACTCCAATTTGTTGAAGTACTGTAACATCTCTTTGGAGCTCTAAAACTCTTCTCTCTATAATAGGTAACTGATCTAATTCTTCATTAAATTGTAAAGATCTTTCTTCTAATACAGATAAGCCTACTTCACAAGAAGCTTTAGATAATATTGATCTAGCATATTCACTAATTAATGCATTAGAATATATATCATCAGTAGAATAAGTTACTAATTCTTGATTCAATGTATCTAACATTATCTTACTTTTTTGAGATATTGTACTTGTTAATTCACTTGTTCTAGAATTTATTGTATTAAAATCATCACTAGAGGACGCTGAAGTTAATACAGCTTCATACATTATTAGCTCAGCTTCTGAAACTTTATATTGATCACTTAGTTGAAGAAATTCATCACTATTTACCAATTGATTATAATCAGGCAAAACAATATTTTTATCAAGCATTGCTTTTTGAATATTTTCTATTTTACTTTCAGCTTCAACTATTTGAAGTTTTAAAGGTTCTTTTCTTAGTTCATAATAAGATATTTGATCTACTAAAGAAGAAGATTTTTCTGTTAATTGAAGAACACCTGACTCTTCTTTATAATCACTTAATTTATTTGAAGCTTCATTTAATTCAATTTCATTTATAGGGATTTGTTCTTCTAAGAATTCTTTCTGTGTTGTTTTAGAGTTTTTAGCAATACTTGTTAATAGAGTATCATAGCTTGTAGATAATGCATTAGCTAAATCAGCTGCAAATTCAGGATTTTCATCAGTAACTGAAATAGAAACTAATTGAGTATCTTTTACAGAGGATACAGATATTGAATCACTAGTAGGGCCTATTTTATAGAATTCACTATATGGGATTCCAACTGAATCTTTATACTGAGACAAATCTAATAGAGATAGAGCACTATTTATATTCGCTCTACTTTTTATCAACTCAACTTCAGTAGATATTTTAGAAGAACTAGAACTAAGATTAGACATCATTAAATCATCTAAGGAGGATGAAGTAGTTATAGGTTCTACTAATACTGTTACAGTTGATGAATACTGAGGTATAACATATTGAAGATAGATTACTGCTGCTACAATAACTAATATCATAGTAGAAATAAACCAAGAGAACCTCGCTTTAAATATTTCCCATAATTCTGATATACTTATTCCTTCTTCATTTATATTATTTTCATGATTTAAATCCACAAATTTCTCCTTAAAAAGCTAAATTAAAATAAGCTTACAGTATTACTTACTATTAACGTAGTATAATACACAATTGTAATGATAGAAGAAACTAGAGCTATATTAGCTACTAAATTATCCTCTTTTACATAAATAGTTGAATCGTATGGAATATCAGAATCTCTATCAATTCTATTACCATTTGAATCTGTTACTGTAATTTTATCAGAAGCATCAGAAGTATATCCACCTGCTAAAGAAATATAATATTCTAATTTTTTATTTGGTTCATATACGAAGGTTCCGCTTCTTTCAACTTCACCTTGTACGTTAACATATTTATTATCAAAAGGAATGATTATTCTATCTCCCGCTTGAAGAGTAACATCATCATCTATATTTTGAGTTATATAGTCTAATATGTTGATACTTATCTTCTCGTCATTTCTTATTAAATAAGAATGAGATAAATCACTATTTGCTACAAATCTCACAGAAATGGTTTCTAACATTTCTTCTAGAGTTTCTTCTGGATAAAAATTATAAATTATTTTATTCTGACCTGAAGATATTTGAGAATATGCATTTTCATTTGTAATAGAGCTATTAGAAATAGCACCTTCAATAAATACACATTCTTTTTCTATTTGAATGCTTGGAATAATAATAGTATCTAAATTATTAATTGTTATATCATCATCAATATCAAAATCTATTTCATTATATGTATTAGATTCATTATTATATCTACTTATATAAAGAGAATCTTTATCTGCTTTAGGTAATATACCATCTGCATAAGTGTCAATAATTTCTTTTAAAGTTTCACTGTCTTTAACCTGATAAGTTCCAGGTTCATAAACATTTCCTACAATATTAACTACTTTATTAGCTTTCTTTAATATTACAGTATCACCAACTTTTAATAATGGATTTTGATCTAATTGACCTTCTTTTAATGCAGAATATAAATCATAATGATTAATGTTACCATTTTTATCTTTTATTTCAATATCACGTGTGTTTGCTCTATCAGAAGCTATATAAACAACATCACTAAGTCTAGCTAATCCATTTACTGCAAAACTAGTAGAAGATAAAACCTCACCAATTACATCAACAGAAAAAATACCTAAAGAAATAAAGGATACTTGAGGAGAAGAAAAAGCATAATATTTAGATATACTATTCTTAATTAATTCTTTAATTTCAACTAAATTCTTTCCCTCAGCATTTATAATTCCAATTAACGGAATTGCTAGATTATATTCACTATCAACTCTTAATATGATTTCTTTAGATTCATTTCCTTCTAAATAATCAACTTGAAAAGTATCTCCAGGAGTAATTGAATAATTTGAATCACTTATTGCTTGTAATAAGTCTAATTCAGAGTTTAGCAACATTTCACTTTGCTCAAATATTCCTAATTGCTCATTAAATGTTTGAGTTTCATTGGCATATTCTTCAATTATGTTACTATTATCACTAAAATTAGTATATAAAGGTGAATCAATTACAAACCCAGTAAAATCTTCATTTAATTCTATAGAATATATATTTGTAATAGCAAAAAAACTAATTAAAATTATAACAATAATGTGCTTTTTAAAAGTAGAATACACAATTATCTCCTTTAGTGAATTTCTATATCATATATTGACTTATAAAAGTGTAAAAGTCTAGTACTTATAAGATTTTTACTAGGCATAAAAAATTTTATTAAAAAAATAAATAATAACATTTTTATCATACAAAAACAATTTTACTCTACGTATGATAAGCTAAAAAAAATTAATTGAATGATTACTAGAATTACAAATAAGTCATATTTTTCAAAAAATTCACGACAAAAACCTTTATCTTCAATCCGATTATAACATAAATAACAACAAATATGTTGCATATAGTTTTTTTTATAAATATTTTTTTATTTATTGTTGCTTTTTTTTAAAAAATTAACAACAATTAACTTGTATATCTTATTATTTTTGAACATAACAATAAAAAGTTTTTTTGACAACAATAAGGTAGTGCCCTATACTTAAATGTGATATTTATATCGCAATTAGTTCATTATAAGAAGGAGAAAATGATGAAAAAATTAACTATTTTGTTAACTTGTGCTCTATTAACAATCGCTCCAGTATTTGCAGGTGGAGAAACTGAAACTGCTGAAGCTGCTGGTGATTCACCTCTAAAAGTTGGTGTTATCTATATAACAGCCCCTGGAGATTTTGGTTATTCATATATGCATGACCAAGGAACAATTGCTGCTGAAGAATATTTTGGCGATAAAATTGAAGTTATTAGAATGGAAAACATTGCTGAAAACGAAGAAAGCGAAAGAGCAATGGAATCTCTAATCGATGAAGGTTGTAAAATTATTTTTGCAAACTCATACAACTATCAACAATATATGCAAAATGTTTCTAACGAACATCCTGATGTATATTTCGAACACTGTTCAGGTTACTTAGATAATGATAATATGTCTAACTATTTTGGACGTATGTATCAAATGCGTTATTTATCAGGTGTTATTGCTGGTACAATGAGTGAAACTGGAAAAATCGGTTTTGCAGGTGCTTACAACACTCCTGAAGTTGTTCGTGGTATTAACGCATTCACACTTGGTGCAAGAAGCGTTAATCCTGATGCTACTGTTACTGTTGTTTGGACAAATACTTGGTTTGATCCTTCAAAAGAAAGACAAGCAGCTGATTCTTTATTAGATGGAGGTTGTGATGTTATTGCTCAACACCAAGATACTACAGAACCTGCTAAAGCAGCTATCGAAAGAGGCGCTTATGCAATTGGTTACAATGCTAACTTCATGGACTTAACAGGTAGTGACCATGTATTAGTATCACCAATGTGGAACTGGGGTAGCTATATGATTCCTCAAATTCAAAAAGTAATGGATGGAACATGGGAATCTCAAGCATATTGGGGTGGTCTTGATGATGATATGATTTTATTATCACCTATTTCACCTTTAGTACCAGCTGATACAGTTGCTGACATTGAAGCAATTGAACAAGACATGAGAGATGGTTCTTTTGATGTATTCTGGGGTGAACTAACTGATAACACAGGTGCAAAAAGACAAAATGCTGGTGAAAAAATGGAAGATGGCGCTATGTTAACTATGGACTGGTTCGTAGAAGGCGTTATTGGTTCAGCTAAATAATTTACCATAAGTACAATGGTTTGTAGGGGTAGGAAATCTCTTTCTACCCCTATTTTTAAAAAATACAAAAAAATAATAAAAAGATATAGGGACTAATTATTATGGAAAGACCTCTCGTAGTTGAGATGAAAAACATTACAAAAACATTTCCAGGTGTAATTGCTAATGAAGATGTAAACTTACAACTTCATAAAGGTGAAGTTTTGGCCTTATTAGGTGAAAACGGAGCTGGTAAATCTACATTAATGAATATGCTCGTTGGCTTGTATAGACAAGACAAAGGAGATATTTATGTAAACGGAAAACATGTTGTTATAAATTCACCTCAAGACTCAATGGCATTAGGTATTGGTATGATTCACCAAGAATTTATGTTAGTTGGCAATTTATCAGTTGCTGAAAATATTATTCTAGGTTTAAAAGATTTACCTACAGTGCCTCCACTTTCAGAAATTAATGAAAAAATTATAGAATTAAGCAAAAAATATGAATTAAAAGTTGATCCAACAAGACTTGTTGAGACTTTAACCGTTGGGGAACAACAAAGAGTTGAAATTCTAAAACTATTATATCGCGGTGCTGATATTTTAATTTTGGATGAACCAACAGCAGTTTTAACACCTAAAGAATCTCAAGAATTAAATAAGATTCTAAAAAAAATGTTAAGTGAAGGTAAAAGTGCGATATTCATTACACATAAAATGATTGAAGTACTTGAATTTTCGGAAACATTAATGGTTTTAAGAAAAGGTAAATGTGTTGGTGTAAAACCTACTAATACTATAAAAGAATTATCTGAAATTGCTAATTTAATGGTTGGACGTCCTGTTTTATTTGAACTTGAAAAAGGTCCCTTTAATCCAAAAGATGTCAGAGTTGAATTAAAAAACGTTAGTGTTAATTCAAAAAACCAAGCAAGAAAAACATTAGATAATATTTCTTTTTCTATTAGAGGTGGTGAAATATTTGGTATTGCAGGTGTTGCAGGGAATGGACAACAACCTCTAAGTGAAGTTATTACTGGATTATTAAGAATCAATGAAGGTAATATCTTTATTGATGGAAAAGACTACACTAATAAAACTCCTTTGCAAATAATTAACGCTGGAGTAAGTCATATTCCTGCCGATAGAGGTAGAATGGGCATAGTTGGAGATATGAGTGTAGGAGATAATTTAAGTATGAAAAAATATCGTACTGAAGAATTATCTCATAACCATATGATTAATAAGTCAAAAGTAAGAACTTTTGCAAAGCGATTAATTCAAAAATTTGTAATAAAAACCCCAAACCAATTCACAAGTGCAAAATTCTTGTCAGGTGGTAATATTCAAAAAACTATTCTTGCAAGAGAAATTAACTCATGTAAAGGTATTTTAATAGCAGTTTATCCTTCAAGAGGACTTGATGTTGGAGCAATAGAAGCTGTTAGACAAAATATTATTGAACAAAGAGATAAAGGTTCTGCAGTTCTTTTAGTAAGTGAAGAATTAGATGAACTTAGAACTGTTTGTGACAGAATAGCCGTTATGTTTGAAGGAAAGATTATGGATATCATGGATGCAGAAACTGCTTCTACTGAAGAAATTGGCCTTCTAATGGCTGGTGTACAAAGGAGTTAATTTATGGCATTCGTAATTGAAAAAAGAAACGAGAAATCAAAAAAAATGCAAATATTAATTCCTATATATTCATTATTGATTTCTTTCGTATTAGGAGCAATTGTTTTACTTTTATCTGATGCAAACCCAATTGCTACTTATAGAGCTATTTTTAGAGGAGCTTTTGGATCAAATACTAAAATACAGTATACCCTTGTAAAAATGATTCCTTTATTAATGTGTGGATTAGCTGTTGGTATAGCATTTAGATTAAGATTCTGGAATATTGGTGCTGAAGGTCAATATGTAATGGGTGTAATAGGTATTACATGGGTAATGCAATTTTGGACTTGGTTACCAGGAGCATTATTATTACCAATTGGCTTAATTATGGCTATTCTTTTCGGTGGTATTTGGGGAGGAATTCCTGGTGCACTAAAAGCCCAATGGAAAGTTGATGAAACATTAACGACCCTTATGATGAACTATATAGCTATTGGGATTGCTGAATACTTATATATTTCAGCTTGGAAAGCTCCTAAGAATAATATGGGTACTGTTAAATACCCTGAAGTTGCATGGATAAATAGAATATGGGGAAAAGTTCACTGGGGAATTTTTATTGCTTTAATCTTAGTAGTTATTCTTTATTTTATTCTTTATAAAACACGTTGGGGTTTTGAATTGAATATGATAGGTAAAAACAGTGAAGCTGCAAGATGCCAAGGTGTTTCAATCAAAAAAAATATCATTTTAGCAATGTTTTTCTCAGGTGCAATTGCAGGCTTAGCTGGTGGTATAGACTCAGCAGCTGTAACACATTGTTTAACTAAAGGTGTTAACAGTGGATACGGCTTTACAGGTATTATTGTTGCTTGGATGAGTGGACTAAATCCTTTTGTTTCTATAATTGTTGCATTATTTTTAGCTGCATTAGAAACTGGTGCTGACGCTTTACAAATAACAATGAAACTTCCTTCTGCCATGGGCGAAGTATTACAAGGATTAATTCTAATTCCTCTATTAGCTGGAAATATTTTTATTGATCACAGATTAAAAAAAGCTCCTAGAGTAAAGGAGGAAAAATAATGAATACAATAGATTTAATTACAAAATTATTAGCAGCTACTTTAGCGATGGGAACAAGCTTAACTTATGCAACTCTTGGTGAAGTGTTTACTGAAAAATCAGGAGTATTAAATTTAGGTGTTGAAGGTACTATGTTAATGGGTGCCCTATCTGGTTTCGCAATGACTTATCATACTGGTAGTTTATTCTTAGGTATTATCATTGCCATGTTAGCCGGTGGTGTATTTAGTTTAATTCATGCATTTCTTACTATTTCTTTAAGGTCTAATCAAGTTGTTACAGGACTTTCCATCACAATGTTTGGAACAGGTTTAGCAAACTTCTTAGGAAAAAGACTAGGCCCTGTTGAAAATAGTCTAAACTTAGTTGGATTAAATTTACCAAGCAAATTTGAGAATATTCAAATACCTTTCTTAAATGAAATTCCTATTATTGGTGCATTATTCGATGTTTCAATACTTACTTATATGCTATATATTTTACTTCCTCTAGCTTGGTATTTTATGTATAAGACAAAATATGGCCTAGCATTAAGAAGTGTAGGAGAAGCTCCTAGAACAGCAGCTGCAATGGGTATTAATGTAAATAAAACTCGTTATATTTATACTGTATTCGGAGGTATATTCTCTGGTATAGGAGGAGCAGCTCTTTCATTAAGTTTTACTCCTTCTTGGAATGATAGCATGACTGGCGGTATCGGTTGGATTGCAATCGCTTTAGTTATTTTCTCTGCTTGGAATCCAGCAAGAGTTGCAATTGGTACTCTTGTATTCGGTGGAATTACAAGTTTACAGTTCTTCCTACAAGCTGCAGGCTTTAAGATGATTATTCCAGCACAGTTTTTAGCAATAGCTCCATATTTTATCACTATTATTACATTGATATTTATGACAATTAACAGTCTTAAAAAACGTGGTAGTTTTGCATCCCCTTCCGCTTTAGGTACACCTTTTGCAATTGATGAAAAATAATTATTATTTTTATTAATATTAAAAACCCTTTAGAATTTTCTAAAGGGTTTTTCTATATTTACTCATTTTTTCAATTGTTTTATTATATGAAATATGAGTGATATTAAAAAAACCAACGCAATGAGAATACTTGAAAAAAATAATATTGAATATGAATTATTCTTATATGAAGTTGATGAAAATAATCTTGATGCTATTCATGTTGCACAGTCAGCAAATCTTGATATAGATTTAGTATATAAAACTATTGTTTTTGTTAATGAGAATAAGGAAAATTTTGTGTTTTGTTTACCTGCTGAATTTAATGTTAGTTTAAAAAAGGCAAAAGCTATTACTCATTCAAAAAGTCTTGAACTTATAAAAGTTAATGAATTAAAAAAAACAACAGGATATATTAGAGGTGGGTGCTCACCTATTGGGATGATAAAATCATATGAAACTTTCATCTCAGATTTTGCCCTTATGGAAGATCAAATTTATATAAGCGGCGGAAGGAGAGGCTTACAAATAAAAATAAACCCTACAAAATTAGCAAGATGTATTGATGCCTCATTTGAAGAGTTTATATAATTATTATTCTATAAAAAGAAATTTATATTTTATTTAACTAAAGCAACAGCTTCAATTTCAACTAAAACATCTTTAGGTAATTTTGCAGCTTGTACAGCTGAACGAGCTGGTTTAATACCTTCATTAAAGAATTTAGCATAAACTTCATTCATTGCAGCAAAATCGCCCATATCTTTTAAGAAAACAGTAGTTTTAACAACATGTTCCATATCACTACCACCTGCTTCAATTACAGCTTTTAAATTAGTTAATGATTGAGTTGTTTGTTCAACAATACCACCTGTTATTTCTCCAGTTTTAGGATCTGCAGGAATTTGGCCTGATGAATATACAAAAGGACCTGCAACAATACCTTGACTGTATGGACCAATTGCTGATGGTGCATCTTTTGTTGAAATTTCTGATTTATTTAGTTTTTCCATAGTTTTCTCCTTAAAATTCTACATATTCTTTATTTTTTTTAAAATAATTTATATTTATAGTATATATGATAAAATATCTTTTGGGCTAGTAGCAATTCCAATCATTGTTGAAGATACTTGAGTTTTTTTAGTAAAACCAAATCCATAATTAACCGCTAAAAATTTTATTTTTGCTTCTTTTGCGGCTGTTTCATCATGGTATGTATCACCAATTAAAACTGTATTATTTTTTTCTATATTAAAATGTTCTACAATTTCTTCTAAGATTTGAGCTTTGTACTTAGTTCCTTCAATATTAGTTCCATCTATATATTCAAAATATTTAGCTAAATTTAAATGCTCTAACATACTTAATACGATTTCTTTGTATTTCATTGTTGCAATTGCTAAAATATAACCTTTTTCTTTTAACTCAATTAATACATCCTCTATTTTATCAAACACATTAACTTCATACTGACCTTTCTCAAAATATCTACCACGATAAATATTGCAAGCGTCATCAATTAATTCATCTTCTAAATTAAATGTAAATTTAAAACAATCTTTTAATGGAGGGCCAATGAATTTATTTAATTGATCTATATCGGTTTCTTCTTTTTTCCCTAGTTGTTTAACTGTCCAATTAGCCGTATTATAAATTCCAGGAGACGAATCAACAATAGTTCCATCAAAATCAAAAATTATTAATTTTAAATTACTCATTTTACCTCATTTTTTAATATATGTTCTTCAAACCAATTAAATAGTTCAAAATTTGTCGCAACTAAATTATATTTTTCTTCTATTTTAGCTTTTTCGAAATAAAATTTACCACCTGCTTCATCTAGAATAACTTTCCCTGCTGCAAAATCATAATATCCTAAAAACAATTCGTAATATCCGTCTATCGATCCATTTGCAATATAACATAATTCGAGGGCACAAGAACCATATGATCTAATATCACTACAATGTTTTCCTATATAATGAGATTTCTTAACATAATCTTTATATACTTCTTTATATCTATGAGGGGGCACACAAACATTAATAGAATATTTAATATCATTAATACTTGATACTTGAATTTTCTTACCATTTTGATATGCTCCTAATCCCTTTGCAGCATAAAAAATATCATCAAAAACCGGAGCATATACAACACCTATTATTGGATTTCCTATTTCTTTCTCAAAAGCTATACTAACAGCCCAATTTGCTAAATTCCTAAAATAGTTTGTAGTTCCATCTATTGGATCTACTACCCACCGACCTTCTCCTAATATTTCATCGCTTTCTTCACCTAAAAAACCATCACATGGAAAAGCTTTCTTTAATTCTGAATAAATTAATTGCTCTGTTTCCTTATCTGCTGTTGTTACAAAATCATTCTCTTGTTTTTCAGATACAGTAAAATTATTATTTTTACTTTTTTCAAGGGCAAACTTACCTGCTTTCTTTGCAATATCAATTGCAACATTTAATCGTTGGTTCAATAAGTCATCCATTTTATTTTCTTTTCATCCTATTTACAGTAGATACAACAAATTTCCAATCTGCAGCATCAAAATCTTTTTCAGCTATTTCAATTTGTTCAACACTATATAAATTACCATTGTTATTATATTTTAAAACCAATGCATTCCAGCTATCCTTTTGCTGAGAATACATAACTGCACCTAAATTATTTTTTCTTTCCCACAATTTTAAATTATCACTATTTTCTAAAGCAATTACTAAAGTTAAATTATATCCAGGGATAGTAAACATTTTTTCTTTTTTATCTTTTCTTTGTTTTGTTATTGCCTGATTTAATAAGTAATCAATACTTGTTAATAAATCATATTCATTTTCTTTACAGATATTAAAAAATGAGCTCTTTTCTTCATCAACAAAAGAAACAATCTCATAAACTCTCTTTGGTAATAAATCTTCTAAAGTATTATATTGAGTTTCAAATATAGCATTTTGTAAAATTGCATTAGAATTTTTAATGTCAACATTGATTATTTCTTTTTCAATATTGGCTTTAGGTTGTTCTATATTTTCAACAATTTCATTAGCTTCAACAATTTCATTAGCTTCAACAATTTCATTAGCTTCAACAATTTCATTAGCTTCAACAATTTCATTAGCTTCAACAATTTCATTAGCTTCAACAATTTCATTAGCTTCAACAATTTCATTAGCTTCATCTATTTCATTAGCTTCATC
>NZ_JBNAIC010000063.1:0-4564 GCF_050031695.1 Pleomorphochaeta sp. | reverse complement strand
AGTCTACTACAGGGTCACCTGATGTGATTATACCAATAATAGGAATATCAAAAGCTTGGATAAAACCACCTTTACCTTTAGTTTGTATAGTTAAGTAGTATCCGATATCTGCATTTATATCATCAGCAAGTTTAGCACCTAATACAACACCTTCTTTATCTTTAGATATCCAATCGCCTTTAATCTTTGCATTAGTAAAATTGTAAGCATTTGATTTATCAGAATCTATAGCTTTTAAAGTTACAGTAAGTGAACCAGATGCTGGATAAGGGTCTTCATAGAACATTATTTGTGCTGAAGATATAAATTCTTTTGTATAATTATCATAACCATTATCACTTAATAATTTTTCAAGCTTAGAGCTTTGTTCTTGGTCAATTAAATAATCAATAGGAAGATAATCTCTTTCTTCAAAATACTCTTGAGCATAAATTTTCGCACTTGAAGTATCGTTATAGATTAGATTTTTATCTGAATCTAGAGCTACTCCAGTTAATAAGGATTTCATAAATATAGAAAAAACTACAGCTAAACCAATAGCAAAAGCTGTTATAATAGTTCTTTTCCCATATCGGAAAATCCCTCTTAAAGCTAATTTTAACATAAATGTCCATCCTCGAGTTTAATTATTCTTTTAACATGTTCTAGAACTAATCTATCATGAGAGGAATATATACATGTTAAGTCTTTTTCTTCATTCAATTTAGAAATTAAATCTAAAATATGGAGACTGTTTGTTTTATCTAAATTTGCGGTAGGCTCATCAGCTAAAAGAACTTGTGGGTTTTTTACTATTGCTCTAGCAATAGATATCCTTTGTTGTTGACCTCCTGATAATTCATTTGGACGTCTATTTTCTAAAGTGTCTAACCCTACATCTTTTAAAGCACTATAGCATAAATCAATTTTATCTTTTTTGTTAAAAACATTTAATTCTGCAAGCTGTTCTTTAGATAGACAGTTAAGAGCCATCTCCACATTTTCACAAGCTGATAAGACAGGAATTAAATTATAAGACTGGAAAATCATACCAACCATATTTTTTCTTATTTCAGTTTTTTGCTTTTTTTGTAGAGTTGAATATTTAATTTCATTTAATTCAATATCTCCACTAGTAATGTCATCTAAAAGACCAATTAAATTTAGAAGCGTTGTTTTTCCTGATCCTGAAGGACCTGATATAGCAAGTAATTCTCCTTTGTTTATTTCGACTGAAAGATCAATTAAAGCATGTACATCTTCGCTTTGTGATTTGTAAGTTTTTGATAAATTAATTGTTTTTATCAGACTCATTAGATTCTCCTTTTAGGTTTGATAATAAGATTTCTAAATTATTTAAATATTGATTTAGAGCTTCTTTTCCATCCTGAGTAATTTTTATATAAGTTTTTACTTTATTTTTTTCTATTTTTTTATCTTGTATAATCCAATTTTCTTGTTCAAGTTTCTTCAATTGTATACTAAGATTACCACTTGTCATATTTAAATCTTTTTTTATTTGAGTAAAAGTCGTTTTGTAAGGAGATTTTTTTGACAGATAAATTAGTATTTTTAGTCTACTTTGTTCATGGATTAATTTATCTAAATTAGGATATTTCATTATTCTGTTTTTCTCCTAGCTCCTTTAAGAAGAAGGTAATAGCAGAAAAATATTATTGTATACATAGAAAACCCTAATAGCAGTAAAGGTATTTGTAAGAAAAGCATACTAATAGTACCAATAAATATTGTAATATATCCCATATATTTAAATTCTAATATTTTCATAGTATTAGAGAAATAAATAATAAGTAATCCATAAAAAACAGTTAATAAAGGTAAATAAACCCAATTTAATTTTGTAATATAAGCAAATAAAACTGTAAAAAAGACAGCCAAAATTACAGATATGATGAAATCAATGCTATAAAAGTTATCTAAGGTTGTAACTATTGGAATTTGAGTGTTTTCACTAAAAGCTTTCATTTTTTTTGTAAAAATAAAGATAAAGTTAATAATTATAGATAGAAAAATTAAACCTTTATATAGTATAGGAAATTGTGAAAAGGTTGGATATTTAAAATATCCAAATGCAATTAATATAGTCGTTATTAGTAATAATAAAGAGGCATAAAATAGCATTTTTATAAATAGTTTTGAAAAGATAACTGGTTGAAGTCTTTTGTTTTTATTTTCAACTAATTCTTTTAGTTCTTTTATATTATTTAGAGCTTCTTTTATTTCTTTATCATCCATGTTTATCTCCTAAAGTAGTTTATAGTATAAACCTAAAATACAATATCCCATTTGTCAATATTAAAAACATGAGTATAAGATATTTATTTTTTAAAAGAAAAGTTAGTCATAAAAATGACTAACTAATATAATTGTATTAATAAAGGTTAATATTGAAAAAATATTATCTTTTTGTTGCATATTTGTTAGGAACTTGATCAGCACCATCCCAAATAATTTGTCTAAAACTCTTTGGATCGGTGTTCCCTTCAGTATTAATGAATAAAAGATTAGATTTATGATTAATATCTAAGTATTCTTTTAATTCTTCATTTCCTGGTAAAGTTAATAATTGATAAAGAGCTCCTAATGTTACAGCTCCGCTTTCACCACTAATTATCATTGGGTCACCTTTTAAAGGAGTTGCCATGATTCTCATACCTCTAGCAGCAACATAATCAGGAACTTCAATAAATACATCGGCACATTCTTTTAATACTTCCCAAGCTATTGGTGAAGGTTCACCACAAGCAAGACCAGCCATTATTGTTGATAAAGATCCATCTACAGTATGAACCTCTCCATCGTCTTCTTTTGCGCTTGCAAAAATACAACCTGCTTGATCTGGTTCAACTACTATAAATTTAGGTGTATTTTGTCCATTAGCTAAAGCACTATAGAATCCTATAACTGCAGCAGCTAAAGCACCAACACCAGCTTGTACAAAAACATGTGTTGGGAATTCAATTCCTTGACTGCTAAATTGTTTTTGTGTTTCTAAAAGCATTGTTGTATAACCTTGCATGATTCTTGTAGGTACTTCAGTATAGCCATCCCAACTAGTGTCGCTAATTACTTCCCAGTTGTTTTTTCTAGCATCAATCACACATTGTTTTACTGCGTTGTCATAATTCCCTTCAATAACTTTTACTGTTGCTCCATATGCTTTTATAGCATCTATTCTTGCTTGACTTGTTTCACTATGAACGTAAATCATACAGTCATGACCTAACATTTTAGAGGCCCATGCTATTCCACGACCATGATTTCCATCAGTTGCACTTGCAAATGTGATTGTTCCTAATTTTTTTTTGATTTCGTCACTTGTTAAATATTCAAATGATAATTGTTCATCTTTTAAGTTTAGTTTGTCTTGGAAATATCTAAATAGAGCGAAGCTTCCACCCATTACTTTGAAACTGTTAAGTTCCATACGTTCTGCTTCATCTTTGATATATATTCCACCTACTCCTAGCATGTTTGCTAAATTAGGGAGTGCTGCAAGGCGGGTCATATGGTAACCGGGAATTTGGCTATGTAGACGACGAGCTAATCTTGCAGTTTCAATAGGAAACATTTCTTTTGCTTTAGAAATGTCTTTTGTTTCATGCTTTTTAATAATCCATGAAATGTCGGATGCGTTGTTCATTTTTTTATTTTCTCCTATAAAAAGTTAAGATTATTTTTTTTACACCCGCAATGTATATCTAAACTAAAAATAATGCAAGAGTCTCTTGTCAAAAATTTAGGAAATACTAAAAAAAAAATTAATTTGATAGTGATATGCTCATAATTTTTATAAAAAATTAAATATATATCAATTTTTTTATTAGTTGTAATAATTAAAATATTATAAGTTTGTATTAATATATTCTTTTTCTTAATGTAAAACTATATTTGGTTGAAAAGTTGTATTATTTCTGATTTAGCTATTTTTTTTACAGCAAAAAAAGCTGAACCCATAGAGACAAAGACTGATGCGATAATTATCAAAATTAAATCCGAATAGTAAATATAAGCATGAACAATTCCACTGATTCTGTATCCAATAGAAGAAGAATCTTCCATGAATATAGAAAAGTCAATTCCATTTTTTTGATAATAAAGGGAAACTAATAATGCTATTATTGCCCCGATACAAGTTCCAATAAAGCCTATAATCGCTCCTTCTACAGTAAAGAGTTGATTAATATAGCTAGTTTTATATCCTAAAGTTTTTAGCATAGCTATTTCATTTTTCCTTTCACTTATGGACATTAGCATTGTATTACTTATTCCAACAACAGCTATTACAAAAGTGAAAACTAGCATTAAATATCCAAAACCCGTATCTGCAGATTGAAATTTTAATAGTTCTTCAGCTATTTGATCCCAAGAATAAGCTTCTAAATCAATAGAACTTACTATTTTATTTAGATTAGCTGTTTCCTCATTACTAATATCTTTAATTTTTGCAACATTCATTGAATAAGATACTGCGTAGCTAGTAGCAGATCCTTCTAATTCTAAATAATAGTCAATTATATCTAAATCAAAAAACATAGTTGAAGAGTCTACTACAGGGTCACCT
>NZ_JBNAIC010000062.1:0-53529 GCF_050031695.1 Pleomorphochaeta sp. | reverse complement strand
AGCAGTAATCATAACCACTAACTTTACCGGCTCCTGCATCAAACATTGCAGATTTTACTAACTCTAAATGTGATGTTGGAACATATACAAATACATGATACATCTTGTAATTACCTCTTGGTATTATTATAGTATAAATATGATAAAAATGATTGTATTTTTGGGCAATCCCGGTAAACAATATTTAGACACTAGGCACAATATTGGTTTTAGTATTTGTGATTACAAATATAACAATATTTCATTTCAAAAGAAATTTAATAGCTTATTTGCCAATGTAAATTCTATAAAGATTCTTAAACCACAAACTTTTATGAATAATAGCGGAAAAGCAATTCAAGCTGCTATGTCTTATTTTTCAATTCAAAGCAATGAAATTTTAGTTGTTCATGATGATTTAGAACTTGATTTTTCTAATATAAAAATCCAACAAGGTGGAGGGTTAAAAGGACACAATGGGTTAAAAAGCATTAAAGAACAAATTAAAAAAGATGATTTTTATAGACTCCGCTTTGGTATAGGTAGGCCTAAGCATAAAAATGTTTCTTCTTTTGTTCTTTCTAAATTTGATAATGATGAAAAAATTAGTTTACCAATATATATAGAAAAAGCTAGTAAGTTAATTGATTCTTATATATAAATTGAATTTTTCTTATTACTATAAGGAATAAAATATTTTACTTAAAATAAATAAATTTACATTTTTTAGATTATTCTATTATTTAACTTGTAAAATAAAATATGTTATACTTTCTTTCAACAGGAGGCCACATGACATCAAGAGATTTTAGGCTATCAAATATTATTAGAACTGAATTAAAAGATTATTCAATTTATTTTCAAACTAACAAAAAAATTAGCTCTTTTTACAAACAAGCACAAGAACTTTCTTATAACTACAACACTACAACGTTAAAGAATGATTATTTAAGTGCTTCTAAAGTAAATGCTTGTGCAATTTTACACACTTTATACCAAAATTTAATAACTAATTATATTAAAAATTCAGATTCAAGCTTCTTTTCAAGAATGCTTCCTCTTGTTTCAAAAAACAAAGATGCAAATGAAGTTTTAGCATTTTATTCAAAAGAATTTCCATCTCCTTTATTAACAGATCAACAAGTTTCAATAGAACAATATACGGAAGAAACAATTAGAGCTTTTTTTGTTCATAGAGTTATGACTCATAACCCAGCTCTATTAAAATCAATTAGACCTTTAATTTATAGAGATGAATTAATATTTCCAAGTGCATCAAAAGCTTTATCAGCAATAATGGGAGAATTTTCCTCATCAAGACCTACTGTTGAAGGTAGTGATGAAGATTTATTTGCTTTCTTATTAACCCCTTCAAGGCTACATCCAACTTCTTTAATAGATCAAATTAGCTTTATCTTAGAAGAATGGTCACATCTAATTTCAGATGAATTAAAAATAAACCTATTAAAAGCTATTGATTTAGAAAAAGAAGAAAATAAACCAGTTTTCTTTGATAATACAGGTGGAAATGCTAATGCAGAGACATACGTTCCTGACTACTCTCATTTTAATGAAGAATATGAAGCATTTTCTGAAGATAGAAATTGGATGCCTAATGTTATCATGATGGCTAAAAGTACTCTAGTATGGTTAGATCAACTTTCTAAATATTATAAAAGACCAATTATTACTCTAGATCAAATCCCTGATCAAGAACTTGATAATCTTAGAAATAGAGGATTTACAGCTCTTTGGTTAATAGGATTATGGGAAAGAAGTGATGCTAGTAAAAAAATAAAAAATCTTTGTGGTAACCCAGAAGCTGAAGCTTCAGCCTATTCATTAAAAAATTATGAAATATCACATTCTATTGGAGGATGGAGAGCTTTAGAAGAATTAAGAAGCCGTTGTGAAGAAAGAGGGATTAGACTAGCATCTGATATGGTACCAAACCATACAGGTTTAGATAGTGATTGGGTTTTTAATAAACCAAATCTATTTGTTCAACAAAATTATCCGCCTTTCCCGTCCTATACTTATAATGGCGAAGATTTATCAAATAACCCTGATATAGAAATAAAAATCGAAGATCATTACTTTGAACAAAGCGATGCTGCAGTTACATTTAGAAGAAGAGACAAAAGAACAAATGAAACAACTTATATTTTCCATGGAAATGATGGAACATCAATGCCATGGAACGATACAGCTCAACTTGATTTTTTAAATCCATTAACTCGTGAAGCTGTTTTCCAACAAATAAGACATGTTGCTAAAAACTTCTCAATTATTCGTTTTGATGCCGCTATGACGCTTGCTAAAAAACATATTCAAAGATTATGGTACCCTAAACTCGGACACGGTGGAGATATTGCCGGTAGAACTATATATAGTTTAAGCGATAAAGAATTTGATGAATTAATTCCAAAAGAATTCTGGCGTGAAGTTGTAGATAGAATGGCCGAAGAACTACCTGATACTCTTTTATTAGCTGAAGCGTTTTGGATGATGGAAGGTTATTTCGTTCGTACTTTAGGAATGCATAGAGTATATAATAGTGCATTTATGAATATGCTTAAAAATCAAGAAAACAAAAAATATAAAGATTCTATTAAAAAAACATTATCTTTTGACCCTGAAATATTAAAAAGATATGTTAACTTCATGAGTAATCCTGATGAAGAAACTGCAATTGGTCAATTTGGTGATGGCGATAAATATTTTGGAGTATGTACTCTTCTCTCTACAATGCCAGGATTACCAATGTATGGACATGGACAAATTGAAGGTTTGAAAGAAAAATATGGAATGGAATATAAAAAAGCATATTGGGATGAATGGCCAAATGATTCTTTAATTGAAAATCATTACAAAAAAATATTCCCTCTACTAAAAAGAAGATATTTATTCAGTGGATCAGAACACTTTAACCTTTATGATTTATATAATAATGGTATTGTTTATGATTCTGCATTCTGTTATTCAAATGGAACAAATGAAGAAAAAACTTTGGTTTTATATAATAACCAATATGAAAGTGTAGAAGGCTATATTAAAACATCTACAGAAAAACTAAATAAATCAACAAACCAATTATTTACTTCAACTATATCCTCAAATCTTAATTTAACTTTAAGTGGAAAACATTTTTTAGTTTATAAAAACTTTAATGATGGCTTAACTTATTTAGCTCCTTCAATAAAAATTTATGATGAAGGCTTTTGGGTAAAATTAAACGGATACGAAACAAAAGTATTAATTGATATTCGTGAAATTGAAGATATAGATGGATCTTACTCAAGATTATATTCAAAAATATCTAATAATGGTGTTTTAGATTTAAATTTAGAAATTACAGCAATACGCTTAAACCCAATCCTAAAAGAAATGGATGCACTAAAATCTCCAGAACTATTAAATAATATAAAAAATCTATCTAAAGGTATTGTTTCAAAAACAGAAAATAAAAAATTAATTTTGCAAATAGCTCAATTATATTCAACATTACCTTCAGCTTATGATAATTTAACTGGATTTGCTAAATCTTATCTGTCAACAAAACCTAAAGAAATTGATCCAAAAAAGATGTTAGAAATATTTGAAAAATTCTCTACAGTTTTCCAAGAAAACTTATCATTAAGAAATCTTGGAAACACTTTAGATGAGTTACCAATTATTATTTCCTCTAGTTTGTTTATCTATCCGTTCTTGAAAGAAGATAGTACTGTTGAAGATATTTATAAACTTTGCAAAAAATTTATATTACATTATTTTTATAAAGATAGTTTTAAAAAATTAAATCTTAATAAAAATGAAATTGTTCATATATTAAATGGAAGTGCTATCTTTTTAAGAAGCTATAAACTTTTAGAAGAAAATCCTAGTGAATCATTTAAAGAATTATTTAATAATAATTTCTTTAAGAAATATACATTATGTAATGAATATCAAGGAATTACATGGTTTAAAAAAGAAGCTCTTCAGGACTTAATAGTTCTAACGGCTCTTTCTAAAGCTTTATTTGATTATAATAATTTTGATATTGATTCTTATTTATCAAGTCTATTATTAGCAGAAAACAAATCTGAATACCAATTAGATTTATTTTTATCAAATATTAATTAGCTGTTAAAAAACTAAATATCAAGCTTATATTTAAGGCTTAAAACCCTAAAATATAGCTTGAATATAGTTATTTAATTGACTTGTATCAAATGTTAAGGTAATCTAAATACATGAAAACTTGGATAACTTATTTAGTTGCAACATTTATGGGCTTAGCAACAACTTTACTATTAGGACAATTTGAAACCTATATTACATTTATTCAATCCTTTTCTACCTTGGTAATTCAATTTGGTGGATTTGTTTTATTTCCAATAGTATTAATTACTTTTACTTCAGGAATTGCTTCTCTTAGAAAAAATGGAATGGGTGGTAGATTAGCGGCTTCAACTTTTGTATGGAGTATTTTATCTACATTACTATTATCCTTTGTTGGTGTGTTTTTATTTAAAGTAATGCCAGTATCCTTTCCTGTTACATCAAGTGCTGGTGCTGGAACTTCAGCAGTAATTGAGTACATTAAAACTTCATTCTCATTAGTAAAAGATGTTTTTGAACCGATTAATCCTTTTTACTCAATAAGTGCGACACAGAATTTTCTGTTACCAATTGTTCTAGTAGCCTTTTTATTTGGTTATTTTTTAAAACCTTCAAGTGATGTAATTAGACCTGCATATGTTATTGTAAATTCATTTAGTGAAGTAATGTATAAAATATGTAGAGCTTATTCTTTATATGGTTTTGCTTTTGTTTATATTCTTTCTGCATCATTCTTTGCAACACTTCAAGATGAAGCAACTATTTTTGTTGCACCTAACTTTGTATTAAAACTTATATTATTAACATTAAGTGCTATATTCATCTTTTTACCATTATTATTTTCAATAGTGACAGGGTTTAAAGAAAACCCATATAAAATATTATATAGAACAACCGCTGCTTCATTAGCAGGATTATTTTCCGCAAATATTTTCTTTGCAACACCAATTAATTTTTCTCTATCAAGAATGAATTTAGGTGTTCAAAAAAGAGTATCATCTACATCCATTTCCTTGACTACTATTTTTGCTAGAGGTGGAAGTGCCATGGTTTCTTCATTTACAATTGCAGCTTTACTATATGCAGCTACTAATAAAGTTCCAGAAGTATCAATACTAATTTTCATAGCTCTATTTTCAGCTCTTATCTCCTTTATTAGCAGTGCTTTTTTAGGCTTTGAAGTATTCTTTATTATTTATTTTACATTAAAAATCTTATCAATAGATTTATATAATGCAGAAATGACAGTTGTTGGATTAATTCCTTTGCTATGTGGTCTAGGTACAATGATCGATGTAATTATTGGTGCTCTTGGAGCTGCTATTTCAAATATTTGGATATTACATAAAGAAAAAGGCTTGTCTCAGCTAATACATGTTCCTTATAAAAACATGCTCTAAATAACTAAATTATGTATCAAAAAGGGCATTTTGTTATTATTTCAAAATAGCCTTTTTTTATGAAAATATAAGAGGATTTATGAAAAAAAAAGGTCAATTATCAATAATTATCACACAATCTATAATAACAGCTTTTTTATTATTTTATATTCTTATTTCAATAGTTGATTCTTTTAGATTTTTCTCTAGTAATTATATGCTAAATTTAAAAGCATTATCTGATTTACTTCAGTTATTTTGTTACTTATATCTTTCGCTTAAGATATATCAAATGAATGAACCAAGAAGACAGACTTTTACAATTAATTTTTTATTAGTTCTCTTAAATTTATCTATAGATGCCTTTATTGTAATTACAACAAGGTATAATACTTTTAATTATGTATATTTTTCACCAATTTTTATTGGAAAACTTCATATTTTTACATTATTAAATTCTGTTCTATTTTTAATTTTATGTGGAATAAATCAAAACGGATCAAATACTAAAAATTTAAATTATGAAATTTCAATAACTTTTCTCCTATCTTTTGCATTAAGCTATATTTTTCCTGTTAATAGTCCGACTATTGAGAATCCTTCATTAATGATTAATACTTCGCCTTATTTTAAAATGCTGTTTGTTCTTCTAATTGTTATTGCTATTTTTAGCTATATACCATCATACATCCAAGATAAAACAACTCACAATAGATTAAAGACTTTATCTTTTATATTATTTACAATCTCAATTGGAATACTTAATTTCTCATTAAATACAAATTTTATATTAGGAATAATAGCTTTATTCACCCTTACCTTTTCATCAATATATTTAATTATTAATTTAAAATCATATTCTATATAAAAAAAGAGATGAAACAAAGTTCCATCCCTCTTTTTATGTTTATAAATAAAATCTATTTCTTATTTTAATGTAATAATGGACTTATCATAATCTTCAGGAGCATCTAGTCCTAAAAAGTTCATTATAGTTGCAGGAATAGAACTAATACCTAAACCTTCATTTAAATTTTTATCATATTCACCGTTATACGCTGGATCAACAACAATACAAGGAACAGGATTTAATGAGTGTGAAGTTTTAGCTTTTGGAGAACCATTATCTTTAACTTTCACATCACCATTTTTAGCATGTTCAAACATATCATCAGCATTACCATGGTCAGCAGTAATAATCATTACACCACCAGCTGCTTCTACAGCCTTTTTAATTCTACCAATTTGTAAATCCATAGCTTCCATTGAACAAATAACTGCTTCAAAAATACCAGTATGGCCTACCATATCTCCATTAGGGAAATTTAATTTAATAACATCCCATTTATTTGCTTCAACTTCTTTGATAACTCTATCAGCAATTTCTGCACATTTCATCCATGGTCTTTCTTCAAAAGGAACAATATCTGACAATACTTCAACATATTCTTCTAAAGAATCATCAAACTTACCTGTTTTATTACCATTAAAGAAATAAGTTACATGACCAAATTTTTGTGTTTCAGAAATAGAAAATTGTTTAACACCAGTTTTACATAAGTATTCTGCCATAGTTCTATCAATAGATGGAGGAGAAACTAAATATTGAGAAGGAACATGTAAATCACCATCATATTCCATCATACCAGCATATTGTACTTTAGGATGACGTTTTCTATCAAATTCACTTAATTCTTCAGCTTCAAAAGCTTTTGTTATTTCTAAAGCTCTATCTCCTCTAAAGTTAAATAAAATTACGCTATCATCATCTTCAATTGTACCAACAGGAACGTTATCTTTTGCAATTACAAAAGGAGGTAAATCTTGGTCAATCGCACCGGTTTCATTTCTTAAAGTTTCAATTGCTTCATGAGCTGATTCAAATTGTCTTCCTTCACCTAAAACATGTGTTTCCCAACCTTTTTTAACCATATCCCAGTTAGCATTATATCTATCCATAGTAATAACCATACGGCCACCACCTGATGCAATTTTTGCATCAAAATTTTCATCAGATAAATCAGCTAAGAAAGCTTCAAAAGGATCAAAATAATCGAAAGCACTTACTTCACCTACATCACGGCCATCTAATAATGCATGAACTCTTACTTTTGAAACTCCATCTTCTTTAGCTTTTTGTACCATAGATTTTAAAGTATCAACATGTGAATGAACATTACCATCAGATAATAAACCAATAAAATGTAAAGCTGTGTTTTTTTCTTTAGCGTTATTTACTAATTTAACCCAAGTTTCACCTTCAAACATTTTGCCAGAAGCAATTGAATTAGCTACTAATTTAGCACCTTGTGCAAAGACTCTACCACAACCCATTGCATTGTGACCAACTTCACTATTACCCATATCTGCATCAGTAGGTAACCCAACAGCTGTTCCATGAGCTTTTAGTTTTGTCCAAGGATATTGCTTGTATAAAGAATCTAAAACTTCAGTATGTGCTTCTTCAACAGCATCACCTGTTTTATATTTTCCAAAACCAACACCGTCCATAATTACAAGAACGACTGGTCCTTTACGTTTAATTTTACCATTAGATTTTAAGGCTTCAACCATATTTAAAGTCTCCTTATTTTATTTATTGATAATAATTTATTCATTTTATTATGTCTAGATTATAGAATATTTATACTTTAGTAAAGCTATCATATTATTGTAGTTAATTTTTTTTATAGAATATAATTATTATTTTATTTGTAAAGGTTGTGTTGCTCTAATTAAGTACTCAAGAGCACTATCATCAACAAAATCTTTTAGCTCTTCATATACCCAAGAATGATAAGAGTTAACATAATTAATTTCTTTTTCATCTAAAAGAGAAATATCAATTAATTTTCTTTCATAAGGACATAGCGTTAATATTTCAAAGTGTAGAAATTGTCCAAACTCTGTTTCAATATCATTTTGAACAGCTACAAGATTTTCTATTCTAATTCCATATCTACCTTCTTTATATAAGCCTGGTTCATCACTAATAACCATTCCTTTTTGAAGTTGATATTCATTATAAACTGTTGAAATTCTCTGAGGTCCTTCATGAACATTCAACCTATGACCTACACCATGACCGGTACCATGAAAATAAGTTAATCCATAATTCCATAAAAATTGTCTAGCTAGTACATCTAATTGACTTCCGGTTGTTCCTTTTGGGAAAGTTTGGAGAGCTAATGCAATATGTCCCTTTAATACTAATGTATAATCTCTGATTTCGTCTTCAGTAGCTTCACCAAATAATAAGGTTCTAGTAACATCAGTTGTTCCACTTTGATAAGTTCCGCCACTATCTAATACTAATAAACCATTACAGTCTATTTTTTTAGAACTATCTTCACTTACACTATAATGACATAATGCTCCATTTTCTTTAAAAGCTGAAATTGTATTAAAGGATAAATTTAAACATTCTTTATTTCTTCGTCTTTGTTTTTCTAGTTCATTAGAAAGTGCAATTTCACTATATTTTCCATCTTTAAAATCAAGACTTGCTAAGAAATTTACAAGAGCTACACCATCTAATAAATGAGCTCTTCTCATTCCTTCAAGTTCTGTTTCATTTTTACAAGCTTTAAGTCTAGTTGTAACTTCAAGTTCATTAATCACATTTAAATTTAATTCAGATATATCATCTTCTAATAAAGTATTAACTCTCTTTTCATTTAATAATATAGTTTTATCTTTTTCTATTATTTCTTTTAATTTACTTACTAATTCTTCATAAGGATATACTTCTAAATCTTTTGTAACATTTTCAAAAATTTCTGTACTAAAACGTTTTAAACTTGTAAATAAATAAGCCTTTTCCTTTGATACTAAAAGATAAGAAATAAAAACAGGATTATAATCAATATCACTACCCCTTAAGTTTAAGGTCCAAGCAATATCATCTAAAGATGAAATAAAAGCATAATCCGCTTTAGTTTCATTTAAATATATTCTAATCATATTTAACTTTTGAGCACGAGAAAAACCTGTTAATTCAACACTTAATTCATCCACTTTATTTTCTGGAATAAAATCTCTATCAGTCCAAAATTCATCTAATAAATCTTCAGTTGTAACTATTTCAACATTAGTACACTCTTTTTGATATTCTTTTTTTTCTTCTATCATAAGTGTATCTTTAGAAAAACCAATTCTACTGCCTTTTTCAAAGTTTTCTTTTATAAAAACTTTAGGTGTTGGTGTATTATTAATTTCTTGCTTCATAACAATGAATTCAGTACCTTCTGTTTGTTGATCCGCTTGAATAAAATATCTTGAATCTACCCATAAATATGCTTTATCTTTTGTTACTAATACACTTCCTGCACTTCCACTGAATCCAGAAATAAATTCTCTTGTTTTCCATCTATTACATACATATTCACTATTGTGAGGATCTGTACCATTTATATAATATGCATCTAACTTTTCTCTTAACATAATTTCTCTAAGTTTTATTAACTTATCATTTACGTCCATTTTTAGCCTCCAAAGCTTTATTCTTTCTTGATTTTAGTATTTGAGATAAAACAATACCTGAAAAAATCATAAACAAGCAAAAAATTTGCCCCATACTAATATTCAGCATTGTTTGAAATAATGCTGGATTATTTGCTTTATCATTTAATTGAATAATAAAACCTAAATTAGAATCAGGTTCTCTAAAATATTCAATAAAAAATCTAATTACTCCATATCCAATTAAATACCAAGACAAACAATATCCATTATATTTTTTTAATCTTCTTTTTCTAATAACTAACCACATAAATAAAAATAATACTATTCCTTCAAATAATGCTTCATATAATTGTGAAGGATGCCTAGGTAAATTTATAAAATCACCTGCAATATATTCAATATTTAATTTATCTGCAATATTTCTTACCCATTCATAATTAGTTGAAAACCTCTCAGCATATGGAAATAAAACAGCTATTTTACTAGCACTTACTCTTCCCCATAATTCACCATTGATAAAATTACCTAATCTGCCAAATGTGTAGCCTAAAGGTATACCAATAGTTAAAACATCTGCTAATTCTAAAAAATTTCTTTTATATTTCTTTGCAAAGATTAATCCACCAACAATTGCACCTACTAGACCTCCATGATAACTCATACCAGGAAGACCAATAAATGATCCATTTCTAAACGGCCAAAAAATTAACCATGGATGAGTCCAATAATAAGAAGTTCCATTATATATTAATACTGAGAATAATCTTGCACCTAAAAGAAGTCCAATTATACAAAACATAAAGAAAGATTGAGAATCTTCTGCATTTATTTCTATCTCATTATTTCTTGCTTGATATCTAAAGATAACGTATGCTGTTAAAAAAGCAAATACATACATCAAACCATACCATCTAATAGGTAGGTTTGGAAAAATTTCTGCACTAATCCAAGAAGGAAAATTTATAAACAAATTCATATTTCAAAGTTTACTTGTGTATTTAGGGGTGGTCAACACCTAAAGTTGCATGTATTATATTAATATGAATAAGTTTATTAAAATTTTTTGCGTTTTTAGTTTATCAACTGGACTTCTATTTGCTAATGGAAGCTCAGACAATAATGAACAATCCTCTGTTGCATTATCTCCTAATACTCAAACTATCCAGGAGAATGTTAATAACATAGCATATTTATATCAAGTTATTGATGCATTATCCATTAATGAAATAGATAATGATAAAGCTTTAGGAGGTATGGCAAGTGGATTACTTGATTCTTTAGGTGATGAATATTCTTTTTACGTAGGAGAAGAAGATTCAGAAGAATATGAAGAACAATCAACTGGACTTTATTCTGGAATTGGGACTTATTTAACTAAAAAAAATCCTCAAGTTATTGATGAAAAGGAAGATACCAATCCAAATGATTATTATATAAAAATATCTTCACCTTTCCCAGGCGGACCAGCAGATAGAGCAGGTTTAAAAGCAAATGACTATATAACTCATATAGATGGAGAACCTGTAGATAAATTAAGTGCAACCGAAGCTTCTTTACAATTAAGAGGAGAAGTTGGAACTAAAGTTGTTGTAACAATTTTAAGAGGTTCTATATCTTTTGATATTACTTTAACTAGAGCTACTGTTGAAACTCCTTCAACAACAAAAGCAATTATTGAAAACCATATAGGATATATTCAAATATATCAATTTTCTGCAATTACAGCAGAACAATTTGAAACAGATTTAAGAGCTTTATTAGTTGAAGATAATATAGATAGTCTAATTATTGATTTAAGAAATAATAGAGGTGGAGTAGTCGATGCTGCCTTAAATATTGCTGATTTATTCTTATCTGAAGATACTATATTAATAACAAAACAAAAAGAGACATTATCTAATAATACACAAATAACTAAAGCTAATAAGAATACTTTAGTAACAGATGATTTTGAGATAGTTGTTCTAGTTAATGGAGGAACAGCATCCTCTTCTGAAATTCTAACTGGTGCTTTAAAAGATAATGATAGAGCTTTAATCATTGGATCTAAAACCTTTGGGAAAGGAATAATGCAACAAACATTCCCATTTGGAAAAGGCTTTGTTCAATTTACAGTAGCTAAATATTTGACTCCAAACAGTATAGATATTCATGAAATTGGAATTGAACCTGATATTGAAATTAAAGAAGAAATATTTGAAGATGAAGAAATTCCTTTATTTGAAGAATTAATGGAATCAAACAAAGTTATTGAATTTGTTGATAATAATCCAATTTATTCTTATGATAATTTAGAAAAATTTGCTGATGAAATAAATAATGAAAATCTAAATAGAAATGCACTAAAAGTTCTTGTTAGAAATGAATATCTATCTAGAATGGATTTTGATGATAGACCAATATATGATTTATATTTAGATGATGCATTAAGAGAAGCTGTAAAACAACTGGAGAATTAAATGAGACAATACGTTTTACCAAAATATTTTCATGGAGAGGAGATATTAAAGTTAAACAAAGAAGACAGCCTCTATTTCATAAAAGTTTTAAGATTAAAAATTAACGATAAAATCTTTGCTAGAGATTTAGATGGTAATCCATATCAAATCTCTATCAAAGAAGTTAATAAAAACACCTGTATATGTAATGTTAAAAAATTAAATGAAGGTGATTCTTTTATATCAACCGACGCTTTGCCTAAAGAAAAAAAAGAATATCCTAAAATTCACCTTTTTCAATGTGTTTGTAAAGGTAAAAAAAATGAAACTATAATTAGAATGGCAACAGAATTAGGTGTTTCTTCTATATCTTTAGTTCAAAGTCAATATTGCATTGCTAAAAAAGATAAATCAAACACCCAAAGATATGAAAAGATAATAAAAGAAGCAATTCAACAATCAGGCTCTTCTATAATTACAAAATTTAATAATATATTATCATTTAATGATTTTATAAATTCTTTATCTTTTCCACTTTTTTTCTTTCATCAACAAGATATAGATAATAGGTCATTAAAAGATAAATTAAAAAATTTAAAAACAGATTCTGAACTGGGTATATTAATTGGTCCAGAAGGTGGATTAAGTGATCAAGAATGTAAAATATTAATAGAAAAAGGATGTATTCCAGTTACATTAAAAACTAATATATTAAGAGCTGAAACTGCATCTATTGTAGCTCTTAGTTCAATTCATACATTATTAATGGAGCGATAAAAAAACCCACTATAAAAGTGGGTTCTAGTATTATAAATTGCAACCATTACATCCGTTACAATTTCCGTTGCAATCTTTTTTGTTTTTTGTATCTTTTACAAACTTTACTATTCCTACAACAACTATAGCTATTGCAGCTATCGCAATAATCCAGTTAATCATAATTTTCTCCTAGAATCCTAATAGAAGACCAAGAATTCTAACAATTCCTGCAACTATATAAGCTGTTAACATTTGTACGCCAACACCACCCATTGTTTTCTTCCAAGTTTTCAATTCTCTATGCATAGAACCAACAGCAGCAAGACAAGGCATACATAATAAATTAAACAATATATAAGCTAAGCCACCACTCTTTGTTGGAATATCTCTTTTTAATGAAGGTAATGCATTACTGTCTTTTCCTTCTAATAATAATTCTTCATATATTTCATGAGCTATTTCATTATCATAAAGACCATCGTCAAATCCTAATTCTGATAATTCATTTTCACTTAAATTATCAACATTAAAATACTCTTTTAAATATTCATCAGTAATATCATCTGAATATACTTGAGCAAATGTTGTAACTACATTTTCTTTTGCTATCCAACCAGTTACAATACCAACTGTAGGTCTCCATCCATAAAATCCTAAAGGATTAAAAATAGGACTTACAAATTCACCAACAGAAGCAATAAATGAATCATCCATTTCACACATAACACTATTATTTTCATTATTAGCTTTATTAACACCATTAAATGAATTTATATTAAAGTTTGTTAAAAACCAAACTATAATTGTTGATGCTAAGATTATAGTTGCAGCTTTTTTAATAAAACCTTTAAGTTTTTCATAAGAACGATGTACAACAGAAACTAAGGTTGGAATTCTATATTGTGGTAATTCCATTAAGAAATTAGAAGTAGCACCTTTATACCATACTTTATTCAAAATAAGTGAAACAATAATTGCTACAACCATTACAATTAAATATAGTAAGAAAGTAATATTTGCAGTTTTCGATGAATCAAATAATATTGAAACAAATAAAGCAATAATTGGAAGTTTTGCTCCACAAGGCATAAATGGTGTAATAATAGTTGTAATATGTCTATCTTTTTCTTCATCTAAAGCTCTTGTTGCAGTAATAGCTGGAACACTACATCCAAAACCCATTAATAATGGAATAAATGATTTACCAGAAAGACCAAAACGTCTAAAAATTCTATCAAGAACGAAGGCTACTCTAGCCATATATCCGCTATCTTCAAGAATACTTAAAAATAAATAAAGAACTAACACTAAAGGCATAAAACCTAAAATAGCACCAATACCACCCATTATTCCATTAATAACTAAGCCTTGTGCCCATGGAGATGCATTTACTAAGCCTAAAGCTAATAAATCAGTTAAGAAACTCCATAAAGTATCAACCCAACCTGCTAAAATAACCCCTAAACCAGGAATTCCTAAGTTAAATAAATTACTACCAATACTTATTTGGAATAATAAATACATAATAATTGCAAAAATTGGTAATCCTAAAATTCTATTTGTTAAAATATTATCTAATTTACTACTTTTAGTTTCTGTATGATCTATTGTTTTATTTTTTTTATAAGCTTTTTTTACTACATTAGTGATTTTTTCATATCTAACATTTGCAATACCTTCATCATCTAAAGTTTTAATTTTATCATATAAAGGTAAATTTTTAGGCTTTATATCTTTATCAATTGTTTCTTTAACAGCGTGAAATAGTTCTTTAATTCCATGATTATTTCTCGCAGAAATTTTAACAACTTTTACACCAAATTCTTTTTCTATATAGGCTGCATCAATAGATTCACCACGTTCTTCTAGTTCATCACTCATATTTAAAGCAATAACAGTTGGAACACCTGTCTCTAAAATTTGTAAAGTTAAATAAAGGTTTCTTTCAAGATTTGGAGATTCAACAATATCTATAACACAATCTGGTTTTTCTTTTACAATATAATCTCTTGCAATTTTTTCTTCTGCACTATATGGAGAAAGAGAATAAGTACCAGGTAAATCTAGAATATTAAATTCATTATGCTTTTTCCAAAGCCCTTCTTTTTTATCAACAGTAACACCAGGCCAATTTCCTACATGTTGTTTTGATCCTGTTAATATATTAAATAGCGTAGTCTTCCCACAATTAGGATTACCCGCTAATGCTAATGTATATTTACTCATTAATTAATCCTTATTAGTAACAACTACCCAACAAAATCTATTTCAATAACACTTGCTTCAGATTTTCGTAAACTTAAATTATAGCCTCTTAATCGAATTTCTAAAGGATCTCCTAAAGGGGCTACCTTAACAAGTTGAATTTCAATTCCAGTTGTAATTCCCATATCTAATAAGCGATGTCTTAATACACCCTCAGTGCCAAAAGATAATACTTTACCTTTTTGACCAGGCTTTAAATCACATAAAGTCATAAAATTTTCCTCACTAATTAACTAAAATATAATATAAGTAACTAATTAAGCTACTTGAATCAAATGAGCTAATCCTTTGTTTAATGCTAATCTTGTACCTTTAATCTCTAAAACCAACCCCATTGAATTTAGATTTACAATCTTAACAGAATTCCCAGGAACAAATCCCATTGATAATAAGCGATCCTTTAATTCAGAAGAAGCACTAATAGAAATAATTTCTTTTGACTCTCCTTGAGATAACATTGATAACGGCATACATTCTCCTTCGTTAGATGCAACTAACTTAGTTCGTAATATATGTTAGCCTCGTATAATAAAAATGTCAATATATAAATATACTTTTATTTATACTTTTATTTCATTATATAAGAAGAAATTAATATTTTAATTTATCTAAATAAACAAAACCATTTTAAAATTTAAATTTATCTTATTATTATTCTTTTAAATTTATTTTAATCTAAAATAAAACAAATATTTATTTATATAATAAAGATTTATATAATAGTTAATTTATTTTTAATTAGTAAAATAATATTATTTACATATACCCTAATTTTACATATATTTTATTATTTATATGAGATTAACAAATATTCTTTTTTTTATACACTATTTTGTGGATAAGTAATTTTAGTTTTTATATTTATATACAATAAGTATTATATAACTATTATTATGATTTAATAATTTTTGATTTAAATCAAATTACATATATTTATAACTAATTTATTATCTTATAAGTAATTAAATTAGTTTCTATTTATTAATAATATATTTACTATATGAAGAAAAGATGTTAAGTATTTAATTAACTTAACATATGTGACACATTGTGGATAACTTGTGGATAACTTTATACAAATAGTTAATTTAACTTCAAAATAGGTTAAACTTTTTTTATTATATCAACTCCAATATTACCTAACTTTTGCTCTAAATTTTCATATCCTCGTTCAATTTGATATATATTTTGTATTTCACTTATACCATTACAACAAGCTGCAGCAATAACTAAAGCCATTCCTGCTCTAACATCAGGACTTGAAACTATAGCTGGTTTTAATGAAGTAGGACCATTTACAATCACTCTATGAGGATCACATAAAATAATATCTGCACCCATTCTAATTAACCAATCAATAAAAAACATTCTTGATTCAAACATTTTTTCATGTAATAAAATAGTACCTTTCATTTGTGTTGCACAAACGCTCAAAATTGACAACAAATCAGCCGGAAAACCTGGCCAAGGAGCGTCATCGACCTTATTAGTTAGACCACTTAAACTTTTTTTTATAATATTTTGTTGCATTTTAGGAACATATATCGACCCTTTTTCTTTTTTACTAAATTCAATTCCAATTTTATTAAAACCTAAAGCTAAGCTATTATATATATTATCATCTACACCCTTAATAAGTAATGATCCTTTTGTTGCTCCTGCTAATCCAATTAAAGAACCAACTTCCATATAGTCACAGCTTATTTTATATTCACATCCTTTTAATTTTTTAGCTCCAACTATTTTTATTAAATTTGATCCAATTCCTTCTATTTTACAGCCCATTATGACTAACATTTTACATAAATCTTGAACATGAGGTTCACAGGCAGCATTTTCAATAATGCTTTCATTAGTATTTAAAGCACAAGCCATTAACATGTTTTCAGTAGCAGTAACAGAAGCTTCATCTAAAAAAATATGATTACTTTTTAATTTTTTACATTCTACAGATAAATTTCCATCACTATTTATATATGATTCACAACCTATATAAGAAAAACCTTTAAAATGAGTATCTATTCTTCTTAATCCAATAACATCTCCACCAGGTGGAGGTAATATAACTTTATTCAATGTTGCTAGTAATGGTCCCATAAATAAAATAGAACCTCTTACTAAACCTATTTGATTTTTATCAAATAAACCTTTTCTATTACCACTTTTTATTCTTAATATATTATTTTCTATTTTATTAACACTTGAACCTAAACTTTTAAGTAAATTACACATTACTTGTACATCTTTTATATCAGGAACATTTTTTAATATTATTTCCTCATCAGTTAATAAAGTTGCGGCTAATAGAGGCAATGCAGCATTTTTATTACCACTTGCTGTTATTTCACCTTTTACAGGATTTCCTCCATTAATAATATATGAACTCATTTTTATCTCCAAAACTATTATATCAAGTATATCATAAATATTTTAGGATTTTTTATTTTTTTACCCAAATTGTTAGGTTTGTCCCTTTACCAAAAATTAAAATATAAATATTCTTACATTTGACGTCGATTTGATAGCTCCCAGCTTGCGGACGTATAAAACTGCTAAAGAGGGAACAAAAATATATTATTTATTCATGATAAATTTTTGCTTTCTCCTTCCCAGTAAATTAATTAAAATAAGGAAGGTCATTTTATGATTTCTAATTTAAATAATCACATTTTTACATCGGAAAGTGTAAGTGAAGGTCACCCAGATAAAGTTTGTGACCAAATAAGTGATGCTATTTTAGATGCTTGTCTAAAAGAGGATCCATATTCAAGAGTAGCTTGTGAAACTTTAGCAACAACTAATACTGTAATTGTAGCTGGAGAAATAACAACTAAAGCTAAAGTAGATTACGATTCTATTATTAGAGATGTAATTAAAGAAATTGGTTATACTGATAATGATTGTGGTTTTTGCTATGATAGTGTAAAGATTACTAATTTAATTCACTCTCAAAGCCCTGATATATCTATGGGTGTATCACAAGAAACAGGTTTGTTTAATGAACAAGGGGCAGGGGACCAAGGTATGATGTTTGGTTTTGCAACTAATGAAACTAAAGAATATTTACCTTTATCTGTTGTATATTCTCATAAATTATTAAAAAAGGCTGCTGAACTTCGTAAATCTAACACAGTTAAGTTTTTACGTCCTGACGCAAAAAGCCAAGTATCAGTTGAATATGATGCAGAAAACAAACCTATTAGAATAACTACTGTAGTTATGAGTCATCAACATACTGATGAAGTTACAAGAGAAGACTTAGAAACTTTTTTAATTAATGAAGTAATTAAACCAACATTAGAACCAACAAAATTATTAGATGAAAATACAAAATATTTTATTAACCCAACAGGACGTTTTGTAATTGGAGGTCCCGATGGTGATACAGGATTAACAGGTAGAAAAATAATTGTCGATACATATGGTGGTATGGGTAGACATGGAGGTGGAGCTTTCTCAGGAAAAGATCCATCAAAAGTTGATAGATCGGCTGCTTATATGGCAAGATATATTGCAAAAAATTTAGTTGCAAACAATCTTTGTAAAAAATGTGAAGTTGAATTAGCTTATGCTATTGGTGTTTCTCAACCAATTTCTATTTATGTAAATACTTTTAATACAAGTAAATATAGCATAAAAGAATTAGAAGATATTGTTAGATCAAATTTTGATTTAACACCAAAAGGTATTATTGATACTTTAGATTTATTAAAACCTATTTATAAAAATAATGTAAATTACGGTCATTTTGGAAATAAAGATGTATCTTGGGAAAAAATTATTAAATTAAATTTCTAACAAAAATTCGTAAATATATTTAAATTATACTCAATCATAAAGAAGGTTATTTTCTTAATAACCTTCTTTTATCTTATCTTTATTAACTTTATTTTTTTTTATTTTATTAATCTATAACAGAATATTCTATATCAATATCAGAGGTATAAATACCAGAAGGTAAAGTTGAATTTCCCCTCCATGCTAATACAAAAGAAACATCTATTATATTTTCATCTAAATTATGAACACCTCTAGGTATATTTAAAGAAACATTATAAGGTATATTACCTTCTGGAATATTATCATCATTAACTAAAGGATTTATTGCATTAACAAATAACTCTGTATCATAATTTTGTTCAGGAGTACCAATAGCACCTATAAATTTTCTGCCTTCTATTATAACTTCTAATGAGTTTTCTTCTAACTGATTTCCTATAATAACTATTCTAAATTCTTTAGTCCTACCTGGCTTTGAAATATCAAATTTCTGATTATTATTATCTAAAATAGTTAAGTCATTAAATAATAATTCTTCATCATAATATACTACTGCAACATAATTTTCAGTTGAAACTTCCCCTAAAACATTAAAAATAAATCTTTCGCTATCATTAATTAATATTTCAGAAGCACTAAATAAAGAAAATATATTAAATAAAAGGAAAATAACTAATAATATAATTTTTTTATACTTTTCTTTCAAAAATTTGTCTCCTAATATACATAATCGAATAAACAACAACTAACTAACACTCCTATAATTTATTACAAATTATATTAGCTGTCAATAAATCAAAAAAAGGGTAGCTTATACTACCCTTTTATGTATTAGTAAAAAATAATAAATTTACTTTATTGGAATAATTCTAATTTGTTTATATAAAGAATCACCTTCGCTTTTTGTTTCAATTCCATCAAAATCATTTAATGCAGTATGAATTAATCTTCTTTCAAAAGGATTCATAGGTTCTAATAACTTACTTCTTCCACTTTTTTTAACTTGTTCTGCAGATTTATACGCCATTCTAATAAATCTTTCTTCATGTCTTAATCTATAGTTTTCACTATCGATAATAACTTTTTGATCTTGATCTAATCTACCTACAAAAACATTAGTTAATAATTGGATTGAATCTAAATTTTTACCTTTTCTACCAATAATAATTGAAGAATTTTCACTTTCAATATTTAAACCAAGTTTTCTTTCTTGTCTAAAATTGACACTTACTTTTGCTTCGTATCCCATTTTATTAATTAAGGTTGTAACAAAAGTTATTACTTTTTCTTCAAATTCACTGTTAATTGGAGCTTCATTAAAATTAGTTTTTTCTTCATTACCATCATTATAATAAATTTTTATTCTAACGTTTTTCTTAAAAAAACTTTTTCTTTTTGGAGGGAGAATTTCTACATCAAAATCCTCCCTTTCAATTTGAAGCTCTTCCACAGCTTTAGCAATAGCTTCTTGTTCACTACGCCCTTCAAATTCTCGAGTCATATATTTCTCCGTTGCAGAAAAGAAATTAATCCTCCTGCTCAATAATTTTTACTTTTTTTTGCCCTTTTTATTTTTAGAAAAAGCTACATTAGTTTTATTCTTTTTAACCTTATTGTTATTATAAAGTTGTTGTAAAATACTAATTGCATTCATTACTGACCAATACAATAATAATCCAGAAGGAGCATTATACAATACAAAGAAGAACATAATTGGCATACCATAAGTCATCATTTTCATCATTGATGCTGATTGACCAGCTGCTGCACTTTGACCTGATTGAGTAATCTTCATTGAGAAAATCATACTAACTGTATATAAAATTGGTAATAAGTGAATTTGATTGCCTAGGAAAGGAATAGCAAATTTTAATGTAAATATTGTTTCAGGTTGTGAAAGGTCTGTTATCCAACCTGGAATAAACATTGCTCCTCTCAATTCAAAGTGTTTATTTAATAATCCATAGAAAGCAATAAGGATAGGGAATTGTATTAACATTGGTAAACATCCACTAATTGGATTTACACCTTCTTTTCTATACAATTCAGACATTTCTTTATTTAATTTTTCAGGATTATTTTCATATTTTTTCTTCAATTCTTCCATTTGAGGACTTAAAGAACTCATTTTTGCAGAACTTTGCATACTCTTTTTAGTTAATGGATTAATTAATATTTTTAATATAATAGTTAATAAAATAATATCTATACCATAATTAGGTATGATTTTATTTAACATGCTTAATGCCCATTTTAGAATATTTTCTAACCAACCTAACCAAGATGATGCATCAACAGCTTCATCCAAATTTAAGCCAGATAAGCCAAAAGCATTATCATTAGAATTATTATATATAGATAAAGTATCAGATAATTCTGGACCACAATAGAATCTAAATGTATCAGTATTATAAGCACTCTTTATTACAGGTCTTGTATAATACATTCCATTAGTTTGTGCTAAACCATCAACATTTTCTTCTTGAGTTAATGTTATATCATATTTAGTAGCATCTGGAATTGCAATTACAGCAAAATATTTTCCAGCTAATGCTGTCCACGTTACATAGTCTTCAATTACTTTTTCACCATCTACACTAATAGTTTTCTTTTTAGAATCACCATCATATTTTGTATAGAATTTTCTATATGAATAATTGTTATTACTCATTGTTTCAAATGAAGGACCTAATTGAGGTTCAAATGCTAAAGTATATGCATTATTTTCAAAATTTAAAGGAATTGCTTTATTCACACTATTTTCAATAGTTATATTTACCTCAAATAAATATTCATTTTCATTAAATGTATATGTTTTAATTATTGAAAAAGTATCACCAGCTTCTGAATTATCATCTAATAAAGCAAATGATTGTGAGAATACAATATCATTACCTTGAATAGAATAATTAAAATTAGAATCTATAGGATTAGTTCTATTATCACCTGCATACATTAAGAAAGCATTTTTATCAGAATCTCCTTTGAATAATAATTCAACAGGATTTCCTTCTGTATCTAAGTGGTCAACTAATTTTATAGATGAAACTGAAGCACCTTTAGTATCAAAAGTAATATTTAAAACACCATTATTATAAATAAATTCTTTTTCTGTATTTTCATCTAAAGCAACAAAAGATCCAGGTTTTCCAGAATTCCATGCATCATTTTCATTTACATAATTATAATTTGTACTTGTTGTAGTTAATGAAGTTTCTTTTGAAGACGAAGTGTTATTAGATAAAACACTCTCATTATTTTCACTTGTTGTTATTTCTTCTTGTGCAACTATTTCTTCTGTAGGTACAATTTCTGGAGTAAAGAAGGTTGTTTGAATAAACATACCTAATGTTACAACGACAATTGTTAGAAACATTGCCAATACTGTTCTTTTATCCATATCTACTCCTATAGATAACGTATAATGTTATATACAGGAATTGGAATAAGGAATTTATTTTTTTAAATAAATTCCTTGTTCGTCACAAATATCTAGAATTGATTTCTCTAGTGTTTTGCTATCGAAAACCTTTCCTGGATATACCAAAAAAATAAAATCATTGCCAGAAATAAAATTTTCTTTCTCTTTTCGCCAAATTTCTTTTATCCTACGACGGATACTATTTCTTTGTACGGCGTTTCCATAATGTTTTATAGGAATTACAATAATCCTATTGCGATTCAAATTATTAGGAGCTAAAATTAATTTTAAACCACGCCTAGAAGTGGATTTACCAATTTTAAAAGCATTATCTATTTCTGACTTTTTTTTTAATATCTCTAGTTTAGAAAGGCTTTTTCTCATCACAAACAGACAATTTATGTCTACCTTTAGCTCTTCTACGTGCTAACACTTTTCTACCACCTGTAGTAGCCATGCGTGCACGGAATCCAAACTTTCTGTTTCTTTTTACCCTACTAGGTTGATAAGTTCTTTTTCCTTTATAACTCATGATTATCTCCAATTCATCGCTTACGCGGATATTTCATAAAATAATTTGGGCATAGACCCTTCGAGTTGCAAAGTATATATATCATAACAATATCCGTCAAGTGCTTACCTACAAATAATATGTATTGTTTTAATATTACTTGAAGGAATTACCTTTTTTATATTTTTTAGTATAATATTTTTACTCATATTTGCTCTTTGTACCCAAGCTGGATGATCTGCAACTAGAATAAGTTTATCATTATTTATTTCTTTTATTTTCAAATGGTGTTTAAATTTATTAGATATTATATCATCCCATTTATCATATATTTCTGACTTTTTGGGACGTTCTTTTTTTAAAACAGTATTTAAATAAATATCTATTAAATTTTTTGTTGATATAGCATTGTCTTTACAAATTCTATCATCCATTTTTAATAAAAACTCCTTTATCAACATTATATACAAAACTATTGTCTAAATCAATTTTATTAAAATATTTTTCTTGTGGTAAAAAAGTAAAAAAACCTTGACTATAATCATCAAATAAAGATAAAAATTTATTTCTTTTTTCATGATCTAATTCTAAAAGAACATCATCTACTAAAATAATTGGTTCTTTATTTGTTTTTAAATTAAAATATTTACACTGTGTTGCTCTTAAAACTAAAGAAGCTAATCTTTGTTGGCCTGTTGAACCTATTGATGATAATTCTCCAAATTGTGTATTTATAGTAAATTTATCTCTATGTATACCAAAATTAGACAAAGAATATTTTATATCTCTTTCTCTATTATCTTTTAAATGTTGTAAAATGTCCTCTTGTGAATTACATTCTTTCCAAGAAGACTTATATTCAATTTTAACATCTCTTAAATCTGATACACTACTATATAAGTTAGGAAATAAATTATTCATTTCATTAACAGTTTTTAATCTAGATTCTTTAATTAAAAAACCATACTTTGCTAAATTTGAATCATATATATCTAACAAATCATATTGGTTGTTTTTTAGTATTGTGTTTCTTTGTTTTAATATTTTATTATAATATCTTAAATCATCAAAAAAAACAGGATCATACATACTCATTGTTTGATTAAAGTATTTTCTTCTAGACTCTGGAGATCCTGTAATAAAAGCAATATCATCATGAGAAAAGACAATACAAGGTATGTTATAAATTAATTGTTTTCTATCATGTATAGTTTTTCCATCAATTTTTATTTCTCTTTTTTTGTTTTTAATTTTTATAGATATTTCTCTTTTTTCATTATTGTCTGTTAAAAAATGAGAAGTAATATTCAAAGAAGGAGAAGAATAGTTAAGTAATTCTTTTATATTTGAAGTTCTAAAAGAATTACCATAACAAATAAAATATAAAGCTTCTAAAAGATTAGTTTTTCCTTGACCATTTGAGCCAATTAAAATAATTTGCTTTTTGTTTAAATCTAAAGGTTTATTAATTTGTAAATTTCTAAAATTATTACCTACAATATCTATTATTTTCATTATTTTGGTTGTATAGGCATTACTATGTGTAAATAACTTTTTTCATTTGATTCAGGTAATAGTTTAAGTGTTTTATTTGGACCATCGAAATTAATAGAAAAATAATCAACATCCATATTTTTTAATGGATCTAAAAAGAAATTATAATTAACAGCAATTTTTATTTCTTCACCATTATAATCACAATCTAAATCTTCAGAAGCTTGACCTTGTTCAGTTATATCACTTGTTAAGGTTAGTTTATTTTGTGAAATATTTAAAAAAATTCTATTACTTTTATCTAATACAAATAGTTTAACTCTATTAATTGCATCAATAGTATCTTTTAAATTTAAAAGACATTTATATTTTTGTTCTTGAGGAATAATTCTATTATAAACAGGAAATCCAACTTCGATTAAAGAAGAATATAGAAATGTTTCATCAGATAATCTTATAGATATTAAATTTTTTTCTAATGCAATTTCTATTTCTCCTGTTTCTTCAATTATTTTAGAAATAATTGAAATAAATTTAGTTGGAATAGTTACAGAAGGAAAATTTGGAACATTATCTTCGCATCTAGATTTTATAAAAGAAAGACGTTTACCATCTGTTGCAACCATGGCAATTCCACCTTCTATTTTTTGGAAAAATTGACCACATAAATAATGACGAGATTCATCTTTAGAAGCAGCAAATTGTGTTTGTTTTATCATGTCTAAAAAAGAAAGAGCATTGATTTTAAAAAAGTCTTTATTATCAGGAGTTTCTAAATTAGGAAATTCTTCAATACTGTTAGTCTTTAATTCAAAATTAAAATGTTTTTTAGAATCTTTTGGACTAATATTTAATACATCATTTTCAGTCTCTAATATTATATTTTCTATATTAGAAAAAGCTTTTAATATATCTCCGAGTTTTGTACAAGAAACAATAGCTTCTCCTTCTTCTATTGTTATTACAGGAAGATATGAAATATATCCCATATTATTATCTGTAGCTTTAATAATTAATTGATCTTGTGTTGTTTTTAAATAAACATTAGATGTAATAGAAATAGAACTTTTTGCATTCTTAAAATCATTAGCATTAAATATTTTTTTTGCAAAGGTCTCTTTATCGCACATAAATTTCATAAATTGAATCTCCTATTTTATATTATTATATATATATTTTGTTAATAATAATAGTAATAAGGCTTGTGGAAATGTGGAAAACTAGCTTATTTCCTTTTCTATAAAAAAGTTAATTACAAGTTATCTTGTGGAAAACCTTGTGTATAAAATTACTCTTATAAACAAGTTATGCACAAGCATAATATTAAGCCTTAAGTTATTAACATTTTATACACATAATATTAACAGTTTTTCAACAAGTTATCCACAGTTTTTTTATTAGTTATTAACAAGATATCAACAGGGAAAAATTAAGTTTCCACAAGTTATTAACAAGTTATCCACAGTTTATCAACAGGTTTTCCACAAGATATGCACAAATCATTAAAAGTATTAGTAATTAATAATTCTAGATATCTTATATTTTATATAATAATAAATTTAGTTTTTTGCTTTAAAAAAAGGATATATTTATAAACTTTTTTAATTTATAAATATATCCTTATATCTTAATAATAAATAATAATTCAGATTGTTTTTTATAAGTATGAAAGAAGTGATTTTCTTATTGATTCAATATTCTTTTTTACTTCTTGAGAAGTTGAATTAAGTGTTTCAATTTTTTCTATTGCATGCATTATTGTTGTATGATCTTTTCCAAAATCATAACCAATTTCAGTTGTTGAATAATCTGTTAATTCTCTTGATAAATATATTGCAATTTGTCTAGCATTTACTATTTTTTTATTTCTCTTTTTTCCTTTAATTTCAAAGGAAGTTAATTCAAAATATTCGGCAGTTGCTCTTATTATTTTATCAACAGAAAGGTTCTTTAAATTTGCTTGTTCACTTAATATAGTTGGACCAATTAATTCTTTAGTTTTATCTAAAGTGAGTTTAGTATTTGTAAAAGAATTAAATGCTGATAATTTAGTAAAAGCTGCTTCTAAATCTCTAACATTAGTATTAATATTTTGGCATAAATAATCTATAATTTCATTATTTAAAATATTATTTTTTTCTTCGTTTTTTACTCTTAAAATTTTAACTTTAGTTTCATATTCAGGTGGTCTTAAATCAACATTAATACCTCTTGAAAAACGACTTTTCAATCGATCTGTCATAGATTTTAATTCGTTAATAGGTCTATCACAAGTGAAAACCATTTGTCTTCTTGTTTCATATAAGTCGTTAAAGGTGTGGAAAAGTTCTTCCTGTATTCCTTGTTTTCTTTGCAAGAAATGAACATCATCTATTAAAAGAACATCAACTTTTCTATATTTATTTTTGAATTGATTAATTTTAGTATTACTTTCAAGAGAGTTAATAAATTCATTAGTAAATTTTTCTGCAGTAACATAAATTACTTTTAATCTATTGTTATTATTTATTATATAATTGCCAATTGATTGAAGAAGGTGAGTTTTTCCAAGACCAACACCTCCATATATTAAACAAGGGTTATAAGCAATACCTGGTTCTTTTGCTATTGCACAAGAAACATTGTAAGCTAAGCTTGTGTTGTCCCCCATAATAAAAGAATCAAAAGTATATCTTTCATTTAAATTACTTTCTTCTTTTCTTTGTTTATTTTTTCTATCAGTAAAAGTATTCTTTTTTTCAGTTAGTAAAGTTGAGATATTATGATTCTCTTTTTTTTCTACTTTATTAATTATTATTTCTTTTTCTTTTATAGTGTTTTCATTTTTTTTATCATTTACAAAAAAGACGATTTCTAAATTTTCATCACTATAATCTTTTAAAAAATTATTTAAAACTTTTGAATATTGACTAATATAAAAACCTTTTCTAAATTCTGAAACAGCATCAATATATAGTTTATTATCTTTTGCAAAAACAAAAGACATTTTGCTGTTTTTTGCAGAACTGTTTATTTTTATTAATTCTTCTAAAATTTTATTCCATAAATCAGAATAATAGTCTTGAGTATAGGTCATAAAAATATATTACTCTTTCTTAAAAAGGCTTGCAAGCGTAATTTATAAAAAGATTTTTTATCTTATTTTTATATTAATATTTTAAGGTTATTTTTTTGGGTTATTTATATTTTATAAAAGAATTTAATAATTAATTCAAAACATAGAATTACTTGTAACTTAGTTTTGATTTTGATATAATAAACTAGATTAAAGGTATTTTATTTTTATAATAAAATCTTCTTCTATTAATTAGTTTAATAGTAAAAGAAAAAACCTAAAATATGTGCGATATTATTAATATTACTTTTCTATTTTTATATATTAATTTTCTTAGCACAAACAAGGAATTATCATGATAGAAGATATTAAAAAAGAAGAATCTGTATCATCAACAGAATCCTTAAGTGAGGATTTAACTGTAGATCAAAATAATAATTACAGTGCTGGAAATATTCAAGTTTTAAAAGGATTAGAAGCTGTTAGAAAAAGACCTGGTATGTATATTGGTTCTACTGGCATTGATGGTTTACATCACTTAGTATATGAAGTTGTCGATAATAGCATTGATGAAGCTATGGCTGGCTTTTGTAATGAAATAAAAGTATATTTAGATTTAGATAATGAAAACAGAGAAATTTGTATTGTTGAGGATAATGGTAGAGGTATTCCTGTCGATATGCACCCTACTGAAAACAAGAGTTCTTTAGAAGTTGTTTTAACTCAATTACATGCAGGTGGTAAGTTTGATAAAAATTCTTATAAAGTTTCTGGTGGTTTGCACGGTGTAGGTGTTTCTTGTGTAAATGCTTTATCAGATTACTTAGAAGTAAATGTTTATAGAAATAATGATGTATTTAAACAAGTATATAATAAAGGTATTCCTCAAATGGAAGTTTCCATGGTTGGTAATACTCAAAAAACAGGTACAACTATAATTTTTACTCCTGACTTTTCAATTATGGAGAGAAATAGTTTTAGCTATGAAACTCTTTCAATGCGTTTTAGAGAGCTTGCATATTTAAATAAAGGTATTTCTATTGAAATAACAGATAATAGAGATAAACAAAATGTTAAAAATGAAAAATTCCATGCAGAAGGTGGTCTTTCACAATTTGTTTCTTATTTAAATGAGTATAAAAAAGTTTTACATGAAATACCTATTGATATTGAAGGTGAAAAAGAAAATATAAGAGTTGAAATAGCCTTACAATATAACGATAAATATGATCAAAAAATTATTACCTTTGTAAATAATATTAATACTAGAGAAGGTGGAACTCATTTATCTGGATTTAGAAGTGGTTTATCAAGAACTATTAATAATCAATTACAAAAAAATGCAAAATTATTAAAGAAATTTAGTGATAAATTAGATTCTTCAGACATTGTTGAAGGATTAACTGCTATTATTTCAGTTAAAATGCCTGAGCCACAGTTTGAAGGTCAAACAAAGATGAAATTAGGGAACTCTGCTGTATCTGGGTTAGTTCAATCTTTAGTTTATGAAAAATTAGGAAATTATTTTGATGAATTCCCTAGTGTTGCTGAAGGTATTTTAATAAAAATTATTAGTGCGGCTCAAGGTAGAATTGCAGCAAGAAAAGCAAGAGAACAAATTAGAAAGAAAAGTGATGGTGGTGGTCTTCCTGGAAAATTAGCTGTTTGTTCAGAAAAAGACCCTGCTAAATGTGAAGTATATATAGTTGAAGGAGACTCTGCTGGTGGTTCTGCAAAACAAGGTAGAGATAGATCTTTCCAAGCTATTTTACCATTATGGGGTAAAATGCTTAATGTTGAAAAAGCACAAGAATATAAAGTAATAGGAAACGATAAACTTCAACCAATTATACAGACTCTTGGTGCTGGAATTACTAGATATAATAATATGAATAGTGAGAACGACGAAGATAATACTACTTTTGATATTGAAAAAGTAAGATATCATAAAGTAATTATTATGGCTGATGCTGATGTTGATGGCTCTCACATTAGAACTTTATTATTAACTTTCTTTTATAGGTATATGCAACCATTAATTGAAGCTGGGTATGTATATTTTGCCATGCCACCTTTATATAAAATAACTATAAATAAAAAAGTGTTTTATGCTTATGATGAAGAAGCAAGAGTTAAAATTCTTGAAGATAACAATATTACAGATTCTTCAAAAGGTGTTGCTATTCAAAGATATAAAGGTTTGGGTGAAATGAATCCGGATCAACTATGGGAAACAACAATGAATCCTGAAACTAGAATGATTAGCAGAATTCAGTTAAAAGATGCGGAAGAAGCAGATAGAGTATTTTCAATGCTTATGGGTGAAGAAGTTGCTCCTAGAAGAGAATTTATTGATGCAAATGCAAAATATGTATCTAATTTAGATGTATAAAAGGATATCTTTATGGATGATGATCAAATTATAGAAAAAAATGAAAGAATAATAGATGTTGATGTTTCAAAAGAAATGAAATTATCATATCTAAACTATGCTATGTCTGTTATTGTATCTCGTGCTCTTCCTGATGTAAGAGATGGGTTAAAACCGGTACATAGACGTATATTATATGATATGTATGATATGGGATTAAGATCTAGCGGTAGTTATAAAAAATGTGCAAGAATTGTTGGTGATGTTTTAGGTAAATATCATCCACATGGTGATGGCTCTGTTTATGATGCACTTGTAAGATTAGCTCAAGATTTTTCACTTCGCTATCCTGTTGTTGCACCTCAAGGTAACTTTGGTTCTATCGATGGAGACCCTGCAGCTGCTATGAGATATACTGAGTCTAAAATGAGTAAAATTGGGGAGGAAATGCTTACAGATATTAATAAAAATACTGTAGATTTCGGACCTAACTATGATGATTCAATGACAGAACCTACTGTTTTACCTGCAGCTTTCCCTTTTTTATTAGCTAATGGTTCAAGTGGTATTGCTGTTGGTATGGCTACTAATATGGCACCTCATAATATTTTAGAAATATGTGATGCTATTGAAGCTGTAATTAATGATCCTGATATAACTATTGATGAATTAATGAGAAATCATATAAAAGGACCAGATTTTCCAACTGCTGCTAATATTTGTGGTTTAAAAGGAATTAGAGATGCTTTTACTACAGGACGTGGTAAAATAGTAGTTAGAGCTTCTTATGAAATAGAAACCCCTGATAGAGGACACGATCAAATTGTTTTTTCTGAAATTCCTTATCAAGTAAATAAAGCTGAATTAGTAAAGAAAATAGATGCATTAAGAAAAGATAATATAATTGCAGGTATTGCAGCAGTTAAAGATGAATCTGATAGAAATGGTATTAGAATAGTAGTCGAGTTAAAAAATGGTGCTCCTGCTATTGTTGTACTAAATTTATTATTTGCAAAAACAGCACTTCAATCTAATTTTAATGTAAATAATTTAGCATTAGTAAATGGTAGACCACAGCTTTTAAATTTAAAACAAATGCTTGTTTATTATATAAAACATAGAGAAGAAGTTGTTACAAGAAGAACTCAATTTGACTTAAAGAAAGCACAAGAAAGAGCACATATATTAAAAGGACTAAAAATTGGTTTAGATAATATTGATGAAGTAATTAGTATTATAAAAAGTAGTGCTAATAATACTATTGCTTGTGAGAGATTAGTTGAAAACTTTGAACTTGATGATATTCAAGCTCAAGCTATTATTGATATGAAACTTGGTAGACTTTCTCAATTAGAAGCAGGTAAAATTTTAGATGAATTAGCTGAACTTGAAAGAAAAATTGCTTATTACCAAGAGTTATTATCTGATACTAATAAAATATTAGATGTAGTTAAACAAGAGACTCAAGAATTAGCTGCTCGAACTGGTTCTAAAGATAGGAGACTTACTAAAATTCATCCTGAAGAATTAGGACAAAGTAGTTTAGAAGACTTTATCAAAGAAGAAGAAGTTGTTGTTTTAATAAGTAACAAAGGTTTTGCTAAGAGAATTCCTGTTGAAGAATATAAAGCTCAAGGTAGAGCAGGTAAAGGTTCTAGAACAACAAAATTACAAGATGAAGATTTTGTTGAGCATATGTTTGTGGCTTCTACTCATGAATATGTAATGTATGTTACTGATGCAGGAAAAGCATATTATACTAAAGTCTTCCAAATTCCAGAAGCTTCTAAAGCTGCAAAAGGTTCAAGTATTAAAAATCTGTTACAACTAAATACAGATGAAAAGATTACAACTATCTTTAATTTTAAAGAATTTGAAGAAGATAAATATTTAATGGTTGCTACTAAATTTGGTGTAGTTAAACGCTGTAGATTGGATTTATTTAAAAATGCTAGAGCGAAAGGTGTTATAGCAATCATTTTAGATGAAGGCGATACTTTATTACATTGCGAGTTTGTACAAGATGAAGATGATGTAATGCTAGTGACTCAAAATGGTTTAGCTTTAAGAATGAATGCAACTGATGTTAGATCTATGGGTAGAGCAACGCATGGGGTAAGAGGTATTAAACTAAAACCTAATGATAGTGTTGCTGGATTACTAAAAGTTGATTCTGAGAAAAGAGTCTTAATGGTTACTGATAAAGGAAAAGGTAAACAAGTTTCTTATGATCAATTCATGAATCACCATAGAGGAACTCAAGGTCAGAAAATATTTAGATTATCAATAGAAGAAAGTATGATTGTAAATGCTGTATCTGTAAATGAAGAAAACGATGTAGTTTGTGTTACTAGACTTGGACAAACTATAAGAATTCATGTAAAGGATATTTCTATACAAGGAAGAAATGCTAGTGGTGTTTGTGTTGTTAAAATGAAGAGCGATGATGATAACATTGTAGCTTTAGCTTCTACAAACATTGATGAAGATGAAGAGTCTGAAAAAACTTGTGAAGAATGAAAATATAATAGTAATTAAATAAAGGTAATGTTATTACCAATAAAAATCACCTATTAAGCACAATAGGTGATTTTTTTGTACTTTTAGTTATATTATAAAAATTTAAATTCAACTTATTTTGTAACTGTATATAGAAACAATTATTAGTTAGCATATATTTATTTCTTTATATTGTAAGTAATTATAATTTTTAATAATATATTATTTATTAAAATTTATAAAGTAAAAAATAAAATTATAAAAAACCTATTAGAAAACCATAAAATTTACACAAAATAGAGTGTTTTGTTTTTACTATTATTTAAAGAATTTTAAATTTGTTAAGTCTGATTTATTATAATAATTAAATAAATAGAGGTTGAGCTAAAAAAAATACCCAAATTTTGTTAATAAAAACAAAAAATGGGTAAGTAAATAACAGAAGACGAATGTATTTTAACTCTACTTTTCAATTTTGTATATAAAAAAATAAAAAAAATACATTGCTCATAGAGCAATGTATTATCTAAAAGTGTTTCACGTTAAACATTTTCTACTATTAGTTCTGGATCTACTTTATCTCTTAAATATCTTTCAACGCCACCTTTAAGTGTCATTTGAGACATTGGACAACCAGCGCAAGCACCTTGTAAGCTTACGAATACAACTTTACCATCTAGTTTGATAAATTCTATATCTCCACCGTCGTTTTGTAATGATGGGCGAATATCTTCAATAGCATTCTTTACTAATTCTTCCATGATAATCTCCTATTTATTATATCTTTTGTATGATAAGTATACAAAAAATAAATTCAATCGTCTATATTTTAACATTATTCTTTTTAATGTAGCTCTTTTTATTACTGACAATTTTATATATATAGCTTATATTTTATATATGAGTGCTATTAAAATAATTTTTTTAAATCAAAAAGGTGGAGTTGGAAAAACTACTAGTGTTGTAAATTTAGGTGCTGCTTTAGCTTTAAAAGGTAAAAAGGTCTTATTAGTAGATTTTGATTCTCAAGGAAATTTAACAAGTTCTTTGTCGGCAGATAATAGAGCTATGGGAACTTATGAAGTTGTTACTAGCCAAATAAAGGCAATTGATGCTTGTCAAAAAACTTTGATTAATAATTTAGATTTATTATCTTCTAATATAAATATAGCGGGATTAAATATTGAATTAGTTAACGAAGATAATAGAAATGATTTTGTAAAAAATGCTTTATCATCATTAGATGAAGAATATGATTATATTATAGGTGATTGCCCTCCCTCTTTAGGGTTAATTACTATAAACACTCTAGTGTGGACAGAATATGTTGTTATTCCTATGCAATGTGAATATCTAGCTATGGAAGGATTAAATTCATTAATGAGGACAGTATCAAGCATTAAACATTCTTTAAATAATAATTTAAAAATATTAGGTATTTTATTTACTATGTTTAGTAAAAGAACAAAATTAGCAAATGAAGTTGTTGAAGATGTAACAAACTATTTTAATAAAATCGTTTTTAGCACTAAAATTCCTAGAAATATTAGGTTATCAGAAGCTCCTTCTCATGGGTTGCCTATTTTTGCTTATGATAATAGCTGTTCAGGAGCAAAAGCATATAATAAATTAGCTCAGGAGGTTATATCTCGTGTCGAATAATAATAAAAAGAAAGGTTTAGGCAAAGGAATGGGGTCTTTACTTGATGGATATTCTTTAGAAAATATATTTAATTCAGAAATTAATGAAACTGAAATTGATAAAAAAGATATAAATAAAGTACAAGATACAGAAATTTTAATATCTTATATTAAAGTAAATAAAAATCAACCACGAAAAATTTTTGACCAAGAATCTTTAAATGATTTAGCACAATCAATAAAAGAACAAGGAATTATACAACCAATTGTTGTTGAAAAGATAAGTGAGAGAGAATTTTCAATAATAGCTGGAGAAAGAAGATATAGAGCTGCAAAAATGGCAGGTTTAAAAAAAGTTCCAGTTTTTATAAAAGATTTAAATAATTTAAATAGATTAGAGCTAGCATTGATAGAAAATATTCAAAGAGAAGATTTGAATCCAATTGAAGAAGCTAATGCTTACTATTCATTATTACAAGAATCTGGGTTAACACAAGAAGAATTGTCCAAAAAAATAGGGAAAAGTAGATCTGCAATAAGTAATAGTATTAGATTATTACAATTACCTAAAGAAATGCAAAAAGGATTAATAGAAGGTGTTTTTTCTTCTGGTCATGCAAGAGCACTATTGTCCTTGATAAATCCTGCAGATAGAATTATATTATTAGAAAAATTAAAAAAAGATGAATTATCAGTAAGAGAAGCAGAAAAAATAGCAAAAAATTTGAATTCTGGGAAAAGAGATGTTTCTAAGAAGAAAAAAGAAAAAGTATGCGATAAAGAGGTTTCAGAAATACAAGATAAATTCATTCAAGCTGTTGGAAATAAAGTACATATAAAAGGAAATCTTTCTAAAGGAAGTCTTTTATTAAAGTATAACAGTGTAAAAGAATTAAATGAATTATTTCATAGATTATCAAAAGGTGATGATTTATTTGAAGTATAAGGAGATAAAGAATGAGTACTAATTTAAGTAATGGTTTATATGCTATTATCAATACTGATAAAGGTGATATTACACTAAATTTAGAATTTGAAAAAACACCAATGACTGTAATGAATTTTGTTGGTTTAGCTGAAGGTGTTCTTAATAAAGAAGATGAAGATACTCCATTTTATGATGGTTTAAACTTTCATAGAGTAATAGATAACTTTATGATTCAAGGCGGTTGTCCTTTAGGTACAGGAACAGGTGGTCCTGGTTATCAATTCCCAGATGAATTTGATTCTTCATTACGTCATACTGGACCTGGAATTTTATCAATGGCTAATGCAGGACCAGGAACTAATGGTTCACAATTTTTCATTACACATGTTGAAACTCCATGGTTAGATGATAAACATACTGTTTTTGGAAAAGTAGTTGAAGGAATGGATGTTGTAAATAAGATTGCTCAAGGTGATAAGATAAATACTGTGAAAATAGAGAGAATTGGCGACGCTGCTGAAGCTTTTGTCGTTTCACGTGAAACTTTTGGATCTTTAATTGAAAATTCTCAAAAAGATAAAATTAAAAAATTAAAGAAAGAACGTGAAGGTGTTTTGAAAGCTATAAAAAAAGCATATCCAACAGCAGAAGAAACAGAATCTGGATTAATGTATGTTGTTAAAAAAGAAGGCGATAAAAAAGGTAGTCCTAAAATGGGTGAAAATGTAACAGTACATTATGAAGGTAAATTATTAGATGGAAAAGTTTTTGACTCTTCAAGAAAAAGAGGAGCTCCTGCTACTTTCCAAATTGGTACAGTTATTGAAGGTTGGAATGAAGCTTTACAAACTATGAGTAAAGGTGAAGAAAGAACTTTAATTATCCCACCAGAATTAGGGTATGGTGCTGGAGGATATCCTGGTGTAATTCCACCTAATGCATATTTAATTTTTAATGTAGAATTATTAGAATTTTAATTAATAGTTTATTAAATTAAGCATCTATCTATATAGTGAATATATGATAGATGCTTTTTTTATTATTTTTTAATGTGATATAATAAAATTATAGGATATATATACATGAGTAAAAATAAAACTAATTTTGTTTGCAGAGAATGCGGGAAAGTTGAATCAAAATGGATGGGACGTTGTACTTCTTGTGGGAGTTGGAATTCATTTGAAGAAAAAAAAATTGAATTTGCTGAAGATAAAGGTAAAAGAATTAATATTACTAAAACAGGCGAAGTTCAAATATTAGATGATGTTAAAATTTCAGAATCAATGAGAATGAAAACAGGGTTTAATGAGTTTGATAGAGTGCTCGGTGGTGGAATTATGAAAGGCTCTGCTATATTAATTGGAGGAGAACCAGGAATAGGGAAATCAACATTAATGTTGCAAACTATAGCCAATTGTAGTGATTCTTATAAAGTTCTATATATTAGCGGAGAAGAATCTGCGTCTCAAATAAAACAAAGAGCTATAAGATTAGAATTAGATACTAAAAAATTATTTATCTATAATGATACTAAACTAGAAAATTTATTAGATGTTATAGATCAAATAAAACCAGAAATTTTAATAATAGATTCATTACAAACCTTAACAACTAATACAGTAAATTCTATTGCAGGTTCTCCAAATCAAATGCGAAGTTGCTCAATGGAATTAATTGGAAAAATAAAGCAATTAAATTCTTCAGTTTTTCTTATTGGCCATGTTACAAAAGAGGGAAGTCTTGCAGGACCTAAAATTGTTGAACATTTAGTAGATACTGTATTATATTTTGATCAAAGTTCTAATGGACTTAGAATGGTTCGAGCTGTTAAAAACAGGTTTGGTTCTGTTGATGAAATTGGAATTTTTAGAATGAATGAAAAAGGGCTTGAATTAATATCAAATCCTTCAGGTCTCTTTGTTAATAAAAGAGAAAAAGGGCATTTACCTCCAGGTATTTCTTATACTCCTGTTATTGAAGGGTCTAGGATATTCATTGTAGAAATACAAGCTTTAACAATACCTTCTAAAGGGGGGTACTCTAGAATTTTTAGTGACAGAATAGATATTTCACGTGTAACACGAATTGCAGCAATCTTAGAAAGACATACAAATTTACAATTCAGTAATTATGATATTTATGTAAATGTTGGAGGTGGAATTAAGTTAAAAGAAGTTTCTATTGATTTAGCAATAGCAATTGCTTTAGCTTCAGCATTAAAAAGAGTTTCATTTAAAGAAAACTGTGTTGCTTTTGGAGAATTGAGTTTAGCTGGAGAAATTAGGCCAATAAATTATAATGAGAAAAGAGTAAAGGCTTCAATTGAAATGGGATTTAATGAAGTTGTAAGTCCATATTCATATTCAAAAAAAGATATAAAAAGTATTAAAGGTTTTTCTATCAAAGATGTAATTGAGTTAATTTAATAATAAACCTATTCCTTAATAAATAAGAAATAGGTTGTATAATTATTCTTTTATTATAGAAGTTAAGCTAATATATTTATTAGAACAGGGAACCCAATGAAAGTTCCAATAGCTGAACCAATAGAACAAATAAAGAAAACATATAATCCATGTAATGCTTTATTCTTATACCAACCTTTAAGGCTAAGAGCATCATCACTCATGTTATTAAAATCTTTTACATTTGGTTTTCGAAATTTATATTCTAATAGACCAGAAACTATTCCAACTCCAATAGTTGGATTTAAACTTGTAAACGGAGCAGCTAACATACTTATTATAATATTTACTGGATGTGCTAGGGCAATGATTCCTCCAATTGCTGTAAATATAGCATTTACGGCTACCCAATAACTAAACATTTTTATTCCTTGATCCCAACCTGAATTAATAAAACCAAAAGCAATAATACCAATAATTAAAATAGGAATAATATATTTCAATGATTTAGTGATTTTAGAAGATTCTGGTATTTTAGTAATTTCATCAGTATTTGTATCTACTTTCCCATTATCTAAAGCTTCTAATTGTTTTAATATTCCGTTTGTATGACCAGCACCTATAACACCAAGTTTTTTCTTTCCTTCTGCTTTATACATACTTTTTGCTAAGAATTGATCTCTTTCGTCAATTAAAACTTCTTTAACAGTTGGCAATTCTTTTGCCATTTCTTGTAGCATTGTATCTAATACATCAGCTTTTTTTAATTCAGCCAACTCCTCTTCTGATATTTCTTCTTTACTAAATGCGGCTGAAATTAATGTAGCTAAGAGTTTCATTTTATTCCAAAAATTAGATTTTCCCCAAGCTCTTTTAAAAGTTGTTTGTATTTCTCTATCACAAAAAGAAAAAGGGATATCTTTTTCTTCGGCTAATTTTGCTGCACTGAGAATTTCTTCTCCAGGTTTAATACCTGTTGAATTACCCATTCTCTTTTGAAAGGAGGCTAAAGCCATATTAGCTAGCAATAAAAAGCCCTTCCCCTCTTTTAATACTTTTGTTAATGTTTTATCAGACCAAGTTTGTTTGTCTTGTTTATTTGAATATCGTGTTTTATCTAATTCTATACAAATTCTGTCAGGTTGATATGAATCAATATTTTCTTGTACTTCATTTACACTATCTTGAGAAATATGTGCAGTACCGATTAATAATAATTCGCTATCGTCTTTGAATTTGATTAAATGGACTGTATCGCTTATTTTATTTATGTTCATGAATAAAAATATACTCTTCTATTTGAAAATCGTAAAGACTTTTATTTAGAATAATCTTTTATTCTTTATTGATTTATGTATTTTTATTCATTATTGTGCATGTATGGATACGATTATATATTTGGGAAAATTAATACTAGCTTTAATTTTAGGGGTAATTATTGGAAAAAAAATTCCATCAAAAATTTTAAAGATTTCAGATAAATTTTTAAATATAACTTTATTTGTTCTTTTATTTTTTATGGGAATTAATACTGGAGCTATTGATAATATTTTAAGTGAATTAAAAACAATAGGATATAGCGCTTTGTTAGTTACCTTATTTTCAATTGGGGGAACTATTGTTGTTTCAATAATTGCTTCTTATATTTTTGATTTTAAGAAAAAAAATATTATTCAAGAAAACGGAATGATTAAAGATACTATAAATGTAACTAGTTCAGATATTAACAATTTGTATAATTCTGGGTTACAAGACGAAGCAAAAATTCAAATGAAAAAACATTGGTTTTTTAGAATTTTTTATATAGTAAAAGAACCTTTGGTTTTGGTAGGTGTGGTTTTACTTGGAATATTAGCTAAGTTATTTACACCTTTATTTGACTGGTATACTCCTTCTATTATTACAATTCTTCTATATTTTTTATTATTCTTTTCTGGAATTGGTATAATTGAATCAAAAATTAAAATAAAAGAAATTTTTGATTCTCCTTTGCTTTTATTATTGCCTCTATGGACTATTATTGGAACTTATCTTGGAGCTTTTATTTTAGGTGTTGTATCTGATTTCACTATAAGTGAGAGTCTTGGTCTTTCTTCGGGATTTGGATGGTATAGTTTATCAGGTATTATGATAACTGATTTAGGTTTCCCCCTTTTAGGTTCAATATCTTTTTTAAGTAATATTTTTAGAGAAAGTTTTACTTTTTTCTTAATCCCAGTATTTTCTAAATTAGGAAGAAGATTTTTTTATCCTTCAATTTGTATAGGTGGTGCAACAACAATGGATGTTACATTACCAATAATAATGACCCATTATGGGCCATCATCAATGATTCCAGCAATGTATCATGGTATTACAATGACAATACTTGTGCCATTTTTAATTCCATTATTCTTCTAATTTAATTATTACTTGAGCTAATATTACAATTGAGTTTTCTTTAATTAATCTGTAAAAAAGATTTCCAGATGAAGTCGTAAAATTAGAACATGCTATTTGCATTAGTGTCGCAAATAGATTGCTTTTGTCTGGTAAAAAAGGTAATTGAATTATTTTGTAAGAACCTATATTTATTGCCATATCATGTTCCATTAATGGTATTGTTTCACCATTTTCTACAGCTTTTATAACTTCTTCTGAAGGTGTTGGAGCATATCCAACTTCTTCTATTTCAAAGCTTATCGAATCTGAAGTTTGATATTTAAAATTAATACAAGCTTCTGAAGCAATGCCACTGTTATCAAGTTTATTTAATAAATATTGATATATAGTATTAATATCTTGAGTTTGTAACTCTCTTTCTTTATTATAAACTAAAGGTTGATTTAAAGTTAAATTAATTGAATTATAGTTGTTCATAAACAGCATTATAAAGAGAATAAAAAAATAAGTCTATGTTTGATAAAAATGAAATAGAGTATAAATTAATTAAATCTAAAAAATATAAAAGACTAAGAATTTCGATTAAAGCCTCACATAAAATAGTCGTTAGTTCTCCCCAAAATGTTTCGAATAAAAAAATTGAAGAATTCATTTTTAAAAATAAAGAATGGATTTATAAAAATTTAGAAAAATTAGATTCAGAATATAATATTAAGAAACACTCTTATACAGATGGAGATAAATTTTTATTTTTAGGCGAGTTATATAAACTTTCTATAGTAGAAAATCTTGAAAAATCTATTGTTTTAGATAAAGAGAATAAGATTATACTTGTTAATATAGCTAATTCTAGTAAAGATCAAATAATAAGTAGTATTAATTTTTTATATAAAAATGAAACAATAAAAATGATTAATCAAATATATAATGATAATAATGAATTGTTAAAAAATTATCCTAAAATTAATAAAATCTCTGTTCATAAAGCAAATACTAGATGGGGATCTTGTTCTTCTAAAAATAATATTAATTTCTCATATCGATTATGTATGTTACCTTTTTGTTGTATGGAATATGTTTTTTTTCATGAGATTGCCCATCTAAGAGAAAAAAACCATAGTAAGAATTATTATTATGAATTAAAAAATTTGTTACCAAGTTATAAAGAATTAGAGACAAAAATAAGATATTATGAGAGAAATTATAATTTATCGTTAGAATAGGCTAACTTTTTTTATGATAAATAATAATTATTATTCATAATGTTCTTGAGTAATTATATTTCACTTATTATAATTAAATAAAATAGATTTTATTTCTTTATAGAATAATATTTTAGGAGAATAAATATGAACCCAGATAAGATTTTTGAAAATGTATATAGATTGCCTGCAACAGTTTGTTGTAAGGACTTGTTTGAAGGAATTTGGCCAATACCTAATGGTGTAATGCTTAATTCTTATCTTGTAAAAGGTGCTGATAAAACTGTTTTAATTGATTACGTAAAAGATTGGGATGGTGCAAAAGATAATGTTGATCAAGAATTATCTTCTTTAGATATGCTTAATAAAATAGATTATCTTGTTATTAATCATATGGAACCAGATCATACAGGAGCATTAAAAGAGTTTGCTCAAGCAAATCCTAATCTTCAAATTTTATGTTCTAAGAAAGCCGTTCCATTAATTCAAGCTTTTTATGGAATTAGTGAAAATGTAAGAGCTGTAGCAGATGGAGAGATTCTAGATTTAGGTGGAAAAACTTTACAATTTTTTATGACTCCAAATGTTCATTGGCCTGAAACAATGATGACCTATTTAGTTGAAGATAAAACTTTATTTTCTTGTGATGCTTTTGGCGCTTATGGTGTATATAAAAACAGTTATGATGATGAATTAACAAAAGAAGAATGGGATTTATTATTACCTGAATCAGAAAGATATTATGCAAATATTATTAGTTCATTTTCTGCTTTTACTTTAAGAGCTATTAAAAAGTTAGAGGCTATTGAAGTAAAGGTAATTTGTCCATCTCATGGTATAGTTTGGAGAAACAATCCAAAACAAATAATAGATATTTACGAAAGACTTGCTAATTATGGTAAAGGAAAAAGAGAAAAAGAAATAACTCTTATTTGGTCTAGTATGTATGGAAACACTCAAGCTTTAGTAGAAAGTATTGTAAAAGGTGTTGAAAGTGTAGGAGGTGTTAAGCTTCATATATTCCAAGTACCTCAAGAACACGAATCTTTTGTTCTAGAGAAAGTGTGGAGAAGTGAAGGAATTATTGTTGGAATGCCAACTTATGAATATAAAATGTTCCCACCTATGTATAACGTATTAGATCAGATGGATCGTTCACATGTAAATGGAAGAAAGATTGCAAGATTTGGTTCTTACGGCTGGTCAGGTGGAGCTTTAAAACAATTTATGCCATTCGTGGAATCTATGAAATTAGATTTTATTGGAGAAGTTGAATATCAAGGTGCTCCAAGTGAAGAAGATAAAAAGAAAGCTTTTGAACTAGCAGCTAGCATGGCAAAATCAATTTTAGAAGAATAAACTAAATTAACTTTTTAAATATAAAACCCCCTTTTTTGATATAAGGGGGCTTTTTTTCTATGTTGTACTTTGTATAAAAGATTCAAAAATAGGTTTCATTTCATCAGATTTTGAAAATAAAGTTTCGGGATGCCATTGAAGTCCTAAGATAAATCTATTATCTTCATCGCTTTCAATTGCTTCAACGAGGCCATCTTCACTTATTGCGCTTAATCTTAGGTTGTTTCCTACTTGATTAATACTTTGATGATGTAAGCTATTCACGTCTAAAATTTGTTTATTAAATAAAGTATATAGTTTAGAATCTTTATTGATTATTATTTTATGACTAGGAGTATCTATATTGTTGAGATCTAGATGGTTTTTATCTTTATTTTCTCTATTATCATATTTTAAATCTTGATATAAAGAACCTGAAAAAGCAACATTAATTATTTGAGCACCTCTACATATACCTAAGATTGATTTATTCTGTTTATAAGCTTCAAGTATTAAATCAATAGTATATTTATCATGAGTTATGTTAGTTTTTCCGCATTCTTTTACTCTTTCTTCATTGTATAAATCTGGAGTAATATCAGCACCACCAATTAACATTAGTCCATCTATAGTAGAAATATATTTTTCAATTATATCTTGATTATAATTAGAAAGAGAAGGAATAATGATTGCGTTTGTGTTTAGTTTTTCGAAAATTGAAGTATATGTATCAACACAACCTTGTCTTCGAAAATTTTGAAAAGCAGAATTAGGAGAAGGAGGAGAGCTTTCTCCTAAAATTCCTATTAAGGGTATTTTATTAAGCATTTTATAATCCAATAAAATGAGATTAATTAATGATAATTAACCTCATTTTCTAAAAAGTTATTTATTCAATTATTGAAAGCAAGTGTTTTAAAAATTCACTGGTTCTTTTTGTAGATGAAATGGAAAGTCTTTCTTTAACAGAATGAACATCAAACATATCTGGTCCAAAAGAAACAGAATCCATTCCAGGAATCTTAGAATTAATAATTCCACACTCTAGCCCTGCATGAATTGCAGTTAATATAGGTTTTTTCTTTGCATATTCTTCATATGCTTTTGCACAAAATGCTGTTAGTTTTGAAGAAAGGTTCGGCTTCCAAGAAGGATAAGCTCCAACTTGAGTTACTTCTGCACCACAGGTTTCAAAAGCTTTAGCACAAACTTCTGCTATATTATCTCGACTACTCATTATGGAAGATCTATGTGAGCTAATTGCTTCTAAACCTTTTTCATTAGTATTAACAATTGCCAAATTTGAAGAAGTTTCAACAACTCCTTTTAATTCCATACTCATTGAAGCAACGCCATGTGGAGAAAGAAGAATAGATCTAATAAATTTATAACTCTTTTCGTTAGAGAAGGTCTCATTTGCGGTCTCTTTTTCTAAAGTTATTGAGATATTAGGTTCTTGTGTTGAATATTCATCTTTATAAATTTTTTTTAAATTCTCTATATTTTCTTTTAGTAAAGTTTCTTCATCTTTTGAAATAGTAAAGATACATTCACATGAGGATGGAATTACATTTCTTTTTATTCCACCGTTAAATGAAGCGATTTTTAATGATGATAAATTAAATAATCCTCTCGCAATAAGTTTAATTGCATTAGCTCTTTGCATATGGATTTCAGCACCACTATGACCACCTAATAAATTTTTAATAGTTAAGTTATAAATTAATTCATCATTATTAATTTTTTCTCTATCTGCTGCTAAAAAAGCTTGAGTTTCTATTCCACCAGCACATCCTATATAAATTATTCCTTCTTCTTCACTATCTAAATTAATTAATTTTCTGCTATTTACATATTCTTTTTCAATGTTAAAAGCACCAGTTAGTCCTGTTTCTTCACTTATCGTAAAAATTCCTTCTAAAGGGCCATGCTCACATGTTTTATCAGTGAATACATCAAGTGCCATAGCAATAGCAATACCATTATCTCCACCTAAAGTTGTGTCTTTTGCTTTTAAGAAATCTCCGTCAATTTGTAGATCAATTGGATCTTTTAAAAAGTCATGTTTTGATTCTAAAGTTTTAACACATACCATATCCATGTGACCTTGAAGTGCTACAGTGCTTTTATTTTCATACCCTTTAGTAGCTGGTACATAAATTATTACATTACCAATTTTATCGACTTTAGCTTCAAAGTTATTTTTTTTTGCAAAATTTAATAAATACTGTCTAACGCCTTCTTCATTACCGGATTCTCTTGGTATATCAGATATATCTTTGAAATAAGAGAAAAGAGCTTTTGGTTCCAATTCATTGTAGTTTTTCATTTTTTACTTCCTTCATGCGAATCTGTCTCTTATTAGCTTACCCCCAATGAACAAAGCTTTCAACTGTAATTTTTCATCTAATATTGTTAAATCTGCTTTATATTCTGGAATGATAGAACCAATTCTATCCATAGAGTATATTCTTGCTGGATTTGAAGAGGCCATTTGAACTGCATCATCTAAAGGAATTCCCCATTCGGTCATATTTCTTAAACCTTGTAACATTGTTAAGGCACTACCTAAAAATAAAGATGGATCTTTTTTGCTTACAAAAGCGCCTTCTTCATTAATTGCAGCTTCAACACCATTTGCTAATAATTTACCAATTCTTTGTTTTGTTGGTTTTAAAGAATCTGTGACCATAACTATATTATCAATAGGTTTATCTCTAATTAACAATTTAACAAGTTCTGGATGTACATGAACGCCATCACAAATAATTTCAGCTTTCATATTATTTTGAATCATAATAGCGCCAACAGTACCTGGGTTTCTATGGTGTAATCTACTCATAGCATTAAAAAAATGTGTTGAGTGAAGAATCCCACATTGCATTCCTTCTATTATGTTTTCATATGTAGCATCGGTGTGGCCTGCAAGTAAAACCACGTTATGTTTTCTAGCTTCAAGTGCAAGTTGTCTCATATGCTTAAGTTCAGGTGCAACAGTCATACATGTTATATGGCCTTTGCCTACTTCAAGAAATTTATGAAATAAATCTAAATCAACATCTTTTCTACCTTTAGGATTTTGGGCACCTAATCTTTTTTCTGAAATAAAAGGACCTTCAAGGTTTACTCCATGAATCCTTGCACCTTTTTCTTTACCCATTGCCTCAACAATAGCTTTTGTTCCAGCAATCATATTTTCTTCAGTATCAGTGTATATTGTTGGCATAAAACTAGTTACACCAAAGTCAGCTAATCTTTCACTCATTCCTAAAATTGAGTCAGGTGAATTATCTTCTGTACCATATCCTCCAATACCATGAATATGTGAATCAATTAATCCTGGAATTATATAACTGTTTTGAACATCAATTATTATTGTTTCTGTTGAGTATTTTTTTTGTGAGAATCTTTTCATATTAAAGATATCACTAATATTTCCTTTATTATCTATATGAATTGCACAGTCTTTTAGTTGGGCATAACCTGTTAAAACTGTACCATTTATTAATATTGTATCCATGAAAACTCCTAAATCGTCTTAAGTATAGAGAACAATATAGTAATGGTCAAATTTTTAAAAATAGATAAGGTAAAAAATGTAAATATAATGGATAATAGTGTAATTAATTTAAGTTAAATCTTTTATCCAAGTTTTAGATTTGATTTTTCTTAAACCTATTAATGATTTTCCAACTTCTTCTAATCCCATAGCTAAGTAAACCATAGGTAATGGGAGGTTAAAAATAAATATTGAAATAAATACACTTGGAACACCAATTAACCAAACGCAAAAAGCTTCTAAAATAAAAGCGAAAGTTGTACTTCCTCCACCTCTAATTGACCCTACTATTATGGCTGTAGTTAAAAACTTTATAGGTAAAAGTAAGGCAAAAATAGATAAAGTATTGATAATTAGATTAGAAATTATATCTTCTAATGCAAAAAAATGAGTTAAGAATGGAGCAGATAAATAAAGTATTAAACCCATTAGTATGCCACTTAGTATACTAATATAATTGAATCTTATAGCATAAGATTGAGCTAAATCATAATTTTTTTCACCAACTTTATTTCCAACCATAATTGAAGCAGACATACTAAAGCCCATGGCAACGACAAAGAATAACCCTGTAATTGATTCAGTTACCTGAACAGCCGCTAATACATTAGTACCCATTTTAGAGAAGGCATATTTATAAGCTACCATACCTAAAGCCCAAGTTAATTCATTTAAAACAACAGGAGAGCTTCCTTTGATATATTTTTTAATAAAATCTTTAGAATATTTATATGCTTTTATATTTCTTATACCTATTACTATATTCTTTTTATTGTAGGATAATAGAATAAGTAAAAAAACTTCTAGAAAACGACAGAAAGTAGTAGCAATTGCAGCTCCTCTTACACCTAATTGAGGAAAAGGTCCAATACCAAATATTAGTAAGTAATTTCCGATAGTGTTTATTGTTAATGCAATTGTAGCAATAAATAATGGTAATTTAGTATTATGTGCAGCTCTAAAGGCAGTTGCATAAATATAACCAATAGCTGAAAAAATATAACTAATAGAAACTACTTTTAAATAAGAAACTCCTAAAGAAATTACTTCTTTGTCTGTTGTGAAAAATCCCATTATATATTCAGGAAAGAAAAATGAGGCTAAACAAAAAAATAAAGAAAATAATGAACTAAAAAAAAGAGCAATAATAAAGGTCTTTTTAAAATCCTTTATTTTTCTAGCACCCCAAAATTGTGAAAGTAAAACACCTGTACCACTTCCTAAACCAAAATATATTAAATTGATTAAGAAAAACATTTGGTTAGCTAAGCCAACTGCAGCAACACTTTTTGCACCTAATTGTCCTATCATTAAAGTATCAATGAATGACACCGAATTTAGTAATAATTGATGTAACATCATTGGAAGTGATAATTGTAATAATTTTTTATAAAACTGTTTTTTTTCTAAATTTATCATTTTTGTTCTCTAACTGAGTAGTATAGTAATTTAGAAAATGAAACAAGTCTTTTTGAATTAAATTTATTAATAATATTATTTTTTATTTATATATTAATATAGAAAGAAAATTATCATTAAATCAAAAAAAATTATAATGAAAGATAATTATATAAAAGAATATTTATATAAAAGAATATTTATATAAAAAACCTTGTTTTAGTAAAAAAAAAGAAAAGATGAAATATTTATATAGAAACTGCCTAAAATAATATTTTTATAAAAGATAAAACTTGTTTCTAAAAATTCAATAGTGTAAAATATTTTCATATGTGCCCATGCATATAATCAAAAATAAGTAGGTATTTTAATGAAAGGACGAGGTTTAGTAATTTTAAACCCAAATGCAAATAAAGGAAAAGCAACTAAATTAGAAAAAAGAATTAAAAAAGCTTTTATTAATCAAGGTTTTGATATTGATTTAGTTAAATCTAAAGGGATTGAGGATTGTAGAAAGCATGCATATGATGCTGTGGGAACTTATTCTTTAATCTGTGCTGTTGGTGGAGATGGAACCGTAAATGAAGTTGTCGATGGAATTTTGATAAGAGCAAATAAAGAATCTCTTAGTATAGATAAACTTCCTTTATTTGCAATTATTCCAATTGGTAGAGGTAATGATTTTGCTTGGATGTTAAAGTTAAGAGATAAATCAATAGAAGAGATGGTCGAAAAAATAAAAGAAGAAAAAACAAAAACTATTGATATTGGGTATTGTGTTGGTGGACAATATCCAAATGGATGTCATTTTGTAAATGGGTTGGGAATAGGATTTGAGCCATCTGTAAATTTTATAGCTAGTGAATTTAAAAATGTTTCAGGTACTTTAAGCTATATTCTAGCACTGATAAAAATGTTAAAAAAATATCCAAAACCAATGGATTTATTAATTGAAAAAGAATCTGGTGAATTTTTAGTTAAATCTCAACAGTTATCTTTGGGAAATGGACAAAGAATGGGAGGTGCTTTTTTAATGACTCCTAAAGCTGTTTTAGATGATGGCTATTTAGACTTTGTATATGCAAATAAACCTATTCCCAAAAATAAAATCTTATTAAAAGCGTTAAAGTTTTTGTCTGGTAAACAGATAGAAGATGAAATATTTTCTTTCGAAAGAGAAAAATGGGTTAAAATTACAGCACAAAATTGTGGCATGCCAATACATATTGATGGTGAAATGGTTGGTAAAAATGTAGAAAAAATAGAAATATATATAAAAAATAAAGTTCTAAAAGTTATTATTTAAAAAAAATAGAAAATTTTTGTTTTTTTTTGTTAGAAAAAGTAAATTATAGTGTATTATAATAAGGCTTGCTATTAATTTGCCTATTGAATGGTTTATTATTATATTGTATTTTATTAGATTCTAGATAAGAATTTATTTGAGGAGAAAACAGTGGTTAAGGAATTAGTTCCAGCAATACACTTTTATGATCAAGATTTTGTCGACATGTATAATCGAACATGGGTTTGGATTAATGAACAATGGCAAAAAGGAACCGACCAAAACGGTTTTGTCGGTGATTATTTAGCATATCCAGATCAGAAGACATTTAATCAATTTGAATCATGTATGTCTGCATTATTTTTGGTTTATAGTAATCAAAAATATTCTCCTTTTGCGCTAATGGATTATTTTTATTCAAAGCAAGAAGAAGATGGTGCGATAAGAAGTGATTACTCAGTTGAAACAGGAGAACCTATTAATGTAGCAAATAATCCTTTAGGTCTTGCTCCTTGTTTATTAGCTTATGTAGAATTTACATTTTTCCATAAGATTGGTAATAAGAAAAGATTAAAAGAAGTTGTTCCAAAGTTAGAAAAATATTTTGAATGGTTAGATATTAACTTTAAAGATGAAAATGGATTATATTCTGTTCCTCTAACAGCTTGTGTTAGTGGAAATATTCCACGTGATAATTGTGTTTATCCTATTGATTTTAATGCTCAATTGGCTATGAATGCTTTATATATGTCTGCAATTGGAGATATATTAAATGATAAAGAATTAAGTTTTAAATATAAAAAAATGTATTTTGGCTTAAAAACTAGAATTAACACACAAATGTGGGACGATAATACTAAGTTTTATTATGATCTAAACGGAAAAGGTGATAAAGTTGGTGAAAAATTTATTGGAGCATATTGGACTTTATTAGCTGAAATTCCTAATGATGAAAGAGCCTCTTTTTTAATAGAAAAACTTCATGATTCTAATGAATTTGGTACGGATAATCCATTCCCAGGCCTTCCTGTAAGTTCTCCTAATTATAGTGAGAAAGGAAATGGTTGGTGTGGTGGAGTTATTCCAATTAACACATTTATGGTTGTTAAAGGATTAATTAAATATAATGAGTTTATTTTTGCAAGAGAATGTGCAATTAGACATTTATATTTTATATTAGATACCTTTCATCCTGATACTGATAAAATTGATGACGTTTGGGAAGGATACTTACCAAACAAAGAAGGAAAGTCAGTAACTACTGAAATAGCAAATTTTCCTAGAAGAAGATTTTTACCAATGCATGGTTTAATTACTATTTCATTAATGATAGAAAATATAATAGGTATGGAAATATCATTACCTAGAAAAACTGTAGATTGGACTATGACAAGTAGAGAAGCTATGGGAATAGAAAATTTATCATTAAAAAGGAATATGATTACTATTTTGAGTAATAAAAATTCACGTGGTTGGGAAATACGCCTAGAAAGTGAAAAATTGTATTATTTTACAATTGAAATAATCGATGAAGAGAAAAAGAAAACATTGCCAATTCCTTCTGGTAAATGTTCAATGTTGGTAGATAAATTATAATGGCTTGGTTTGGTAAAGTAATAGGAGGTCTTGTAGGATTTACTCTTGGGGGACCTCTTGGAATGATTGCAGGGATTGCCTTTGGCAATCTTTTTGATAATGCAGATAACTATAATAATAATTCTTATTCACAAACGAAATATTATGAGTTTGGACAAAGAAGAATGAATAGAGTTGAACAAAGGAATATGCTTTTCTTTGTTGGTGTTTTTTCTTTATTAGCTCGACTATCACAAGCCGATTCAAAAGTAAGTGATGAAGAAAGAGCTGCAGTAAATAAATTTATAGAAAATGATTTAGGTTTAGATTCTGCTTCTAAAGATGCTGCAAGAAGAGTTTTTGAAGCAGCATTAACCAATAATGGAACAGTAGAACAATTTGCACGACAATTATATTCAGGATTTAGTCACGATCAAGCTATTCTTCAATTAACAATTGATGCATTATTTAAAGTAGCTTATTCCGATGGTTCTTTATCAACAGAAGAAGCTAATATTATAAAACAAGTTATTGCAATATTTAGATTCTCTCCATCTTATTTTGATGGTATGAAAAATAAATATTCTTCTACAAAAACAACATCTTCAGCTTATGCTGTTTTAGGTTTAACAAAATCTGCAACTGATTCTGAAGTTAAAAAAGCTTATAGAAAATTAAGTATTGAATATCACCCTGATACGATTGCTTCAAAGGGTTTACCTGAAGAATTTTCAAAAATGGCTACAGAAAAGTTTAGAGAAATACAAGCCGCTTATGAAAAAATAAAAGAAGAAAGAAATATAAAATAAAAATATAAAACATGATTTAATATCATGTTTTTTTTGAGGTTATATGTATATTGATGGGACTATTATATTAGAAGGCGGTGCAAATCGTGGTGTTTTTACCGCTGGTGTTATTGATTATTTAATGGAAAATAATATTTATTTTAAAAACATTATTGGAGTATCTGCAGGTGCAGCAAATGCTTTAAATTATGCATCACATCAAATAGGTAGATCTAGAAAGACTATTGTAATTGATAAAAAAGAAAATAGGTATATTAATAAATCAAAATTTATTACTTCTCATATTTTAGATATGGAAAAATTATTTGATACATTTCCTAATATAACTTTCCCCTATGATTATACTTCTTATATTAATAATAATCATAATGTTTTGATAACCGTTACGAATTGTAGTACAGGATTATGTGAATATCATAAAATTGATCCATATAATAAAGATTTAACGGCTTGTGTAGCTTCTTGTAGTATGCCTTTTGCAGCGCCAATAGTTGATTATAATTTAGGGAAATATGTAGATGGCAGTGTTTCTAATTCTATTCCCCTAGATCAAGCTTATAAAATTAGTAATAAGAATTTAGTTTTAGTATTAACTCAAAAAGAAGGATATATGAAAAAACCTATTAGTACTTTTAATAAGAAAATTATTAAAAGAAAATATAGTAAATATCCTAAAATGGTTGATAAAATGTTAGAGCGACCGACTAGATATAATAATAGATTGCTTGAAATAAAAGAAAAAGAACAGAATAAAAAAATTTTTGTAATTAGACCAGAAGTTGATACTATTTCACATTTAGAACAAGATGTTGGTATATTAAATGATTTTTATAATCATGGAAGAAAAGTAATTGATTTAAAATTTAATAGTTTATTAGATTATTTAAAATAAAAAAAATAACAACATATCAATTGATATGTTGTGTATGTTATTAAAAATTAATTCTTCCTCTTAAAGATCTAGCTATTGTAACTTTATCTGCATATTCTAAATCTCCACCGATAGGTAATCCACTTGCTAATCTTGTAATGTTAATATTAGAATCTTTTAGCATTTGTCTAATATATAAAGCTGTAGTATCTCCCTCTTCAGTAGGATTTGTAGCAATAATAACTTCTTTAAAGTCTCCATTTTTTAATCTTTTGAAAAGATTGGAAAAGTTTAATTGATCAACTCCAATTCCATCAATTGGACTTATTGCTCCGCCTAAAACGTGAAACATACCATCGTAAACTCCACTTGCTAATAGAGTAACAACATCTTGTGGTTGTTCGACTATACATATAGTATTGTGATCTCTACTTTGATCTGAGCAAATAGGACAAGGATCTGTTTCAGTAAAGCTACCACAAATGCTACAAGGGAAAATTTTTTCTTGGATTGACGCAATTTCATCTCCTAACAATTTATTATACCCACTATCTGTTTTAATTAGATGGTAAGCTAATCTAGAAGCTGTTTTTGGTCCAATACTTGGTAATCTACTTAAATGTTCTATTAATGATTCTAATGCACTCATTAATTTTGTCCAAAAAGATTCCCTAAATTACCTAAATTACCTGCCATTTTTGTGCTTTCTTCTTGGATTTTACTTTGTAAGTTTTGAGAAGCACTATTAAATGCAGCAGCAATTAAGACTTGAAGGGTATCAACATCATTTGGATCTACAATAGCTTTATCAATTTTTATATCAGTGATTGTATATTTTCCATTAATAGTAATTTCAACCATTCCAGCACCAGCATTCCCTGTAGCAAAAATAGTTTCTAATTGATTTTTCATTTTATCTACATTTTTTTGTAGATCTTTCATATTTTTCATCATGTCAAAAGGGTTCATAAATTAGTTAAGCAAATTAATGCTTCCTCCTATAATATATATAATAAGATAAATATAATAATTATTATAAATTAGTCAATTTCTTCAATCTTTCCACGAAACATTTTTCTTGTTTCTTCAACAAAAGGATCAGAATTCATTTCCGATTGTTTTTTTTGTATAACTTGTTCGAGTTCAAAATTAACATAACCTGTATAACCACAAATTCTTTTAATAGCAGCTCTAATTATATTTTCATTTGCCTTCATTATTGTGTAGTTGAAATTATAAGGTGTATATATAATTAAATTGTTATTATTTTGTTCTACTTTCGTTATTTTATTGCAAGCTGTCGATACTTTTAAATATTTATTTTTCATTAATTCAATAATCAAAGGAACTTTTTCCATATTAAATATACCATCTTGTATATTTTCTATATTAGGTTTTGTTTGGTTTTGCCTTAATTTCGCATTTGTATCTGTTTTAATTTGTTCGGAAATAATTTTAGATTGAATTTCAGATTGTTGTAGTTCAGCTTGCTTTTGTAATTCAGCTTGCTTTTGTAATTCAGCTTGCTTTTGTAATTCAGCTTGCTTTTGTAATTCAGCTTGCTTTTGTAATTCAGCTTGCTTTTGTAATTCAGCTTGCTTTTGTAATTCAGCTTGC
>NZ_JBNAIC010000061.1:0-109068 GCF_050031695.1 Pleomorphochaeta sp. | reverse complement strand
TAAAATTGATTCAATTAATTGGCATATTAGGCAATTAGAATCAAATATTGATTTTAGAGAATGTCCTGGTAAAGATTGCATAAGTTGTCCATTTAAACAAGATTGTAGATTTGCTTTAGATGATGAGATAAATGATTAAATATTTTTAGAACGTTAGTTTTTAGAAGATGGAAGGTATTAATTTTTACTTTTATGTGTTAACTCTACAGATGTAATTTTATTTGAATTTATAAAAGTTCTTGTAAATCAATTTGTGTTAATAGTATAAAAAAAATTGAATTATATATTTTAAAATATTCTAAAATTTGTGATTATGTATAAAAAGATGAGATTTATGTATTATTATAATAAATTTATTAAATTATATTTAGAAAAAATCGATACAGTAATTACAGAAATAACACTCATTATTTTTATCAAAATATCTAATGATGGTCCAACTGTATCTTTTAGTGGATCTCCAACAGTGTCCCCAATAATTGAAGCTTCATGAGCTTTGCTTGATTTTCCTCCATGGTGTCCTTTTTCAATATATTTTTTAGCATTATCCCAAGATCCACCTGAGTTTGCAGTAAAGATTGCTAGCATTATTGCTGAAAGAGTTGTCCCAATTAATAAGCCTCCTACAAATTTAGGCCCAAATATAAATCCTGAGAAAAGTGGAGCTAAGACTGATATAAGTGCTGGCTTTTTCATTTCATGAAGAGCTCCTTTTGTGGAAATTGAAATACATTTTTTATAATTTGGAGTATCTTTTCCTTCTAAAATTAAAGGGTTATTATTAAATTGCCTTCTTACTTCATCAACCATTTTTTTAGCAGTTTTTCCAACAGATTCAATTAAAATTCCTGAGAATAGATATGGTAGAGAAGCACCTACAATAGCTCCTGATAATACAAAAGTATCAATCATATTTATTATAAGATTTTCTGTTGTGCTCGACTCTCCCATTTGTGCATACAAATATGAAGCAAATAATGAAAGTGCAGCTAAAGAAGCAGATCCGATAGCAAAACCTTTTCCTATTGCTGCTGTTGTATTTCCAACTGCATCTAATTCATCAGTAATGTCTCTAACTTCTTTATCTAGTTCACACATTTGTGAAATACCACCAGCATTGTCGGCAATAGGACCATATGTATCAACACTAACAGTAACTGCAACAAAACTTAACATTCCGATTGCTGCCATTCCTACTCCATAAAGATTGGCAAATTTATACGCTAATATTATACAAAAGCTTATAATTAATATAGGGAAAAAAGTGCTTTTCATTCCATTCGCTAGCCCTTCAGTTATTACAATTGCACTACCTTCATTTGCAGAATTTGAAACTTTTAATGTAGGTTTAAAATTATAACTTGTAAAATATTCAGCAAATAGTCCTATTGTAATTCCACTGATTATTCCGAGAATAGCAGCAGCCCAAGTAGATAAAGCTCCATACTGAAAATTTATAAAGCTTGAGTTAAAATATAGCTTTGATATTAAAAATGTTGATATAATTGTTAAGGTAGCACTAAAATATGTTACAAAATTTAATTCTTTATGAGGATTTTTATAATTCTTTTTTCTAGAAAATATAAAAATAGAAAGGGTAGATGATAATAATCCTAAAGAGCAAAAAATTAAAGGATATAAAATTAAATGAATTAAGTTGTTATAAGATATTTCTAAACTAGTGTTATTATTTGAATATGCAGTATATATGGCAAGTACTATAGCACTAATTATTGATCCTACATAACTTTCTAGTAAGTCTGAACCAAGTCCTGCTACATCACCAACGTTATCACCAACATTATCTGCAATAGTAGCAGGATTTCTAGCATCATCTTCAGGAATTTTATATTCAGCTTTACCAACTAAATCGGCTCCCATATCTGCAGCTTTAGTATATATACCCCCACCGACACGATTAAACATTGCGATGATAGAACAGCCTAAAGCATAAGAGCTTACACTCATTGTAAAAGGAATATCACTGATTCCAATAAAGTTTGTATGAAATGTAAGATTATCAACAGCAAGTTGATTATATATTTTGCCAAATACAATATAAACAATAAATAATCCTAATAAAGCAAAGGCTGCTACGCTTAAACCCATAACAGAACCACCTTCAAAAGCAATTTTTAAAGTTTGTCCCTTATTTTTTGAAGTTCTTGCTTTATTAGCAACTCGTACATTAGTTATCGTAGCTGTTTTCATACCTACCCAAGCTGCAGTTGAACTTAAAAAAGCTCCTAATAAAAAACAAAATGCTGCACTAATTGAAACAATAAAACTTAAAATTATAAAAATAATCGATACAACTATAATAATGACTTTAAATTCTTGATATAAAAAAGTTTTTGCACCTTCATGAATATAAGAAGAAATTTCAATCATTTTTCTAGTACCAATTGATTGATGTTTTACAGAATAATAATTAAAAATAGCTAAAATAATTGCTAAAATAATTGAAATAGATAATATAAAAATCATAGATTTGCCTTCTTTCTATATTAATATTTTAATTGATTAATATAAAAAGTCAAATCGATGGAAATTTATTATAAGTATATTACTCTCTTTTGTTTTATTTTTTGATAAAGTCGATAAATTCTTTATCTGTCAAAGGTTTACTAAAATAGAATCCTTGAAAATAATCTACTTCTAAATTAGATAAGTATTTTACTTGAGATTTAGTTTCTACACCTTCTACTATGATTTCAAGGTTTAAATTCTTTATCATGCTAACTAATGAAGATAAAAGTACTTTATATTTTTCATTTTGTAATGCTAGGTTTAATAAGGTTTTATCGAATTTAGCTTTAGAAAAAGGTAATCGTAAAACTGAATCAAGATTCGCATAACCTGTTCCAAAATCATCCATTGAAAAAGTGATACCTTCTTTTGCTAGTTCAATCATTGTATTTTCTAGTTGAGGAGCTAAACTTGCTGTAGATTCTGTTATTTCAAAAGTAATAAGTTTTTTGTCTATATTATATTGATTTAATATACTTAAGATTTTTTTTTGTATTGTTGAATCTAAACAATCCATAACTGATAAGTTAATTGATATGTTTTTTAAGCATTTAGGTATTTCATTGGTGGATAGAAAAATACAAACTTTTTTTATCATTGCTAAAGTTAATAAACTAATAATTCCTTTATTTTCTGCATACCTAATAAATATTTCTGGGTTAATGTACCCAAACTCTTTTGTATATATTCTAGATAGAATTTCAGCTGAAGTACATTCTTTTCTTTTAGCATCATATATAGGTTGAAATCTAATTTCTATATTTTCATTTAATATTGCATCTGAAATAGCATTGTTTCTAGCTTTATTATATCTATATTCTTCAATATTTTGAGAGTTAAGTTTTTGAGGTGCACTTTGTTGTTTGGATTTATTACTAATGAAATTAATTAATTCAATGATATCTGAAATATCTAGATTTTCATATAATTTTTCTGAATAAGCCAAGTGTATTTTGATAGTTAATGTTAATTCTATATTTTCAACAAGAAGAGGAAAGTGCTCTTTAATAATTTCTAAATTGTGTAATTTATCTTTTTCATTAGTAAAAATTAAAACAAACTTATCACCTTCTAATCTAAAAACTAAACAATTATTAGTTATAAGTGATAATTCTGTTGCTATATATTTGATTACTTCATTACCATAATCTTCTGAAACTAAACTATTTATTTTTGATGTTTCAACAATATCTACTACTATGAAACTAAATGATTGTTTTTTTGCATTGATTGTATATATATATTCGTTTAATGCAACTCTATTATATAAATTAGTTAATGTATCAATATAGGCTGTTGGTTTTAATAGTGTAAAGTACATTAGATAGATTGATACACAAACAGATGCACTAATTATTGATATGTGAGGATATAATATTTGGAGTATTATTGAAGTAATATTTAAAGTAATAAAACTTGGTATAATTAAAAATTGACTAATTGATAAATGCTTTCTTTTTATTATGGTATATCCTACACCCCAAAGTAAGATGCTACTTTCAATAATAATTGAAACATTAAACAATGTTCCTCTCATATAAGTAAGATCTTCTGTAAAATAAAAAACATAATGTGTTATAGGACTTGATAGTAAAATAGAATAATTAATAATAAGTAAAATTAGTGGAAATACTTTTACAAAGTAGCTTGTTTTGAATTCTTGCTTTGTTAATACCATTACATATTTAAATAATAAATATGGAATCATCCATTGGGTAATAAATAAAGCAAAATTTATTATATAATTTAATTGAATATTTACTTTATTATTTATGCAAATAAAAGATAATACATCTAGAAAGACTGAAATTGTACCTTCAATTAATATAGCTGAAAATAACTTATTTGCTCTATTAGGAAATATTGGTGATACATTATAGTATACAGTTAAAATTAATATAAAAACGAATGCTGTAGCATTAAAAGCATAATTAAATATCATTTACAGCCTCCATTAATAAATTAAATTTAATATCATTTTAATCTATTTATGTTTATAAGTATATTATTAATTATATTTTTTTCATAAATGTTTTTGTAGAAATATATATATTTTTGAATAAATTATATTTTTCATCGTAATAATCATTTTCAAAATTATTAGGTATGTAAGTTGTTGCATTGATTTTCATATCATTAAATGCTTCATTAATATTGTTTGATTTATAAATATTTTTATAAGCCATAGTAGCTAATCCTAATAATTCTACAGACTTTGTTTTATATACAATAATTTTCTTTCCAAGAATATCACTTTTTAGTTGATAGTAAAAATTATTTTTTTCTTTATTTGTTGTTGTATGTATTTCTTCGATTGAACACCCTAAATTCTTAAATTCTTCAATAACTGATTTAAAAGAAAAAATAGTACCTTCAATAACAGCTCTTGCAATATCTTCTCTTTTTGAATTATTAGTAAGGTTAAAAAATGAAGCTGTTGCATTTGTATCCCAGATAGGTGCTCTTTCACCATTTAAATAAGGTAAAAATATAATATTATTTTTGGTAGATTTTTCTGCAAGGCTATAAATTGTATCAAAATCTAAATCTTCAATACCTAATATATTTCTAATCCAATTAATAGCTATTCCTGCATTTGTAATTACACCAGATAAATTATAATATCCTTGTAATGGATGTTCATAGCATAAAAATCTATTGTCATCGATATAATTTTTTACACAAAGATTAACGCCTTCACTTGTACCATTTATATCTGCTATTATATTTTCTTTAGTAATATTAGATCCTATTAATGAGTAATAAAAATCAGATCCCCCTGCTATGACTTGGATATTTTCATTTAAATCAAGAAATTTAGAAATAGATGAATCTATATTACCGATAATATTTCCACAATCGATAAAAGGTGGGAATTTTGTTTCATCTAAATCAAAATGTTTTAAACTATTATCATTCCAATAATATTTTTTTAATAAATTTGCATTATTTACTGTATAAGCTTTCTTTGTTAAAAAGTAATTTATAAAACCATCAATAGTAAAAAAATATTTTGAACCATCATAAGTGGCAAAATCTTCCTCTTTTATTGATAAAATAGAAGGAAGAAAGAAACTACCATCTATATATGTATTATAATATTTAGAAACAATTTTTGAATATTTTTTCCCACGTTTATCCATCCATAATCGTGTGTTTGATTGATTTGATATTATTTTATTATTTGTAATTTTGATATCTGAATATAATGATAATACACTAGGACCGTTACTTGAAATGATAATGGCTTCTATTAGTTTTCGGTCAATTTTTTTTAAATAATTAATTAAAAAATTAAGATATATGGAACTATTAACTTCTTGTATTTCATTTTTTGAAATAAGCGGAACTTGTTCACTATAGTAATTAAAGAAGTCTCCTTCTTTATTTATCAGTGCTGCTTTTAAGTTTGTGGTTCCATAATCTATTGTTAATATCATTACTTTTCCTCAATACGTTGTTTTTGTTTATTATAATAACTTATTGTAATCATAACAATTAATGTAAATACACTTGGAATCATTAATGCTATATCAGATGGAATATTATTAATACCTTGAACATAATTTGATAAAGCTTCACTTAATGCAAAAATTAGTGTAGCAGGAATTAAATACTTAATATTTGAATTACATAAAAATATAATAACTAATGCAAACCAACCTTTATTTGCACTCATTTGTGAAATAAAGACGCCCTGTCTTAATGATAAAGAGCTACCAGCAAGCGCTGCAAAAAAGCTAGAAGCTAATAATGCAATTGTATCAATTTTATTCTTTGATATACCATATGCATCTAAAACACTTGGATTATATCCACAAGCTTTTAATTTTATACCAAAAGGCATTTTTTCAATAATAAGATAAACCACAATATATAGAAGAAATGATATAGGTAAAAATGGATTTATTTTTCCAACAATTGGGAAATTGATAAATTGTAAAGTTTCTATATTTAATCGTAATAATCCTTTTGAATTAAAAAAAGAATATGTAATAATTAAAGTAAGTGCTGTTGCTAACATATTACTTGCTAAAGCTGTGATAAAAGGATTTGTCTTTAAATAAGAATTAGTTAGACTTATTATTGTAGCTAAGGATATAGAAGCAATTATACCGAATAATACTCCTAAAAATAATGAATTAGTAAGGTTTGCTCCAATTACTGCAAATAGTGCACTAATCAATATCAATCCTTCTAATGCTATGTTAATAGTTCCTGAAACAGATGTAATTAAACCACCAATAGAAATTAAAAATAATGGTGTAAAGAGATTTAATGTCGTATTAATTATTGTTATCATTTTTTTTCTCTCCTAATAATAATTTACTTGAAATAAGTAAAAATATTATCGCTTGAAATAATAATGCGACATCACTACTTATATCACTATTTTGCATCGCAATTATTGAACCCTGGTTAATTAGGGTAATAAAGAAAGCTATTGGTATAATTAGTAATGGTTTACTAAATGAAATCAGACAAATTGTAAGTGCACTGAAACCTAATCCTGATGAAAAACCTTTAAATACACTTTCATAATTACTAAATATATAAAGAGCTCCTGAAAAAGATAGTAAAGCACCACTAATACTAAAGCTTAGTAAATAGTTTTTGGAAAGAGAAATTCCTCCATATCTAGCAAATTCTTTGTTATATCCTATTATTTTAGTCTCATATCCAAATTTCGTGTAATTAAATATTAAATAAAAGATTAAGGCTATTATGATGGCATATATTATAGATGTAGATAATATAGATGGAGGTAATATTTTATTTAACATGTATGTTACTTTTCTTGTTGATTGTAAATTAGAATTTGGATCTTGAAATGGGCCAGTAATTAAATAAGAAGTAAAATATGTGAGTGCAATAGATATTAAATATGATGAAATTAGTTCTGATGTATCAAATTTAACTTTTAAATAAGCACTTATAAATGCAATCAAAGCACCGATTATGCTCGCTGCGATTAATCCTACAAATATGCTTAACTTGCCAATAGATACAAAATTAATTGCAATTATATTAGCAACCAAAGCACCCATATACATTTGCCCATCTCCACCTAAATTAATTAAATTAGTTCTATATGCTACAGCTATACCGACTGAACCAATTATTAAGGGTGCACAGTGTGAAATTGTGTTTCCAAAAAAATATGAAGAACTTAATGGCCCTAAAAATATTTGATAAAGGGAATATAATGGATCTTTACTCATCATAAATATAATAAGAATTAATGATATACTACTAATTAATAGTATTGATATAATGCCTTTAGCTCTTCTCATTTTTTATCTTTTCCTAACATGTAATGTCCTATTTGTTTTTTATTTATTGAGGTGTCGTTTAAAAAAGTTTTTCGAATACTTCCTTCAAAAATAACATTTATTGTATCTGATAATTTTATTATTTCATCTAAATCTGATGATAATAATATTATAGCTTTATTTTGTTTTTTTAGTTCTATTATTTTTGAATGTATAAAGGATGTTGAATTAAAATCTAGTCCCCAAGTTGGATTAGAAAATACTATATAATCATTCATATTATCTATTTCTCTAGCAATAATGGCTTTTTGTTTGTTTCCTCCACTAAGTGTCCCCATCTTTTGATGAGCTAAAGCTGTTATATTGTATTTAGATATAAAGTTTTTTGTGATTTTTGATTTTTCTTTTAACTTATCTCTTTTATTGATTATCATGTTTTCACTTAATGATGCTTTACTTGCTGAACCATAATGATTCCTATCAGAGGGGACAAAAGCCAATCCCATTTTTCTTAAATCTGGAGCACTATAATGAGAAATATCACTACCATGATAATATATTTTTCCTGAAGATATTTTCATCATTCCTCCAAGAACTGCTTCAAGAACACCTTTACCGTTTCCACTTACAGCACAAAATCCTAATATCTCTCCCTTGTGTAATGAAAAACTTATATCGTTTAATAAGGGTTTGTTTTGGAAATGTTTTTTTAATACTATATTTTTAAATTCAAGAACTTTTTCACCTTTTGTTTTTTGATGAATAATTAAATCCTCTTTCTTTGTCTCATGACCAATTATATATTTAGTTAGTAAATTTTGGTTTAATGAAGTTGTTAAATATTCTCCTATTAAATTACCTTGTCTAAGAACAATTACTTTATCACTTATTTTTAATATTTCTTTTATTTTATGTGTAATTATAATAATACATTTATTATCACTTTTTAACTGTTTAATTGTTTTAAATAATCGTTTAGCTTCTGTTTCACTTAAAACGGCAGTAGGTTCATCAAAAATTAAAATCTCAGATTTTTTATATAGCATTTTTAATATTTCAACAATTTGTTTTTCACCTGTTGTTAATTCTTTAACTAACGAGTTAGAATTGATATTAAAATCATATTTATCAATTAAATGTTGGACTCTTTTGTTTATTTGTTTCTGGTTTGTGAAGAAGAAATTCTTTTTATCTTCATTACCTAAAGCTATATTTTGAGCAACTGTTAATTCTTCAACCAATTTAAAATGCTGAAAAACCATACCTAATTTATGGTTTATCGCATCTTGAGAATTATTTATGTTTATTGTTTTATTATCTAAAATTATTGATCCTTTATCAGGTTTTGTTATCCCGAAAAGAATTTTTACAAGTGTTGATTTTCCTGCTCCATTTTCTCCAGCAATTGCTGTTATTTCTCCACTTTTGAATGATGTAGAAATATTATTTAGTGCATGAATACCAACACTTGGATAAAATTTAGATATATTCTTTACTTCTAAATTGTTGCTCATTTTGAAATTGATATTTCACCTTTTCTAACTTTGTCTAACCAAGTAATAAATTCATCTCTTATATTAGATGGTAAATTTTCAATAAATAAAGGATCTTCACTGTAAAAATCAATAAATCCACTTTCTATTGATAAAATTTCAGCACTTCCCCAATTTATATTATCATTATATGCATCTTCTAGAATTTTGAAAGCTAAATCATCTTGTTTCATAGCACCACATCCTAAAACAACTTTAGGAGATTGTGAATATATATTATCGTTATGGAATACAATATAAGCTCCATTTTCTTTAGCACTATTTATAACACCTGTTGAAGCGCTACCACTAATAGTAGCAATTACATCACTATCATTATTTATTATAGCATTAGTTAATTCATTAGCTTTATCTGCATCATACCAGTTTCCAATTACTCTAGTATCTAATTCAAAAGCTTCATCAATACTATGTGCACCATCAAGATATCCAGGTAATATTTGTTCTGTTATTAATGGGTATACTTGAGATAATACAAATCCTAATTTATTTGTATTTCTAATACCATCCATATCGCTTCTAGCTATCATTGCAGCTAATCTGCCTAATATAAAGGATTGTTCATATTGATTAAATTCATATGTAGCTATATTTGAATTACCTTCAAAATAAGCATCAGTGATTAAGAATTTTTGATTAGGAAATTTTTGTGATATGTTATTACATATTTCAGGAAGAGAAGGGTTTGTTGTTAAAACAATATCATATTGGTTTGTTGCAACTAAACTTGTTAATTGTGATTCCCATTCAGCTTGATTATAACCTGCTTCGTATGTTTTTATTTTTACATTATCGTGTTTTTTTGCAAATTCTAATGCTCCATTATTTAGCTTTTGGTAAGGTGCACTTCCCGCTAAATTTCCACTGATAAATACCAAAATTGATAGGTTGTCATTCACCTCTTGAGTTTCTTTTGAACCACCAGCATAAATAGGTGATAATATTAATAATAAAAGTAATAGTGTTGTAAGTTTTTTCATTACATCCTCCATAAATGAAAATATTTATTGTAAAAAAAACTTACAAGTACAAGTTTTAAAAAATGAGATTTTTTTTCATATTTTATCTTACGTAATATAATTTACGTTAGCTTTTCTATATTGTATATTCTAAAAGTTCACAATTTTCCATCTGAAAAGTATTAAACTCATCGATTGTTTGTGATTTAAAATATGAGTTAATTAACTTAGAAGTTGTTTTATGGCTAACTATTAAAATAGTTTCATTTATATTAGATTTATTTATTAATTCATCTAAAAATGAATAAACTCTTGCAGCTGCAAGTAACATTGATTCTCCATTTGGGAAATGAATAAAAGGATCACTTCTTTTTTTTCTAAAATCAACATCATCAACAGCACAAGCTTCTTTGTCTCCAAAATTAAATTCTTTTAAACGATAGTCTACTTTTGCTTTTTTATTCAAATATTGTTCTATTGGTTGAGCTGTTTGTTTAGCTCTTTTTAATGGTGAAACATAAATTGTATCAAAAGTAAGTTCGTTTTTAATAATATTATCTCTTAAGTAGAGAGCTTGTTCTTTACCCTTTTCGTTTAAATCAATATCACTTAAACCACATACTTTGTTTTCTTTATTAAAGTCTGTTTGACCATGTCTTGTTATATAAATTTTCATATCGTGAGTATAAGAAAAAATGAACTTTTAGTCGATATAAAATAACCTTCTGTCTTAGAAAATGAAAGACAAAAGGTTATTGTTTTAAACTAAAGATTATTACTCCATAGTAAATATTATATTTACAGTAGTGGAAATAGTTAATTCACCACTAGGGGTTTCTGTTGAATATGATGAAGCTTCTGCCATCATCATTTTAGAATTTACTCTATCATATGAAACATAAGAAGAAGCTGAGCCTTCACTAATACTAATTGGAGTTAACAGTGTCATATTAGCAGCATTAGCAAGGGTTGTAGCTTTCTCTATTGCATTTTTAACAGCTAACTCTCTAGCTTTTGTATATGCTTCAGATTTATCATCTTTATCAAATTTAATAGAATATAGATTTATATTTTCAATCTGTCCGATTTCATCGATAATTTTACCAAGTTTATCTATATCTCTTAATTTGATTTTTAAGCTTTGGCTAGCATTTTGACCAATTAATAATTTTTTTCCATCTTCCCAATTATATTGAGGATAAAGATTGAGTGAATTTGTTGAAATATCTGTATCGTTAATACCATATCTATATAAAATTTCTAATACCTTGCTAATTTTTTTATTAGTTGTATTTAAAGCTTCACTTGTTGTTTTTTTAGTTTCATTAGCTTCAACATTAAAAGTTACAATATCTGGAGTAAGATTTACTTGCCCAATTGCAGAAATAGATATTATTTTTTGTTCCTTATTTATATCTTTAGAACTTAAACAAGATGTAAATAGTAAGGAAATAGCAAATAAACTGAAAATTATTAATTTGTTTTTTTTCATCGATAACGAACTCCTTAAAAATGTTCTTCTAATTTAGATAACACACGAGAAGAGTATAAGTGACAAAAAATCCCTACTGATTAAAGTAGGGATTATAAAGTTTATAAAAAATGCTATAGAGGTAATACTTCCATTGTTGGAACAACAGCTAATAAAACACCAGCTGCTACAGCAGAACCAATAACACCAGCTACGTTTGGACCCATAGCATGCATAAGTAGGAAGTTATGTGGGTCTTCTTCTTGACCAACTTTACTTGATACACGAGCAGCCATAGGTACAGCTGATACACCAGCAGAACCAATTAATGGGTTAATTGGGTTATTTTTATCTATCTTGTTCATTAATTTAGCAATTAATACACCAGTACCAGTACCAATTGAGAAAGCTACCATACCTAATAATAAAATACCTAAAGTATTTAAGTTTAAGAAGTGAGAAGCTTCCATCTTTGATCCAACAGCTAAACCTAAGAAAATTGTAACAATATTCATTAATGCATTTTGCATTGTGTCACTTAATCTTGTTGTAACACCACATTCTTTTGCTAAGTTACCAAATAGTAGAGCACCTAATAAAGGAGTTGCTGAAGGTAATAATAGAGCACATACAAATAGTACAGCAATAGGGAATATGATTTTTTCAACTTTTGATACAGGACGTAATTGTTTCATTTTAATTAAACGTTCTTCTTTTGTAGTTAAAGCTTTCATAATAGGTGGTTGAATAATAGGTACTAATGCCATGTATGAATAAGCAGCAACCGCAATTGAACCTAATAGTTCAGGTTTAAGTCTACTTGTTACATAAATAGCTGTAGGTCCATCAGCACCACCGATAATACCGATTGATGCAGCAGCATGTAAATCGAATGTAATACCAGGGATAAAAGCTAATGCTAAAGCACCTAATAAAGCAATAAAAATACCAAATTGAGCTGCAGCTCCTAAAATCAATGTTTTAGGATTTGCAATTAATGGTCCAAAGTCTGTCATTGCTCCAACACCCATAAAGATAAGTATAGGGAACAGACCTGTAGATAAACCACTATCAAATAATAATTTAATAAAACCAGAAGCACCATTGTTAGGGTCAATACCTGCAATGTATGCTAAAGGGATGTTACTTAATATACAACCAAAACCAATAGTAACTAGTAGTAAAGGTTCAAAGCCTCTTGCAATAGCAAGATATAATAGTAAGAAACCAATTAATATCATTGCTAAATTGCCAAGACCAAATTCGCTACCAGCCATTCCTAGAAAACCAACAATACCGGTTGTTTGCCATAATTGGGATAATCCTTGTCCAATCATATCTAATTATTCTCCTTAGCTGATAACCATTAATTCGTCATCTGCGTTAAGTTGGTCACCTTGACTTACACAAATCTTGCTTACTACACCATCACAAGGTGAGAAAATTTCATTTTCCATTTTCATAGCTTCCATTACCATAACACATTGGTTTTTCTTTACAGCTTCGCCTTCTTTAACATTGAAACGTAAAACTAAACCAGGCATTGGAGCTACAATAGATTCTCCGTTACCACTTGCTACAGGAGCAGCAGGTGTTGCGCTTGCACTTGGTGCTGAAGCTGCAGGTGCTGCACTACCAATAACAACTAAAACATCATCAGCTTGGCATTGGTCACCGTTTTCAGCTTTGATTTCTACAATTGTACCATCACAAGGAGCGAAAACTTCATTTTCCATTTTCATAGCTTCCATTACTAAGATACATTCATTTTTCTTAATTGTATCACCAACTTTTACATTAGTTCTTAAAATTAAACCAGGCATTGGAGCTACAACATTAACATTTTGAGTTGGAGCTGAAGATACGCTTGCACTTGGTGCTGCTTGAGCAATAGCTGCTTCATCAATACCGTCTTTAACTGAAAGAGGATAAGAAACACCATTAACTTTAGCATCGTTTTTACCAACTTTAACGCCATAAGCTTTTCCATTAACAGTAACTGTGAATTCGCCTTTTTTCTTAGCAGCTTCAGCAGCTCTATCAATTTTTCTAACACCGTTAGCTTTTGCTTTACCTGTTAGATATAAGATACCTTTTTCTTTACATGCTGAAGCAATAAAGATATTTTCTTCAGTTGTTTCAAGGTTTTCAGCTTTAAGCATTTTAATAGCAACATCACGACCTTTAGTAGGATCTGCATCATTGATATCAACTACTTTTTTAGTTGTAGGTTCAAGACCTAATTGTTCAGCTGCAATTTTAACAATTTCTGCATCTGGAGCAACAGGAGTTTTACCGAAGTAACCTAATACCATTTTACCGTAACCTTCAGCAATTTTTTTCCAAGGTCCAAACATAACGTTATTGAATGCTTGTTGGAAATAGAATTGAGATACAGGAGTTACAGAAGTACCGAAACCACCTTTTGCTACAGTTTCACCCATTGCATTAACAATAGCAGGATATTTATCCATTAAGTTATTGTCACGAAGCATTTGAGTGTTAGCTGTTAATGCACCACCAGGTAATGGTGAGAAAGGAATATTTGGGTTAACTTTTGAAGCTTCAGGTGGTGTGAAGTAATCTTTCATACATTCTTCAAATACACTTTCAGCTTTTTGAATTTTTGCAATATCAATACCTAAATCATAATCTGTTCCACGTAGAGCGTGCCACATTGTAATGATATCAGGTTGACAAGTACCACCAGAAACAGGAGACATTGATAAGTCAACTTGACTTGCACCAGCTTCAATAGCACTCATATATTGTTGAATTGAAACACCTGCTGTTTCATGACTGTGCATAACAATTTTAACGTCTTTACCTAGAATTTTTCTAGCTCTTTTAATTGTTTCAAAAATTACTTTAGGAGTTGATGTACCTGATGCATCTTTAAAACATACTGAATCAAATGGAATACCAGCATCTAGAATTTGTCTTAGAACTTTTTCATAGAAATCTGGATCGTGAGCACCAGTTGTATTTGGTGGTAGACTCATCATTGTAACTGTTACTTCGTGTTTTAGACCTGCTTCGTGAATAGCTTTACCACTATCAATTAAGTTGTTTACATCATTTAAAGCATCAAAGTTACGGATTCTTGAAATACCGTGCTTTTTAAACATTTGTGCATGTAATTTGATAATGTCACTAGATTGTGAATCTAAACCTACAACATTAACACCTCTTGAAAGTGTTTGTAAGTCAGCATCTGGTCCTGCAACGCGTCTAAATTCATCCATCATGTCAAAAGCATCTTCATTGCTATAGAAATAAAGTGATTGGAAACGAGCTCCACCACCTGCTTCGAAATGATCGATTCCAGCTTCTCTTGCTGCTGCTACAGCAGGCATGAAATCTTTTGTGAATACACGGGCACCGTATACTGATTGGAAACCGTCTCTAAAAGCGGTACACATAAAATCAACTTTCTTTTTCATTAACTTATTCCTTATTTATTCTCGGGACTTTGCAACAGCGGCTGCGATAGCGGCTGCAATTTCTGCGTCAGCACTTGTATTAGGGGTTGCTGCATTTACATTAGTGCCTCTAGTTGCTGTAGCGGTTGCAACTTGAGGTTTTTTTGCTTCAAATTTCTTAACAATAGCACTCATGGCTTTTGTTACGAAAATTAATACAACTAGGAACATTAATACTGTTCCCATACCTAATAGCATGAGTGTGACACCATTCATTAGCTGTTCGACGAGTTGGTCTTTTGGTAATTGTGTCAATAAAATCATACTAACTCCTGATTTATTTTGTATGTATAATAATGTATTTTCGTTAAAAAAATACTCATTAAGTATAATACTGATATGTGCCTATAGTTTCAAGGTATTTTTGCCCCAAAAGTTAATGAATAATTTATTGTATTTTTTTTTCTGATAAGAATATAAGTACTGCAACAAATTGCAACATAAATAGATTTAGATATACCTAAAAACAATACATAAACATTCAACAACGTTCAAAAATAAGCATATTTTAGATTGTAAAGGTTAATAAAAATACAAAAAGATATTATCCTTTTTTTTAGTAAATTGAATTTTTTTTTAATATAATAATCATAACTCTATTGTAGTGATAAAAATAAAAAATACATTTCATTAAATTATGCTATAATATTTTTATATATTCTTTATTAATGAAGTGGGTTATAAGTATGGAAAACAACAAAATGAATAAAAAAGAACTTCTTGATTTAAAAAAAAGAATCGATGAGTTAGAAACTTTAGTTGATGAATTAGTAAAAGAAAGAAATTCTAAAGAATTAACCATGTTGCCATGGATAGGTAATTTAGGACAATGGCAATGGTTAATTGAAAGTAATGAAGTTTTTTTTAATGATAAAAAGGTTACAAATTTAGGATATACTAAAGATGAAATTCCAAAAGATATTGGATTTGAGTTTTTTACGAATAAACTACATAAAGATGATTATGAATATGTAATGCAAAATATGAGAGATCATCTTATGGGGAAAAGAGATGCCTATGAGGTTGAATATAGAATAAAAGCCAAAGATGGAAATTATAAATGGTATTATGATAGAGGTAAAATTACTAAATACGATGAGAATCATAAACCTTTAATGTTAAGTGGTATTGTTTTTGATATTAGTAAGAACAAAAAGATTGAAGATGATTTAAAAATCGCAAATGCTCAACTAAAAGAAATATTAATACATGATGATTTAACAAACACATATAATAGAAGATATTTTAATGAAAGATTAACTACAATAAATAAAACGAAAACTTCTACTCTTGTATTATTAGATTTAGATTATTTTAAAAATATAAATGATGAATTTGGCCATGATGTTGGAGATAAAGTATTAGTAGAAGTTTGTTTAAAAATAAATAAAGTATTAGGTAATCAAGGTCAATTGTTTAGATGGGGTGGTGAAGAGTTTTTTATCTTGTTAGAAAATATTAAATTAAAACAGGCTATAGAAATAACAGAAAAAATCAGAATGTCTATACAAAAATGTCCTTTTAATAAATGTGAAAAAGTTACTGCAAGTTTTGGAATAGTTCAAATAACTGAGAAAGATGATATTAATAGTTTAGTTAGAAAGACTGATGATTTAATGTATAAAGCTAAAAAAGCAGGAAGAAATTGTATTAAGTTCTGAAATTAAAAGAAATAATTGTATTTTTTTTATTTTATAAAAGACAAATGTCAAAAATAACATTATATTTTATATTTGGTTTCTTGCCTTTATAATATATTTTTACTATTCTTTATTAAGAAATAAATTTAGGAGAAAATATAATGTCTCATGAAGGTACACCTGACGAACAAGCTATCCGTGAAGCAAAAATCAGAGAACGCTTAGATCGTATTGGTAGAAAGATAATTGTAATGAGTGGTAAAGGTGGTGTTGGAAAAACTACCGTTACTGTAAACTTAGCTAATGCATTAGTTGATGCTGGAAAAACTGTTGGTATCTTAGATACTGATTTACATGGTCCAAATGTTGCAAAAATGTTGGGATGCGAATCTGGTGCTCTAGAAAGTGCAGATGGGAATAACTTTTTACCTGTAAAAGTTAGAGATGGATTATATGTAGTAAGTCTTTCTTTTGCTCTAAATTCAAGTTCTGATCCTGTAATATGGAGAGGTCCTATGAAAATTGCAGTAATTAAACAATTTTTAGGGGATGTAGAATGGGGAAATTTAGACTATTTATTAATTGATTCACCTCCAGGAACTGGTGATGAACAATTAACAGCAATCCAAGCAATTCCAGAAATGACTGGATCAATTATTGTAACAACTCCACAAGACGTTGCTATATTAGATGCTAGAAAGAGTGTAAACTTCTCTAGAAAATTAAATGTTGCTGTTTTAGGTGTAATTGAAAACATGAGTGGATTAATTTGTCCTGATTGTGGTAAAGAAATTCCTATATTTGGTAAAGGTGGCGGAAAGAAAATGTGTGATGAGATGGATACTCCATATTTAGGAAGTGTTCCTTTAGAAATGCATTTAAGAGAATTTGAGGATGCAGGTCAAAGTACTTTATCTAATAGTCCTGATAGTAAAAGTTCTAAAGCAATTAGAGATATCGCTGCTTTCTTAGATGATAGAATCCAAATTTCAAATGTAACTACAGATTATAAAAATACATCAAAATGCTCTCCATCTTCTTGTGCTTCTTGTTCTAGTAATTGTAGTTCACGAAAAGAGAATTAATGAATATAGATAAATTTAAAATAGGAAATATTGAAGATTATAAACATTTAGTATGGAATGAGAAAAACCGTGATACGGTTATAAATACTCCTATATTTGATTTAATCGAAGTAAATAGAGAATCTAATGAAGGTGTAAATGCTAATTTTTACACCTTAGATTCCCCTGATTGGGTAACTATAATTCCATGGTATGTTAATGAAAATAATATACCATGTTTTGTTATGGTCCAACAGTTTAGACATGGTAGTGCAAAGGTAGTTAGAGAATTTCCAGCCGGTATGGTTGATAAAAATGAAAAAGCAATAGATAGTGCTTATAGAGAACTTCGTGAGGAAACAGCTCTAAGTGCAGATGAAATGAATTTTTTAGCACAAATTAACCCAAATCCTGCAATAATGTCTAATAAAGCAAATTTCTTTTTGGCAAAAAATGTATATAAAATATCAGAAAAACAACAATTAGATCTTACTGAACAGTTAGATGTAATATCTGTCCCTGTCAAAGATGTTATTGATAAAATGGGTAGTGATCCTTTGTATGATAATGGAGTTATGCTAATGGCTCTATCTTTATTTTTAAAAGAAACACAAAAAGATACATCATTGTTATAAAAATTCTATAATTTTCTTTGATAATAGAGTATTATATATATTATGATTGTTGCTATTCTAATTATTATTTTTATTATTATTTTATGGAGCTCAACTTTAGTTTTTTTTAAAGATAGAAATATCAATAATATTGATATTGATGAAACTAAAGTTTTTTCCTCAAAATGTCGAAGCATAATTTTAAAACATGAAATAAAAAAAGACACTGCTGTTTTAATGATTCATGGTTTCTTATCGACTCCAAATGTTTATCAATATAGTGCTCATTCTTTTTTTGAACATGGATATGATTCTTATGCTTATTTATTACCAGGTTTTGGAACTAGTATAGAACATTTTAAGAAAACTAATTTTTCACAATGGTTTAATTACATTTCTACTAGATATGAAGAACTCAAACAAGATTATTCTAATGTTATTATTGTAGGAATAAGTATGGGAGGAGCACTTACCTTAAAGCTTGGAGAAAAATATAGTAATACAGATTTAGAACCTTTAGCTATTGTACCAATTAGTGCTCCAGTTATTTATAATAGTCTTTTAAAAGATAGAAGAATAACAAAATTTAGTTTTTATTTTGCAAGGATTGTTAGTTTATTTAAAAGTTCTTTTAATGCTTCAATTTGTGATAGAACAGAAATTGAAGAAGAAGATGATAATAATAATAATTGGATAGGTTATAATGGTTTATTTTTAAAGCAATCTATGAGTTTAATTAAAGCAGAAAAAAAAATACGTAAGGATTTAAAAAAAATAACATGTCCTATGTTTGTTATCCATAATGTGAGTGATAAAACAGTCCCTTTTTTTAACTTTCCAATTATTGCAAAAGAAAATAATTCTAGATTTTTTGAATCAAAAATAATAAAAATGATTGGCTACAAACACACTATGCATGTATTATTATTATATTATTCAGTTAGAGAAGAATTAACAAACGATATTATTAATTATATAGAAGGATTATTTGATGAGTAAAAGAGAAGATTACATTAATTGGGATGAATATTTTATGGGACTTGCTGTTTTAAGTGGCATGCGAAGTAAAGATCCAAGTACTCAAGTTGGTGCGTGTATTGTTAATGAAAATAAAAAGATTGTAGGAATAGGTTATAATGGTTTTCCTATTGGGTGTAGTGATGATATTTTACCTTGGGATAGAAAAGGGGAATGGTTAGATACTAAATATCCTTATGTATGTCATGCTGAATTGAATGCTATTTTAAATAGCGTTAGTAGAGATTTATTGAATTGTACAATTTATGTTGCTCTTTTCCCATGTAATGAATGTGCTAAGGCTATAATACAAAGTGGTATAAAAAATGTTGTTTATCTAAGTGATAAATATGCTACAGCTGATAATACCATAGCATCAAAAAGAATGTTTGATGCCTCTAAAGTTGTATATCGAAAACTTAATCCTGAACATTTATCATTGTCGATTAATTTGGATGAAAAAAATATATAAAATAAGGATATATTTATGAGAAATAATATTGTTACTATTTTAATAGTTGTATTATTTTTGTTTGTTTCTTGTTCAAGTGTATCAGAAAATAATATGGATTATAAAGATGAATATTTAAATGTTGTTTGTAATATTGATTATGATGAGGGGAAACTATTTGATTTATTAATTTCAAATAAGAGCGATGAAGAAATTGTATTAGTTTTTGCTGAATCAAAAGTTTCAAACGCTGATGGGGATCTTGTTAATTTTATAAGTAAAGAAGAAGCTTTCTCCTCGAACAAAATAATAAATATAAATAACATAACATTAAACCCTAATGAGGGTTATAATAATCAGTATATGGCTTTGGGATATATAAGAAAACAAATATTAAAAAATGAAATTGTTTTAATTCCTTGGATAAATAAAGGTGAATTTTATTTAGAACTTCCTTATATTGTTAATGGTAAGAAACATTATATAAAGGTTAATAAATAATTAGTTTTAAATAAGATAAAAAAACTTGGGTCCTACATTATTAAAGAGCTAAGTTTTTTCATGAGAGTATTAAAAAAAAATTCCCTCTAAGTAATTTAGCAAAATTTATTTGTTTACTTTAGAGGGATTTTATATTTAATACTATTTATTAATTATATCTGTTTTTTTTTGCAGCCTTAATAAAACCATTAAAACAAGGATTTGTATTATTTGGTCTACTCTTAAACTCAGGATGGTATTGAACACCTAAGAAGAATGGGTGATCTTTTATTTCAACAGCTTCAACTAATGTGTTATCAGGGCTAATACCAGTAATTGTTAGTCCTGCATTAACAAGTTCTTCTTTAAAATTATTATTAAATTCATATCTATGTCTATGTCTTTCATAAATTATATCTTCATTATTATATAAATCTTTTAAAACTGTATTATCTATTAATTTACATGGGTAAGCACCAAGTCTCATTGTTCCACCCATATCAGATACACCGATTTGTTCTTCCATTAATGCAATTACAGGATATTTAGAATCTTTATTAAATTCTGTTGAATTTGCATCTTCCCAGTTAAGTACTTTTCTTGCAAAACTCATTACTGCTATTTGCATACCTAAACAAATACCAAAGTAAGGGATGTTTTTTTCTTGTGCATATGTTGCACTTAAAATCATTCCTTCAATACCACGTGTTCCAAATCCACCTGGTACGATAATTCCGTCACAATCTTTAAATACTTTTTCTAAATTATCTTTTGTTAATGTTTCAGAATCAACCCAAGATAAATTAACTGTACAACCAACTTCCCAAGCGCTGTGTTTTAAAGCTTCCATAACGGAAAGATAAGCATCATGAAGTTGTATATATTTTCCAACTAATGAAATATTGATTTCTTTATCAGCTTTATGAATTCTATCAATCATGTTATTCCATCTCTTTAAATCACATTCTCCACATTCTAGATCTAATTCTCTACATACAATTGTATCTAAATTTTCATCATGTAACATTAAAGGTGCTTCATATAATACTTCAAGAGTTTTATTTTCTATAACACAGTCTTTTTTTACATTACAGAATAATGCGATTTTATCTTTTATAGATTCTTCTAAAGGCATATCACTTCTTGTAACAATGATGTCAGGGAAAATACCTGTTGTCATTAGCTCTTTTACTGAGTGTTGTGTTGGTTTACTTTTATGTTCATTACTACCACTTAAATAAGGTACTAATGTAACATGGATGAATAAGCAATTTTTATGACCAACTTCGTGGCTGATTTGTCTAATAGCTTCTAAAAAAGGTTGAGATTCGATATCACCTGTTGTACCACCAATTTCAGTGATAACTACATCTGCATTAGCTTTTTTTTCAACTGAATAGATGAAATTTTTAATTTCATTAGTAACATGAGGAATAATTTGAACAGTAGAACCTAAATAATCACCACGTCTTTCTTTTTCAAGAACATTAAAATAACATCTTCCACTTGTAAGGTTCGAAAATTTATTAAGGTTTTCATCTATAAATCTTTCATAGTGTCCTAAGTCTAAGTCTGTTTCTGCTCCATCTTCAGTTACATAAACTTCTCCATGTTGAAAAGGACTCATGGTTCCTGGGTCGACGTTCATATATGGATCTAATTTTTGAGCAGTAACTTTAAGACCACGATTTTTTAAAAGTCTCCCTAGTGAAGCCGCAGTAATACCCTTACCAAGGCCTGAAACTACTCCTCCAGTCACAAAAATATGCTTAGCCATTTCTTACTCCTAATATATAATTATTGTTGATATGTTTTTAGAATTTCTATAGCAATCTCGCCTTTGCTTCTTCTTTGATCCATAGCTCTTTTTTCAATATATCTATGGGCCTGTTGTTCATTAAATTTAAGGCGTTCAATTAATAGAAATTTTGCTCTATTTACTATTTTTATTTCATCTAATCTTTTTCTTAATTTTTTATTCTCATCAGCAACTCCTCTTAACTTAATAGAAAGAGAATTCGCTAGAACAAGACTTTGGAATAATAATAAAGAATTTAGGGGTTTGCCTAGTACTAAAGTGCCATATTTATAAACTCTTGATGCAATATCTCCGAGATATCTTTCAGCAACCAATAAAAAAACTGTAGAATTAGTATCTTTTGAAAGGCTTATTGCTAAATCAATACCATTTTCATCATTTAACGGAGTGTCAATTATTACTATATCAAAATCTTTAGATAATGTTTCTTGTCTTGCTTTACTGCATGAAAAACAAGAGGTCATTGAACCTTTCACTCCATTATTTGTAAGAAGTGATTTTAAATTCATATGACCTTTTCCATTTGATGATACTAATAAAATTTTTTCAAATTCAAACACTATTAATGTTCCTTATTATTTAATAAATAGGGAAATACTTTTCCTCGGTTATTTTTTTAGTTTCTTTGCTTTCTGTATATTCTTTAAGCTCTTTTTCCTTAATCTTTATATAAGTATATAAAAGGTTATTAGGTAAAATTTCTTTTAAGAAGGTACTTTTTTTTGCTAATTCAATTGCTTCTTGCATTGATAAAGGAAGAGTTTCTCCAAGTATTTTATCAAATGCATTTCTTTTTATTTCAGCTGGGGGTTCAATTTTATTTTGAATACCTTTAAGAGCTGCTTCACAAATTAAAGTAAAAGCTAAATATGGGTTTGCAGTAGGATCCGGAGTTCTAACTTCTAATCTACTATATCTTCCTTTAGCTTTTGGTATTCTAATCGTTGTTGATCTGTTCCCAAAGCCCCAACCAATTTGAATTGGCGATTCAAACTGTCCTAATCGGTTATATGAGTTATATATAGGAGATGTGAAAATTGTCATCTCTTTTAGATATTTTAATATACCTCCTATCATATAATCTCTTATTTTTTCATTCTGCAATTCATTATTAACCTTAACACTCATATTTACATGCATTCCATTACCACTTTTATTTTCAAGTGGTTTTGGTAAGAATGAGGCAAATAAACCATTCAATGTAGCAGTGGATTTAACAACACTTTTAAATGTGATTAAATTGTCCGCTGAATTAAGTAATTCTCCATATGAAAAATCAATTTCCATTTGGCCTGGACCACTTTCATGATGAGATCTTTCAGTATGAAAATTCATTTCCTGTAGTGTTAAGCATATTTCTCTTCTAATGTTTTCACCTTTATCATTAGGTGCTATATCTAGATATCCACCTCTATCTAAAGGTTTAAATGTAGGCTCTCCATTATCATCTAATTTAAATAAGTAAAACTCACATTCACTCCCTATTCTAAAAGTGTATCCTAAATTTAGAGATTTTTTTTCAAAATTTTTAATTAATGCTCTAGCATCATTTTCAAAAGGTGTATTGTCTGGATATTTTATATCACAAAACATCATAACAACTTTTCCGCTAGAAGGACGCCATGGTAAAACTTGAAGAGTATTAGGATCTGGGAAAAGTAATAAATCACTCTCTTCAACATTTAAAAAACCTTTTACAGAAGAAGCATCAAAAGAAATACCAGTTGTAAATGCTCTATCTAATTCATCGCTACTAATGGATATATTTTTTAAATTACCTAATAAGTCACAAAAAGCTAATCTAATAAATTTTACATTATTTTCTTCTATAAAGTTTGAAATTTCATATTGCATATTAGCCATGGGCCCTCCCTTTTTCTAAACAGTTGTATAGTGCTGTTTATATGGTAGTGTAGAATTCGGTTCTAATATATAGAAGTTTGCATTAAATACGTCCTCTTTGTCAAATGAAAACTCTTTGCAAAATTGATTAATATCTGCTTTTATAAGCTCTAAATCTTTTTTCTTTGCTTTTCTTGTAACAACTTGTTTTGGTAAATCTTTTGGTAATTCATTAGTTCTTAAATAAATTTTTCCTCCATGCATACCTGTTCCACAAAAATTTCCCACAGGGCATTTCCCTTTTTGATTAAGTCCTAAAACGATGATTTTACCACCTGCTAAATATTCTCCTAAGAAACTTCCAGCTTTATCTCCAATAATGATAGTAGGTTGTTCCTCTTTATATGCTTTCATATGAATACCAGCTCTATAACCAGCTGATTCTTTAATGAAAAGTTTACCACCTCTCATTGAATATCCTGCTGTATCTCCACAGTTACCATGAACTATTATTTCACCTTTATTCATGGTATCTCCTGTTGCATCTTGGCAATCATTTTCTACATAGATTTTACTACCAGAATCAAGACATGCGCCTAGTGCATTACCAGGAATACCTTTAATGTTTATTTTTTTGTTTTTCATTCCTGCAGCGATAAATCGCTGACCATGTACATCTTCTAATTCAAAATCATTTTCATTCTCGTTTCTAATTAGTTGGTTAAGTTGTTTAAAACTCATATGATTAACTGTTATTTTTTGCATAATATCTCCTGATTGTTAAAAGCTATTCGCCTGCATGTTGGATTCCTAGAATTTCTAGTTCCTTTTCACTTAATCCAATTCCTCTAAGCATAAGTCTATTACCTTTTAATGCTTCAATTGAATTAATTCCCATACCACCCATCATTTCTTTGATTTCTCTTTTCCAAGCTGTAATTAGGTTAACTAAGTTCTTACATCCTTCTTCTGGGTCCAATCTATCTGATAACTCTTTTACTTGAGTCGCAATACCCCAGTTACATTTACCTAAGTGACAGCTTCTACATAAATGACAGCCAAGTGCTATTAATGCACTAGTTGAAATGTATACAGCATCAGCACCTAATGCTAAAGCTTTAATTACATCTGCAGAAGATCTAATAGTACCACTTGCAACTAAACTTACTTCATTTCTAATCCCTTCTTCTCTAAGTCTTTTATCTACAGAAGCTAGGGCTAATTCAATCGGGATACCTACGTTATCTCTTATTCTAAGTGGTGCAGCTCCTGTACCACCTCTAAATCCATCTATAGCAATTATATCTGCACCACAGCGTGCAATTCCACTAGCAATAGCACCAACATTATGAACAGCGGCGATTTTAACAATAATTGGTTTTTCATAATTTGTTGTTTCTTTTAGCATATAAACCAATTGTCTTAAATCTTCAATTGAATAGATATCATGGTGAGGAGCTGGGGATATAGCAGCACTTCCTTCAGGAATCATTCTTGTTTTTGAAACTTCTTTAGTAATTTTTCTTCCAGGTAGGTGTCCACCAATACCAGGTTTAGCACCTTGTCCCATCTTTATTTCAATTGCTTTACCAGCTTTAAGATAATCTGGATGAACTCCAAATCTACCTGAAGCTACTTGAACTATAGTGTTTTCTCCATAAACATAGAAATCTTCATGTAATCCACCTTCACCAGTGTTATAAAAAATTCCTAATTCTTTAGCAGCACAAGCTAATGATTTGTGGGCATTATAACTAATGGAGCCATAACTCATACCACCAAACATTATAGGAATACTTAATTCCATTTGTGGTTTAGTGTCAGTAATAATATTATTGTTTTCATCAAATTCAATGTCTAGTTTTTTCTTTCCTAAGAAAGTTCTAGTTTCCATTGGTTCTCTAAGTGGATCAATAGATGGGTTAGTAACTTGAGAAGCATTAATTAAAATTTTGTCCCAATATACTGGATATTCTTTTGGTGTTCCCATCGATGAAAGTAATACTCCACCAGTTTGCGCTTGACGATAAATATTAGTTATATCATGTTGGCTCCAGTTGGAATTTGTCTTAAAACAATGATCTGATTTTACTATTTTAAGTGCATGTGTTGGGCATACTGCAACACATCTATGGCAGTTAACACATTTAGATTCATCACTTAACATTACTTTAAGTTTTTCATCATAGTAGTTAACTCCGTTTGAACATTGTTTTTCACACAATCTACAATTTATACATCTATTTTGATCTCTTATTACTTCATATTCACTTTGAATTAAATTTACTTTCATAATTTATTGTACCTCCTTTTCTAGTTCAACAATGTAAGGTTCCCCACCTTTAGGGAAATATATTGAATCTAGATCTGGAGCTATAACTCTAATAGCTTCTTCTTCACTAGCCATGTAAACCATGTCATCTTTTTCACCAACAACAAGAGATCTAAGTTTTAATCTATCATTTAGAGCCATAAGACCATTTTCATATCCTACAATAATCGAAAAAGGTCCAGTAACTAGAAAGCTTTCATAGTTATTTCTTAAATATTTATATTCTGCTTTTTGTTGTTCATCCATTCTTTCTATTGTACTCCAGAATGGAGCTGCTAAAATATGAGCTACTCTTTTTAAATCAATTTTCTTTTTTCTGTTTAAGAAATCAATCATATAAGTGATTACTTCTGTATCTGTTTGAAGAGTACATTTATAGCCAAACATTTCTATGTAACGTCTATTTGCATCATAACTAGAAATTTCACCGTTATGTACTACTGAATAATTTAGTAGAGAAAATGGGTGAGCGCCTCCCCACCAACCAGGAGTATTAGTTGGGTATCTACCATGAGCTGTCCAGCTGTATCCACTATATTCTTCAAGCTTATAAAATTCTCCAACATCTTCAGGATAACCTTGAGCTTTAAATACCCCCATGTTTTTCCCGGATGAAACAATATATGCTCCTTTGATTCTTGAGTTTACTTTTATTGTGCATCTTGCAACATATTCATCTTCTTTTAATTGGCTTTCTGCAAGCTTAGTTGGAAGAGGAGCTAAGAAATATCTCCAAATCATTGGTTCATCTGTGATAGAAGGAATTTTTCTTGTTGGTATTTTTGATAAGTTAATCATATCAAAATGTTCTTCTAAAAAATCCATGCATTCTTTTTTTGCAATAGAATCCATGTAGAAAATATGGAAAGCATAATATTCTTTATATTCAGGATAAATTCCATAACCTGCAAATCCACCACCTAATCCATTTGATCTATTATGCATTACTCTTATAGAATCAATAGCAGTTTGACCTGAAAATCTCTTTCCCTGTTTTGAGAAAATACCACTAATTGCACAACCAGAGGGTATTCTTATTTCTCCTTCTTTTTTAATTCGGTCCATTACTTTTCTCCTTCTATGATTTATTATCAAAAGGCCTAAAATGAAAAAACGTCCGCAGTATCCCTATACTACGAACGTCTTTGTTCAATCTTTTTTTATATTTTAATTTTTAATTCATGCTTATTAAGACCTCATTGTCTTGTTTTGATATTATTAATTTAAGGTGATTTTGTCTAGCATTTTAGATATATTTATAAATAAAATATGTAAATTTATGCATAAAATGTATATTTAAAAAAATACTTTTTATTTTAATTTGTTTTATTATAATGAATTAATAAAATAATCTATATCTTTTTTATTTAAATAAATCTATTTTAGGTTGACAAAAATATTTTAATGTTGTATTTCTTAGATAACAGCAAAGGCGCTGTAGTTCAATTAGAGCTACAGTGTCTTTTTTTTATTTTAATCGTACGGTTGGAAAAAATTATAAAAAAATTGAGAGAGGTGCACAGGATATGCAAAAAATAACTGATTATTATGGATCAATGGTTTTTGGCGATGATGCTATGAGAGATAGATTGCCAAAAGATGTTTATAAAGCTTTAAAAACAACAATCAGAGAAGGTAAAGAAATAGACTTAAATATTGCAAATTCCGTTGCACATGCAATGAAAGAATGGGCTTTAGAAAAAGGCGCAACACACTTTACTCACTGGTTCCAACCAATGACAGGAATTACTGCTGAAAAACATGATTCTTTTATTACACCTACTAAAGATGGTAAAATGATTTTATCATTTTCAGGTAAAAATTTAATTTCAGGTGAACCTGATGCTTCTTCATTCCCTTCAGGTGGTTTAAGAGCTACTTTTGAAGCTAGAGGTTATACTGCATGGGATCCAACAAGTTACGCTTTTATTAAGGAAGAAACTTTATGTATTCCAACAGCATTCTGTTCTTACAGTGGTGCTGTACTAGATAAAAAAACTCCTTTATTAAGAAGTATGGAAGCTATTGATAAAGAAGCAAAAAGAATTTTAAAATTATTTGGACATGAAGTAGGTAGAGTACAAACTACTGTTGGTCCTGAACAAGAATATTTCTTAGTTGATAAAGAAGTATATAACAAGAGAATTGACTTGAAATATACAGGTAGAACTCTTTTAGGTGCTAGACCTCCAAAAGGTCAAGAATTAGATGATCATTATTTTGGATCATTAAAACCTAGAGTAAGTGCATTCATGCAAGAGTTAGATAAAGAATTATGGAAACTTGGTATCTATGCTAAGACTCGTCATAATGAAGTTTCTCCAGCACAACATGAATTAGCTCCTGTATTTACAACTACTAATGTAGCTTGTGACCATAACCAATTAACAATGGAAATCATGAAAAAGGTTGCAGATAAACATGGTATGGTTTGTTTATTCCATGAAAAACCTTTTGCAGGTTTAAATGGTTCAGGTAAGCATAATAACTGGTCAATTTCTACTGATACAAATATGAACTTATTAGAACCAGGTGTTAATCCAAAAGATAATGCTCAATTCTTACTATTTTTAGTAGCAGTAATCAAAGCAGTTGATGAATATCAAAACTTATTAAGAGCTAGTGTGGCATCTCCGGGCAACGACCACCGTTTAGGTGCAAATGAAGCTCCTCCTGCAATTGTAAGTATGTTTATTGGAACAGATTTACATGAAATCTTAGAAGCAATTGCATCAGGAAAAGAACTTGATAAGATGAAGAAAGAAAATATGATTCTTGGTGTTGATGTATTACCTGACTTTGTAAAAGATACTACTGATAGAAATAGAACATCACCTTTTGCTTTTACTGGTAATAAGTTTGAACTTAGAATGTTAGGAAGTTCTGCTAGTGTATCAACTCCTAATACTGTATTAAATACAGCTGTTGCTAAAGTATTAAAAGGTTTTGCAGATGAATTAGAAGGTGCAGATGATTTTACAACTTCTTTAGATGCTTTAATTAAGAGAACTTATAAAGAACATAAGAGAATCGTATTTAATGGAAATAACTATAGCAGTGAGTGGGTTACTATGGCTGAGGAGAGAGGCCTAAGTAATTTAAAAACTACTGTTGAAGCTGTTGGAGCATATACAGAAAAGAAAAATATTGATCTATTTGAAGAGTTTAAAGTATTAAGCTCAGCAGAATTGTATAGTAGAGCTAATATTTTATTTGAAAATTATGCTAAGACGATTAACATTGAGGCTTTGACTTTGATTGACATGGTTAGAAAGATGATTATTCCAGCTTGTAATAAATATTTAAATAATCTTGCTGATGAAGTATCTAAGGTAAAATCAGTTTTACCAACCATAGATCTTAAATCACAGTTGAGCTTAATGGAATCGATCGCTCAATTAGTAAATTGCTTGAGTGATAAATTAATGTTATTAGATGATGTATTGATTAATGCAAGATCTGTCGAGGATGAAAAAGAACAAGCTATTTTATTCCAAGATAAAGTATTTACATTAATGAATGAAATCAGATCTTTTGCTGACGAATTAGAACTTATCGTCGATAAAGAATGTTGGCCAATGCCAACTTATGGAGAGCTTTTATATTCGGTATAATACTTGTTGTATTATTAGTGAATATGTTCAATTTTTTTAGTTTTTGGTTGCTGCACTGTTAGTGCAGCAACCTTCTAGATTTTTAGACAAACAAATAAGATAATAGTATTTTTACTATTGAGGAGAACAAATTATGTGTGGTTTTGTTGGAATGTTTGATATAGAAGATGATTCTTCTTTATACCGTGAAAAAGTGTTAAAGATGTCTAAGAAGATTAGACATAGAGGACCGGATTGGTCTGGTATATATCAAGGTGAAAAAGTTATTTTATCTCATGAACGTTTAAGTATTGTTGACCCTTTATCTGGACAACAACCTTTATATTCTAAAGATAAAAAGATTATATTAGCTGCTAATGGTGAAATTTATAACCATTTAGAGTTAAGAGAAAAATATTGTAAAGATTATGAGTTTTTAACTGATAGTGATTGTGAAATTATTCTTGCTTTATATACTTTAAAAGGTAAGGATTTTATTGAAGACTTAAATGGTATATTTGCTTTTGCTTTATATGATAGTGAAAAAGATTTTTATCTTGTTGCTAGAGACCATATGGGTATTATTCCTTTATATCAAGGTTGGGACACAGAAAATCATTATTATGTTGCAAGCGAATTAAAAGCTTTAGAAAAAGCTTGTCCTTCTGTTTGTACTTTCCCACCTGCAAGTGTTTACGATAGTGAATCAAAAGAATTGGTTACTTGGTATAAACGGGATTGGATGGAATATGACAATGTTAAAGATAATGGTGGAAGCCCTCAAACAATTAGAGTTGCTTTAGAAGAAGCAGTAAAAAGACAGCTAATGTGTGATGTACCTTATGGTGTATTACTTTCAGGTGGTCTTGATAGTACTATTGTATCTGCCATTGTTGCAAAATACTCAGAAGCTAGAGTTGAATCTAAAGATACAGAATCTGCTTGGTGGCCAAGATTGCATAGTTTTGCAATTGGATTAGAAGGCTCTCCAGATTTAGCAGCAGCACAAATTGCAGCAGATTATTTAGGTACTGTACACCATGAAGTTCACTTTACTATAGAAGAGGCATTAGATGCAGTTGAAGATGTAATTTATCATTTAGAGACTTATGATATTACAACTGTTAGAGCTGCTACTCCTATGTATTTATTAGCTAGAGTTATTAAATCTATGGGTATAAAAATGGTTCTTTCTGGTGAAGGTAGTGATGAGTTATTTGGTGGTTATTTATATTTCCATAAAGCTCCAAACAAAAAAGAATTCCATGAAGAAACAGTTAGAAAATTAAGTAAATTACATTTATATGATTGTTTAAGAGCTAATAAATCTTTAGCAGCCTGGGGTGTTGAAGGTAGAGTCCCTTTCTTAGATAAAGAGTTTATGGATGCTGCAATGAGAATTAATCCTGAACTAAAATTATGTAATGATAGAATAGAAAAATGGGTATTAAGAGAAGCTTTTAAAGATATAGTTCCTGAAGAAGTATGTTGGAGACAAAAAGAACAATTCTCTGATGGAGTTGGTTATTCTTGGATTGATAGTTTAAAAGAACTAACAGATAGAGTAATAACAGACGTTCAGTTTGCAAATATCAAAAACAGATTCCCAATTAATACACCTGCAACTAAAGAGGAAGCTTATTATAGAATTCTATTTAATAGACATTTTAAGAGTGAAGGTGCTGCTTATACAGTTCCTCATGAAGCATCCGTTGCATGTTCAACAGCTACAGCCCTTGAATGGGATGAAAGCTTTAAATTGATGAATGAGCCTAGCGGTAGAGCTGTTAAAACAGTTCACGAAAAAGCTTATACATAAAATCTTATTTGTTCTCTTGTCCTTTTATTATCTATTAATAAAAGGGCATTTTTTTGTCTTTATATTTATAATTTTAGATTGATAAGTAGAAAAAGAAAAAAAATAATTAATATGATATAATACTAGAAAAGAAGAAATGAATTGATGAAAATTAAACGAATACTACTTATTTTTATTATTATTTTATATGCTACTCAGAATTTATTTTCTTATGAGTATTATTATCAAAATTTAAACAAAGAAGAACAAGAAACTTATAAAGTTATACTCAATGCGATTAAAAACAAAAAGAATGATATAAGTATTGATATTTTTGATTTTGATGAAGTTAGTAATATTTATTATTCTGTTTTAAATGATAATCCTGAGTTATTCTATGTTACTAATAAGTTTAATCTTTCAACTAACTCTATAAATAATAATATAGTTTCTGCTAAAATAATTGTTGATTATAAAGAAAGCATATTAAATGATTTAGATAATATTGATGGAAAATTAAATCAAATAAAATATGATTTGTATTTTAAGACTTTGGGATTTAGTGAATTTGAAATTGTTAAATATTGTTTTGAATATTTGTGTAATAAATCAACTTATAATATAAATTATGATGATCAATCCTTAATCGGTGTTATGCTAGAAAATAGAGGTGTTTGTGCATCTTATGCTAAATCTTTTAAATATTTGATGGATTTTTTTGATATTCCTTGCTATATAGTAGAAGGCTTTTTTATTTCATCGAATGAAAATCATGCTTGGAATATGGTTGAAATAGATGAAAATTGGTATCACATAGATGTAACTCAAGCAGATTCAAATGATATATTCATAGATTATTCTTATCTATGTATTTTAGATGAGCAAATAAGAAAAGATCATATAATTAGTTCACAAGTTAATAAAACTAAAAGTATAGATTATTTCTATCTTAATAATATAGGTTGTTATTTTAATCAATTTAATGAAAATGTAATAAAACAAATTCTTCTTAATAAGGTAATAAATTATAAAACACCATTAATTTTTACTTTTAAAAACAATATCGACTTTAATAAGTGTAAATCTTTTTTATTGGATAAAGAAAATCTTTTTAATATTTTGATAAATGAAGGATATATAGTAAATAATATTAATTATTATATTAACGATTTAACTGATACAGTAGTTTTTTTATTAGATGAAGTTGAAAAAGAGGATGATATAATTTTTATAAACACAGTTAGTAAAGAAGTATTATCTACTTTAATAAATCAAAAATATAATAAACAAATTAATACTTTTAAATTATTATTTTCTAATAAAGGTGATTTTGAAAAGGCAAAAAAAATATTATTAGAGGAACAATATATTTTTGAAATTATAGAAAATAATGAAACTATAGAAGTTATATATTATGATAATATTTATAGATTTGATATCTTAATATAAAAAAATCTCCAAACACTTTTCAGTGCTTGGAGATATAGAATTATCTTCTATTATTTTAATCGTCTTGAAGAGCATCATAGCCTTCTTCACCTGTTCTAACTTTAATAACGTTATCAACATTGTATATAAACATTTTACCATCGCCATAGTGACCTGTATAAAGTGTTTTCTTAACAGTATCAACAACAGTTGAAACAGGAACTTTAGAAACTACAACTTCAACTTTGATCTTAGGGAGTAGAGTCATATCAACAGGGGTACCTCTATACATTTCAGTAACACCTTTTTGCATTCCACATCCCATTACATTAGTTAAAGTTAATCCTGTAACTTCTATATCATGTAAAGCTTTCTTAAGTTCAGGGAATTTACTTCTCTTAGTAACAATAACAACTTTTGTAAGAGCAGAAGTTTTAGAATCACGCTTATCAACAACTTTAACAGCTTTGCTAGCATCAGCTGTTGGAGCACCTTCTTCATCAAGATCTAATGGAACCCCTGCGCCAGTTACAATTGGCATAAAGTCAGCATAAGCATTGTCTAATCCATGTTCTTCTAAGTCTAAACCTGCGATTTCTTCTTTTTCTGTTACACGTAAACCAACAGTCTTTTTAATTACTAAGAAAACTATAGTCATTGTAATAGTAACCCAAATTATTACGCTAACTACGCCTAAAGCTTGAATTCCTAATAAAGCAGTTCCACCACCGTAGAATAATCCACCATCTGTAGCAAATAAACCAACTAATAAAGTACCTAAAGCACCACAAACACCATGTACTGAGAAAGCACCAACAGGATCATCGATTTTAAATTTCTTTTCAACAATTTCAACTGCATATACTACAGCGATACCACAAACTAAGCCGATTATGATTGCTCCCATTGGGGATACAGCATCACATCCTGCAGTAATACCAACTAAACCTGCTAAAGCTCCATTTAAAGTCATTGATACGTCAGGTTTTTTATATTTAATCCAAGTAAGAGCCATTGAAGCTGTTGCAGCAACTGCAGCTGCTAAGTTAGTAGTAATAAAAATTTTAGAAGCACTAAGGATTGTATCATCACCAGATAAACTTACAGTAGAACCACCATTAAAACCAAACCAACAGAACCATAAAATAAATACACCTAAAGCACCTAATGTTAAACTATGACCTGGGATAGCTTTTGCTTTTCCATTTTCGTCATATTTACCAATTCTAGGTCCTAAAATTTTTGCTCCAATAATAGCAGCAACACCACCTACCATGTGAACAGCAGTTGATCCAGCAAAATCATGGAATCCAAGTTCTGCTAACCATCCTCCACCCCAAATCCAGTGTCCGCTAATTGGATAAACTAAAGCACTGATAATTACAGAATAGATACAGTAAGAAGAGAATTTAGTTCTTTCTGCCATAGCTCCTGAAACTATTGTAGCAGCAGTAGCACAGAAAACTGTTTGGAAAATTAAGAAAGCATAAGTTGGATAAGTTGAAGAATAATCTCCTTTAACAAAGAAATCTAATTGTCCAACAAATTTGCCACTACCGAACATCAAACCAAAACCAATAATATAAAAAACAATAGTACCTAATGAAAAGTCCATTAAGTTCTTCATAATTATATTTCCACTGTTTTTAGCTCTAGTAAATCCTGTTTCGACCATCGCGAAACCCGCTTGCATAAAAAATACAAGAACAGCACCGAGTAGTACCCATAATGTGTCAACTGAAGAATACATTTTTTCCTCCTGGTAATAAAAAAGGCGCGTGATCCTTATAATGGATCACACGCCATTGTGTGGTTTTTTCGAATGCATCGAAAAACTAACTGATAAAAAAAGATTTTTTTATAGGTGCAATAAAAAAATAAAAAAAGACAATGCAAAATAAATTTGCATCGCCTTTGATGTATGTTCTATTTTTATTATTTTTATGATTTTTTGTCAATATAAAAAATTAAAAAAAATAAGAAAAAATATTTTTTATAAAAATAATTGTTTACAATAGAAAGAAATATAATGTAATAAAAAATTTATAAGTTAAATTAATTTACATTTATTAATGTATCTATATTTTCTTTTAGCATATTAAAAAGTGCATCATCTGTATTAACATTAGGGAAATTCCTCCAAACTATTTTAGTAGCATTTGGATTAACTTCTTCTAATGGAGAGGCCAATTGATTGTGAACATTATCAATAATTAGAACGTTATCTAATTTTGAAACTTCTTCAATATTTTTTGTGCTAACTGAGTTTGGACCAAAGGATCCTACAACATTTAAACCAAGAGATTTAGCAAAAGCAACTTGATGAAAATGAACATAAGAATTTTTTTTATCCAATCCTTTTTTCTTTATTTCTTCTTTCGCATAGGCGTATAAATCTTCAATTTCCTGAACCCTAAAATTACTCTTTTCTTGTGTACCGTATTTTTCGCTAATAGCTTTTGCTTGGACTTTAATATTGTCTAAAGTATTTACAGTTTGAATTTGTAACTTTATATCTTCATCGATAATATTTTTACTTAAAGTGTCCATCATTACTTCGTAACCAGCAAAAATAAAAGCCTTACTTTTTTGTATTTTTTTTATGTCACTTGGTAATATTTCATATTCAGGTGGATGGACTAAATCTGCAGGTGCAATACTAATTACATTATCTAATCCTCCTACATATGCATAAGATGCTGTCCAACTTGTGCTTGCAACATAATTTGATTCAATTTCTTTTGTCCCTTGTGAAAAAAGCATTGAGCTGACACTTAATAATATTAAACTAATTGATAATATTTTTTTCATTTTTACCTCTGTTTATTTTATATTTTAATATTGAAATTACTGAATAAATTAATACTGCGATTATTGCTATTGTTGCACTTAGTGGAAAATCAGTGTAAAGAGTTGTAAAAAAGCCTGAAAGTGCTAAAATAAGACCCGTAATCGAAGATAATATAAATAATGATTTAGTACCTTTACATAATCTACTAGCTATTAATACTGGTAATATTAATAAAGCATCAATTAATAATGCTCCAATTAATCTCATTGCTAAAGCAACACATAAAGCAATGATTACTATCATAAAATTATAATAGAAATCGACATTAATTCCTAAACTTGTAGCAATAGACTTATCAAAAAAAATAGATAAGACTTTGTTGAAATTGAAATAAAGAAAAACTAAGATTGAAATTGTTAATACAGCTAAAGTAATAATATCAAAATAGCTTAATGCAAATGGAGATCCCCAAAGTAATTGTAGAGAATCTTTTGATGGTACATTACAAGTATGCATCAATAAAGACGCTAATCCCATAGAAAAAACCATTGCTGCAGCTGAGGAGAAAGAGTTTGTTGTAGGTATTTTTATTATTAAAAAAACTATAAATAAATTTACTAATATTATTACTAGTAAAGGGGAAAAATTTAGAGCTAGAGCAATTGCTCCTCCTAAAATAACACCATGCATTAATGCATACCTTAATGGGACTAAATCTAACCTAAGAATCATTACACCACAAAGTGGAAATGAAATACCAGATAAAATAAGTGCGATAAAAGCTTTAAAAATTGGAGCTAATGATAACAAACTAAGCATTTTTCTTCTCCATTTTATAAATATTCCAGTTAAGCTGTTCTCTTAATTCTTTATCATGCGTTATTAATAAAATAGTTGGCATTTCACTAATACTTAGTGATTTTAGCAAAGTGATTAGTTGAATTTTACTTTCTTTATCTAGAAAAGAGGTAGGTTCATCAAGAATCAATATTTTAGCTTTTTGACACAAACATCTTGCAAGAGATACTTTTTGCTTTTCTCCACCGGATAGTGAATAATAATTTCTATTTATTAAGTTAATAGCTTTACATTTTCTAAGACTAGTATCTAATAAATAGTTTTTTTCAGTTTTACTAAGTTTATTACTAATTCCCATAGAAACAACTTCTTTAACACTTATTGGAAAATCTTGATTTTCTTTTTCTTGTTTTATATATCCAATTGTTTTTGGAGGTAATTTATTAATAGGTTCATTATTTATTAAAATATTTCCTTCAATTGGTGCTATTTCTTGTAGAAGAGTTTTTATAAATGTAGTTTTTCCAATTCCATTATCTCCTTCAATTAATAATGTGTCCCCCCCCTCGATATGGAAATTATTAAAAGTGTATATAGCTTTATTATTATAACCTATAGTTAAGTTTTTAATACTTATAGATAATCCTTGAGTTTTTTTTGCTTTTATTTTTATTTTGGAATATATTCTATCTATTTCATTATCATTTTCTAAAATTTCTTCTGTTTTACATTGTAATTTATCAACTAATTCAGTGTAAGTTGTTAAGACTTTATAATCTTCAAATAAGGCTTTTGCACTTTCACTTAGCAAATTAAAATTAACTTTTTTTATATTAAATTTTATCATTAATGCAGCAGCAGCTTTTCCACCTGCTGTATCATGTGCACTTAAATTATTATACTTTTTACTTGAATTTAATAGAAAACTTTCAAATTCAAATAAAGGGTAAAGCCAGTTGCTTGAAGACTTAAAAATCAATTCATTATCGTTAAAGACGTTGAGTGTAGTTCCTTCAATAAGTGGTTTTAAATATTGTTCCATCATTTACTCCAAAAAAAAAATAGCTAGGAAGCTTTAAATATAAAAATATCTAAGCCTTCCTGGCTATCTTAATTTTAATAATTAGTGGTGCCTTCTTGACACCTTTTTAGTTAAAATAAACGTTAAATCTTTTTATGTCAATTTGTTTTATTAAATTATTTTTTTAATTGAATCAATAATATCATTAATTAATATATCTAGTCCCAATTTACTAGTTCCTGCAATAGTCAAATTACATCTTGAAATAGGAATAAATATTTTATGTGCTTTGCTTTGACCAACTGCTACAGCCATCTTTGGTGTAATTTCACCATGGAGAGCATCCGCTATTACTATACCAACAGGTCCAATTATTATATCAGCATCTCGTGCTGCTACAATGACAGGATTCTCACCTGTTGCTATACCATCTGCACCACTTTGAAGCATAGATGAAGTAGCTATGCTATTAGTTCCTATAGCAATAACTTCAATGTTAGGATAATTTTCTTTTATTTTTTTTACTAAGACCTTACCAAGACTTCCACCTTGTCCGTCTATAACAGTTATTTTTTTCTTTTTACTCATATTTTAATTATAGAGTATTTTTCCCATAGTGTAAAAACTAATAGTAATATTTTTAATTTTTTCTATATCTTATTACTGTGTAAGAACTTTATTATTAACTATATCTATAAAAATATATTGACAAGAGTTATTTAGGTATGGGATTATATATGTAGCGTTGTATCACAGACTTAACCAATCGTTAAACTAAGCGACACGCAGATTTTCACGCACAACGTGCAAACCGGGAGGAACGCTGTGCATACTTTCAGCGTTAATGGTAGACAAATATCAACGGATGTAGACAAATCTTTATTAAGATTTTTAAGAGAGAATCTTAATCTCTATGGAACTAAAGATGGATGTAGTGAAGGCGCATGTGGTACTTGTACTGTAATTATTGATGGTAAAGCCACAAAAGCTTGTTTAGTTAAGACTTCAAAGTTAGAAGGTAAATCAATTATCACTATTGAAGGTCTTAGCCAAAGAGAAGAAGAAGTTTACGGATTTTGCTTTGCAAATGCAGGTGCTGTACAATGTGGTTTTTGTACACCTGGGATGATTTTAGCTGCAAAAGCTTTAATTGATGTTAATAATAATCCAACCCCAACAGAAGTTAAAAAAGCTATTAGGGGTAATATTTGCAGATGTACAGGCTATGTTAAAATCGAGGCAGCAATTCTAGATTGTGCTCGATATTTTAGAGAGAACCTTTCTGTTTTAAAAAATGATGTAGAAGCTAAACTTGGCAATAGGTTAATTAGACCAGATGCAGTGGAAAAAGCTTTAGGACGAGGTGTATTCGCCGATGATATAAATATTGACGGTATGTTACACTTAAAGGTCTTAAGAAGCGCTTATCCTCGTGCTAAAGTTGTAAAATTAGATTTATCTAAAGCGGAAGCTCACCCTAAATGTGTAAGAATAGCTACAGAAAAAGATGTTCCTGAAAATAAATTAGGACATTTAGTACATGATTGGGATGTATTAATTAAAGAAGGAGATATGACTCGTTATATCGGAGATGGTATAGCAGTTGTTGCAGCTACTGAAATTGATGCATTAGATGAAATCTTATCTTTAATCGAAATTGAATATGAAGTATATCCTGCTATAACTGATGTACATGAAGCTATGAAGGAAACAACACCTAAAATTCATGAAGGTGGTAATATTCTTCAAGTTGAACATATCACTAGAGGTGATGTAGATACGGCTATCAAAAATAGTGCACATGTAGTAAGAAATACTTATAAAACACCATATACTGAACATGCTTTTATGGAAGTTGAGTGTTCGGTTGCTTTCCCACAAGGAAATGGTGTAAAACTTTATACTTCTTCACAATCAATTTATGATGATCAACGAGAAGTTGCTAGAATGCTAAAGCTTCCTCTAGAAGATGTAGAGGTTGAAGCTGCTTTAGTTGGTGGTGGTTTTGGTGGTAAAGAAGATATGAGTGTTCAACACCATGCAGCATTAATGGCATATTTAACTCAAAAGCCAGTTAAGTTACATTTATCACGTCAAGAAAGTTTAATGGTTCATCCAAAAAGACATCCAATGGAAATGGATATTACAACAGCATGTGATGAAAATGGTAAAATTACTGCTATGAGGGCCGAAATTATTGCAAATACTGGAGCTTATGCTTCTTTAGGTGGCCCTGTACTACAAAGAGCTTGTACTCATGCTTCAGGACCATATAATTATCAAAATATTGATATTGTTGGAAAAGCTGTATATACAAATAATGTTCCAGGTGGTGCTTTTAGAGGTTTTGGAGTTACTCAAAGTTGTTTTGCAATTGAAGCTAATCTTAATTTATTAGCAAAAGAAGTAAACATGGATCCTTTTGAATTTAAATATTTAAATGCATTAAGGGTTGGTGATGTAATGCCAAATGGACAAATTACTTCTGAAGATTGTGGAATTGTGGAATGTATGGATGAGGCTAGAGAAATTTATTATAAAAATCCTGGTAAGATAGGATTTGCAAATTCATTTAAAAACTCTGGTATTGGTGTAGGTTTTCCAGACTCTGGTAGATGTATTTTATCAATTGAAGATTCAATTGTTCATATTAGAACTTCAGCAGCATGTATGGGACAAGGCATTGCAACTATGGCTACTCAGATGTTAGGTGAAACTTGTGATATTAATAAAGAAAAAATATTAGTTGAACCTCCAAATACTAAAAGAACACCTGATTCTGGTTGTAGTACTGCAAGTAGACAAACAGCTTTTACTGGTGAAGCTATAAAAAGAGCTGCTGAAAAGTTAAGAGATGCTTTGAAAACTAATAGTTTAGAAGAGTTAGAAGGCAAAGAATTTCATGGTGAATTCACTTTTTATTCAGATCCAATAACTTCAGAGAAAAAACATCCTGTAAGCCATTTAGCATATAGTTATGCAACTCAACTAGTTGAATTAGATGATGATGGAAAATTAAAGAAAGTTTATGCAATAAGTGATGTTGGAACTCCTGTTAACTTAACAACTTTAGAAGGACAGGTTGAAGGTGGAGTTGTAATGGGCTTAGGTTATGGATTGAAGGAAGATTTTCCAACATATGGTGGCTATTTGAAAGTTAAATATGGAACTCTTGGTTTATTTAGAAGTACTGAAGTCCCTGAACTTGATGTAAGATTTGTTACAGGACCTGGTAAAACTAAATATTCATATGGTGCTAAAGGAATTGGTGAATTAAGCACTATAGCAACAGCGCCTGCTTGCCAAATGGCATATCAATTATATGATGGAATATTTAGGAAAGAGTTACCATTAGGTGGGACTCCTTACAAAAAGAAAAAAGAAGCTAAATAAAAGACATAATAAAAAAAATATGGTATCCTCTCAAATAAATGAGAGGATATTTTTACTTTGGAGGCTTAAATGAAAATAAGTAAGGTTAGCGTTATTGGCTTTGGTGCTGTAGGAGCTTTATATGGTGATAAAATTTCTTCAGTTGTTGATTCTTTTGAAGTAATTGTAAATGGAGAGAGAAAAGAAAGATATCAAAGAAATGGAATTATTATTAATGGTGTTAAAAAATCTTATAATTTTGTAGATTCTAAAAATGCTAGTAAGCCTCAGTTATTAATCATTGCCACAAAAAACAATCATTTGAATCAGGTGATAAATGATATAAAACACATTGTAGATGAAAATACTATAATTTTATCTTTATTAAATGGAATTGTTTCTGAGCGTATTTTAGAAACAGAATTTCCTAAATCAACAATTCTATATAGTTTTGCAGTAGGGTTAAGTAGTGAAAATTTGGTTCAACAAATTAATTATTCAACAGAAGGTAAAATTGTTTTTGGAAGCAAAAATAATGAATTAACTGATGAAGTTTTAGCAGTTGAATCTTTATTAAAATTAGCAAAAGTGGATTATTTAATCCCAAAAAATATACTTCATGATTTATGGAATAAATTCATGATGAATACTTGTTATAATACTATATCTTCAATATTGAGAGGTGGATATGGCATCTTTAAAAGTGAAGATGTTAAAAATTTATTATATAAAGTAGCTAAAGAAGTTCAATTAGTAGCTTTGAAAGAAGATATTATTATAACTGATGAAGATATAGATAGTAATCAAGCTTTGATAGTTACCCTCGATATCTATGGTAAGACATCAATGTGTCAAGACATTGAAGCTTCAAGAACTACTGAGAATAAATACTTTAGCAAAACAGTTATTGATTTAGCTCAAAAGCATGGATTAACAGTCCCATATTGTGAATCAATTTACTATTTAGCACAAGGGGCAGAATATAAAAATGAAATGATGAAGCAAAAGGTGAATTAACCTTTTGCTCTAATTTCTTTTTTAGCATCTTCTATAGCTTTTTTCATTAATGGATAAAGCATTCTTTCTATTTTATAATTTTTATTTTTTATAGTTTCTTTTAGTTTTGCTTCATCTTGATAAACTGATAAAAGAGTAACTAATTTCTTTTTTTCTAATATTCTCACAGCTGGAACATTCATTTTTTTAGCTACAATATCTCTTGCAATAAAAAAATGTTTTAAATAAATTTTATTCTCTTTACTTAGTCTTTTCCAATTAGTTATTTTTATCCAACCTGGTTTTGGCTCTTTAGTTATTATTCCTGCACGTTTCATTTTTCTCATTGATTGATTATAGGTATCTTCTTTTTTTGAAAGTTCAATTAAAACTTTTTTAAGTTGGTGAAGATATGCAACATCTTCAAGAGCATATTGAATTTGTGTATCTCTTAAAGGTCTTTTTAGCCAATTTGTCATTTGATTTTTTTTCTTTGAAGATTTATTTCCAATGTTTATATTCAAATATTTGTCAACACAGGCACTATATCCTTTATCAAAATCTAGATCTAAAGCGAGTATTCTTACATCAAAGATATTTTTTATTTGTATATTAAATTGTTTTTTTACTAATGATGAATCACTATCACAACTAAACATGATTTTCTCTATTTTTTTATTCTCTAAAAATAGTTTTAATTTTTCTTGTGAAACTTCAAATGGATCAATAATATAATAATCTTTTGTATCAAATAATTGAATTAAACAAAGATGTTCTCCGTATATGTGAAGATTAAATTCTCCTTCAAAATCCATAGCAATAGTAGTTAGTTTATTATTAATGAAGTAATTAATTAATTCTTCAAGTTTTGTATCACTGTCAATTAGTATATATTCATGCATATGATAACAATATACATTTTTTAATAAATAATAAAGACAAAAATAAGGGCTTACTTGAAGTAAGCCCAATATAGTTAAAATATAATTATACTAAATATAAGTTTGATCTGGATTTGCTTCAGGTAGTATTAAATTTAAGATAATACCTACTAATGTTGCTAAAGCTACACCACCTAAAGCGAAAGTAAGATTTTCATTAATATTGAAAGATATCATACCACCACCAATACCAATTACTAATATTACACTACTTATTGTAAGGTTTCTTTTGTTTTGGTAATTTACTCCACTTTCAACTAATGTTCTAAGTCCACTAGAAGCAATAATACCAAATAGTAACATTGAAATACCACCTAAAACAGGGGTCGGAATAGTTTGTATTAATGCTCCAAATTTACCAAAGAATGATAATAAAGTTGCTAATATTGCAGCACCACCAATAACCCAAACACTGTAAACTTTAGTAATAGCAAGAACTCCTATGTTTTCTCCATAAGTTGTGTTTGGAGGACCGCCCCAAAGTGAAGCCCAAGCAGTTGCAACACCATCCCCTAACAATGTTCTGTGTAAACCTGGTTTTTCATAAAAGTTTTCTCCAACAACATTACTTAATACAAGAATATCTCCAAGATGTTCACACATTGTAGCGAAAGATACAATGATAAATGAGAGTATAGCAACTAAATTAAATTTAGGAAAAGCGAAAGAAGGTAAGCTAATCCAAGCAGCTTCTTTGATGTGAGAGTAATCTATGATGTGGAAAGCAGGGAAGAAAGAGCCCATAATTAATGTGAATATATATCCACTAGTTAGACCAATTAAAATAGGAATTAAAGCCCAAAATCTTTTAAAGAATATATTTGCAATAATTGTAATAGATAGAGTGACTAAAGCTATTGTTAAGGAGGTCATGCTATATACACCTGATGCGTCATTCATTGCCATGCTCATTGCAGTTGGAGCTAAATTTAAACCGATTACAATAATTACAGAACCTATAACCACTGGAGGTAATGCTTTATCTAACCATTTATGTCCTGCTACTTTAATTATTGCAGCAACAATTGCATAAAAAATACCAGCACAAAAAGCTCCACCTAAAGCGTAAGGTAAACCAAAAGTTGCTGATACCATAATAATTGGTGGTATAAAGGCAAATGAACTACCTAAAAATGCAGGTACTTTTGCTTTTGTTAATACTATGTAAATTAATGTTCCTGTACCTGCACTGAATAAAGCAGCGCTAGGATTTAGTCCTGTTAATATTGGAACTAAGATAGTAGCACCAAACATAGCGAATACGTGTTGAATACTTAAAAAAATCCACTCTCCGACGGGTGGTTTTTCACTCGGGCCATAAACAGCACCTGAAATAAATTTATCCGACATAAAAACTCCTAAGAAATTGTTGGTTGTTAATTTTTATGACTTTATGATTAGTCATTATACGATACCAAATTTGTTATACGAAAGAAAACCCCCTATTTAAAAAGAATAGAGGGAATTAAGGTTTTTCTCCAACAGAGTGCAACAAAATTGAAGAAAATTGGAAAAAAGGAAGAAATTATTTTTTCAGAACAGGTAAAAATGCCCCAGTTAAGACAATTAATGGAAATAATAGAACAATTAAAAATAATAAAGTTATAAGGAGTATTTTATTATTTAATATATGATTAAGTGGTTTTTTGAATAAATATTTTTCTTCCATATGAGGCATCTCCTTTTTTCTGTTCTAAGAATAAGGTATACCTAAGGACATATAATGTCCCCTTAATATTTTTTTGATAAATTATTCATCTTAATAATTTCTTCTTTCCATAAATCAACTAGTTTGTCAGGACTTATTGGTATTGAGAGACAACCAAAAGATAATATTTTAGATAATATTTCTTCATATGATGTGAAAGGTAGAGTTAAAAAAATTTTATCCTCTTTATAAATGATTTTTTGATCTTTATGCCATATTTGTGTTTTAACAATTTGAGCAGCTGTACCTTTAAATTCAATTGTTGCTTTATGACTAATTTTATTCATAAATATTCCAAATCCTGATGAAATATAAGTTTGTAGTTCTGTTTCATTTTCTTTATAAGGATATTCACAAATATATTGATTAGGATTTTCCATTCTAGATAAATGAAAATTTCTTAATTCTTTTTTATCTAAATCATAAGCGATTAAATACCAAGCTCTTCCATCATTAACTAGTCGAAGAGGTTGAACTGTTCTGCTAGATTTTATATTCCTTAATGATGTATAAGAAAATTTTAAGCAGTAATTGTTTTTCATTACAAAGGAAACTTTTGAAAAAATATCCTTATCAGGTAAATCTATTATTGGAGATAAGAATAAAATTTTTTTAGATAATTCTATTGCCTCATTATCTAGTGTAGAATCAATTCCTTGTGAAATTAGAGAAGAAGAAAGAGGTTGAAGTCCATTAGCATGGCTAAAATTGTCGAAAATTGCTTTAAATATTAAAGTTTTATCATCATTAGGTGATGTTAAGGAAAAATCTTCTTCATATATATAATAATGATTTTTATGATCATATATGATTGGTGCATAAAAGCGATCTCTCATATATTCTATATCTCTTTTTACTTGACGAGAACTAATTTCGAATTTATCAACTAATTTTTTAACTGTTAATGGTGTTTTGTTTGTTAATTTTTGGTCAATGTATATTATTCTTTCTGTCTGGCTCATATATATAAATTATCATACAGTTAGTTAGAAATAAAGAATAAAATATTAGATAAATATATATGAAAAAAATAGCCGTCAAAAAGACGGCTATTTGTAGTATAAGAAATATATTCTTATTTGTATTCACCTGGTTTAATTTCTGCACCATATTTAGCTTTAGCATCAACAATTTTCTTAATGAACTCATCCCATTTTTCGAAAATTAGAGCTGGACAGAATTCGTCCATTTTTTTGAAGTAAGCTTCACTTCTTTCTAATTTAGCAATCCATTTGTCACAACGGAATGTGAATTGGTAAGTATATTCTTCTAAAGTATAATCTAAGTCTAAGTATTTTTTGAATAATGCTTTTAGATCTTCATATAGAGGAATTTTACCAGTAGGAGTATCTAAAGCTTCGTATTCGCCATGAATTCTACCTTCAGCCCAGTGTAACCAAACTTTCTTAGCTAACTTATCTGTACAGAAATCGCCATCAGCAGTTCTTAAGAAATAGTTAGTTGAGAATACTTTAGGAACATCTTTAAGATCTTTAACGAAATTAATGTTGTTTAAAGTATATTGGCCTAATGGGTATGATAAGAAGTCCATATTAGCCATTGGGCTAGGAGTTCTAACACCTTCAGCACCTAAAGTAGCACTAGTTGTTTCTGATTCTAAAGTACAAGCTTTTAATAAGATACCTTCTTCCCAAGAAGCTGATTCTTCAACAGGAACTGTAGTATCACTATCACGACCACCGTAAAGAACACCTTCTACTAATACACCTTTTTTATCAGTGAAACCAGCTTCATCGAAGTTATCTAAGTAGTCTAATCTCATTGTGTAACGAGCGTTACCATGAGCACATTTGATTTCATTACCAGCTGCGTCTTTTTTACCTTCAAACCAATTAGGACCTGAGAAGTTATCTCCTTCTTTAGGAGTATCTAAACCTGAACCTAACCAGTAAGGTTTGTTATCTGGTCCACGTAGGATGTTTGAGAAAATTACTTCTTGGTTTTTCATTAAGTTTTCAAAAATAACTGGGTCATCTTTAGCGTTTACGTCTTTAACGATACCGAAGATACCTTGTTCAACGTTAACAGCTCTGAATTCACCATCAATGTTTCTGAAATATGCAATGTCGTCACCAACAATTTGTTCACCAGGAATCATAGCTGTAGAAGTTTTACCACAAGCTGATGGGTAAGCACCTGCGAAATATGTTTTACGAGATTTATCTTCGTCTACACAAGCCATAACGAACATGTGTTCACATAACCAACCTTCTTGTCCACCTTTGTTGATAGCAAGACGCATTGAGTGTTTTTTTAGACCAACAGTGTTACCAGCATATTGTGCATTCATTGAGTAAACGATGTTGTTTTGAGTATCCATGTAGATTCTTCTTTTATCAACATTTACTGAACAACCTCTTTCATCTTGAGCACCAGCTGAGTGAATGAATCTGAAGAATTCATCTTTTTCTTCTGCAGGCATTTGTTTGAAATGTTCATAAGCAGGTCTGTAAAGGATAGTTTCTGAATGAGCAACATAGAATGAATCTGTAAATTGTACACAAGGCATTGTAAATTCACTGAATGCAGGACCTTCACAGAAGAATTTAACAACAGCTTCTTTACCTTCCATGTTATTTTTAGCAATAGACATGATTTCTTCTAAACCTTCATCATAAGCTACTGAGTTTAAGCTTTTCATTTTTTCTAGGTTTTCTGGGTATACCATGTAACGTGTGTTTACTTTGTCACGTGCTTGGTCTTTAGGACCGTCCCAGTGGATAGTTTGTTTGTCATTTGCTAATACAAATTCTTCGCCTTTAGCTACAGCTTGTTCTCTAATGTATTGTTCATCTTCTTTACTGTCGTCACATACATAGATACTTGCTGGATTACAGTGTTCAGCAAATTGTCCAACGAAATTAAAAACTTTTTCGTTTTCTAGTGCTGTTAGCTTTTGGTAGCTAGCTTCATTCATTTTGCTCTTAAGTAAATCGGCATACTTAGAATTCATTTAATTCTCCTTTGGTGAATCTTAAAAAAATGCACCATAAATCTTTAATTACATTTTTTAATTTGTAATTATTATGTTTTCTTAAATAGTTTAGATGATAACCATCTAACATAGATATTCTATCTCTTAATAGAAAAAAAAATCAATATAATATTAGTGTATAACTGACCAAAAATCTGTATACAAAAATTATTGTATTTCCTTGCCATATAATAAAAAAAAACATAATAAATTTCAATAGTATTAAAACTATTTTTTACTATAAACCTATAATTATATAACAATTTTGGTATATTTTTATATATCTATAAATAAATGAATAGAATATGAGTATATTTGCAACTTTTGTATATAAAAATATGAAATATTGTTTACTATAATTAATGAATAAATAGAATTATTATTGTATTATTGGTTTAAATTAATAATGGGTGGAAATAAGAATGATAGAATTAGCAATGCCGGCTGGATCAATTCAAAGTGGATTAGTTGCATTTAGAGATGGAGCAGATGCCATTTATTTAGGATTACAAAGTTTTTCTGCTAGAAAAAATGCAACTAATTTTAGCATTGAAGAATATTCTAAGATATATGCCTTTGCAAAAGAAAATAATAAAAGAGTTTATATCACTATTAATACTGTTATATATGATGCACAACTTCCTTCAATAATAAGACTATTAAAGAAAATTGAATTAATTGGAAGTGATGGTCTAATTATCCAAGACTTAGGTGTTGCTAAAATAATTAATAATTTTTTCCCGACTTTAGAATTGCATGGTAGTACACAATTAGCAGTTCATTCTGTTGAAGGTGTGAAAGCTATGCAAAAATTAGGTTTTACTAGAGTTGTATTATCAAGAGAATTAACAATAGATGAAATTTCAAACATAAGAGAGAAATGTAAGGATGTAGAATTAAAGGTATTTATTCATGGTGCTCTTTGTTATGGTTTCTCAGGTCTTTGTATGGCAAGTAGAATAATTACTAAAAGAAGTGCAAATGCAGGAGCTTGTGCTCAAATTTGTAGAACTTGGTTTACTAAAGATAATGACAATGGATATTTCTTTTCAATGAAAGATTTAGATTCTAGTGATTCTGTTAAAAAACTCAAAGATATAAATATAGATAGTTTAAAAGTTGAAGGAAGGATGAAATCCCCTTCATACGTATCTGCTGTAACTAAATATTATCGTGCCATTTTAGATAATCAACCTTATGAACATTTAATTGAAGATGTGAAAACTTCTTTTTCAAGGAATAGTTCAAAAGGGTGGTTGGATAACTATGATAATGACAAAATTAATTTGGTTGATAATTATTATCCGTCTCATAAAGGAGTCTTTTGTTCAGAAGTTATAGAAATTAAAAGAATATATAATGATTATTTTGCTCTTTTAAATTTAGAAACTGATTTATCATTGCATGATGGGTTAATGTTTATTAACGAGAATAATGAAATCCCACTTGATATTAAATTTAGTGTAAAAAGCCTTTTAAATAATAGAAAACAAGAAATAAAAAGAGCTAAGAAAAATCAAAGAGTTTATTTATTATTAACAAATAGAGAAGATAATCTTAATGTAGGGGATTCTTTATATTTAATAAAAAAGCATGATCAAGATGAGAAAAAAATTAATATTGATAGAATGCCGATTTCTAAAAATTATGCTAAAGCTCAATTTTTTATATATGACGATTTAATAAAAATAAGAGCAATTTTTCCATTTATTAATGAAGTTGATTGCAAAAAAGAATATAAAGTCCAAATTTCTCATAAAAAAAGTGAATATAAAACAAAGATTGAGAATATATTTAAACAATCTCAAAAAAGCAATTTCGAAGTTGATGAAATTGAAATTATCAATAATTCTACATTTGATACAGAATCTATTTTCTTGCCATTATCAGAGATAAAAAAATTGAGAAGAGCTTTTTATGAAGAAATTGATTTATTATGTGAAGATTATATAAATAAAGAAATAGAAATTGATAAGATTATTCATCCTCTTAATAATACTATAGATTTACCAAATAAATCTTTGCTTACAAAATATGAATTACCATTTTTTCAAGAAGTTCCAACCTTAGTAGAAGATTTAATTATAATTGATGATAAATATTATTTACCACTACCTCCTGTTTTTTTTAATGAATATGAACAAATTAATAATTTATCTGTACTATATAATAATATAAAGGAAAGACATTTAGAAAATTCTTTTTTTATAGGGCTAAATAATATAGCCCACATTAATTGGATAAAAGATAAAGATATTAAGGTTTATGCGGATATTTATTTTTATTTAGCTAATAGATTTTCAGCTCAAACATTATTAGATTTAGAATTAAATTTAGTTGGAGGATACTTGTTTTTGGAAACAGTAGTTGGAGATATTTCTAAATGGCCTTTTATTCCAACAAGAATAGAAAAAGATTTTATTCCACCTTTATTTATTTCAAGAACTAATTTTAATTTTGATTCATTAGGTGAAACGAAAAAAAATTGTAGATATAATATTACTCAAAGAGATCAAGAATATACCGTAATTTCAAATAATGAATTAACTTATTTAATAAAAAGAAACTAGGAGGATTACTCCTCCTAGTAACTTAGACATTTTTTTTATTCTCTTAATATTTTCTCCATTTGATTATTTATATTTTCATCTCAAGGTGATATATAAATAATTCTTTAGATTAATATGTAGATTACACTTCTAATAAGCCGTAGTTTTTAACAAATGCTTCAGCATTTTGAATAGAACCACCAGCTGCACCTTTAACGATATTGTTTACCATTAAAGCAAAACCTAGTTTATTACCTTTTTTCTTTACACGACCTGTGTAAACAACCATTCCTCTTGGGTTACCCCAGAAAGCATATTTAGGTTGAGGGAAAGTTTGTTCGCTACTATAAACTACAGGTTGTTCTGGAGTTGAAGGTAAGTCAGTTACAACTTTAAAATCTTCCCAAGCTTTGATTATATCGTCTTCGTTTACATTTTCATCACATTCAAGCCATACAGTTTCTAAGTGACCAAACATAACAGGTACTCTAACAGTAAACGCATATACTTCTGGATCAATTGATAAAATCTTTTTAATTTCTTTTTCAATTTTAGCTTCTTCACCGTTAATAAAAGGAATACAGTTGTCAGTAATATCTAGTGAAGATAAACCAGGATAACCTGCACCACTAACACTTTGGTATGAATTAATATGTATTGATTTAATATTAAATTGTCTTAGAGGCGCTAATGCCATTGCTAAACCTGTTGTAACACAGTTAGCATTAGTTACACAAAAACCTGTGTTTGGATAACCTTGATCTCTAATTAAATCTAGCTGTTCAAGATTTGTTTCAGGAATTAGAATAGGTACATTAGAATCATAACGCATTGCTGCTGCATTTGAGAAAATATAAAATCCATGAGCTCTTAATTGTGGCTCTGCTTCTCTAGCAATATTAGCAGGTAATGCAGAAAAAACAATTTGTACATCAGCTTCTTTCATTGAATCAAAATTAAATTCTTTCATCTTAATATTTTTAATTGAATTTGGCATCTCTAAAGGAAGAATCCAATGAGTAGTTTCAGAGTAATTTAATCCTACTCTTGAAGCAGAAGCAGTTGCATATGCTACATTGAACCAAGGGTGGTCAGCTAGCATCCACATAAATACCTGACCTACTGCACCAGTTGCGCCAATTACAGCTACATTAATCTTTTTTTCCATATCATTTCCTTCTCGGGTTTCCCCTGTTTTTTTTCGATTTTTAACTACATTACATTTTTTTCGTTAAAAAATCAATACATTTTAAAGAAAAATGTTAATAAATTTACAGAATGTTATTATTTTAACATAAAAGTTTATTATATTAAACTTATTCTTTAGGTTATTTGTTCATTTTATTTTTAAAGATAGTTAAATAACTTTCTTCAAAAATGTGCATTTTGATTAATAAACTCCTATTGGTAGGTATGATTTTGCATTTGATAAAAAAAGATTATAAAAATTTATTAAAATATAAAAATGAATAAATGATTGTTAATATTTATAAAAATTTAAGATATTGAACAAAAAAAACTCTACTTTTTTTATAAGTAGAGTTTAAATTCAGTTAAAATCACAGTTAATTTGAAATTTTATTACCAATTTCTTTTAAATTAGCAATAGTAGAATCATCTGGTTCTAGATTAGTAATAAAGCCTTCAGAAACTAAGTTTAAATTATTACTTTCACATCTGTTTTGCCAATTTCTCATCCATTCACCATCGCCCCAATCATATGATCCAAATAAAAAGACTTTTTGTTTTTTTAATAAAGGAAGCAGTTCTTCAAAGAAAGGTTCAAATTCATTTTCTTCTAATACTTCGTTTCCCATTGCAGGACAACCTAATGCTATTGAATCATATTTAGCTACATCACCAGCATTAGTTTCATTAACTTCAAAGATATCACAATTTTCACCACCACCATCTTTGATAGCATCTGCCATTTGCTTTGTATTATCCGTCATTGACCAATAAACTACTACACTTTTCATAAATTTTCTCCTTAAAAAATAGAATATAATATAAATAAATAGTTAGTATTAACTAACTATATTTAAAGTAATAAAATTAAAGTAATAAGTCAAATAAACAAGAAAGAATTATAGTATTTTATATAATTGTTGGATATATAAGGATATAAAAAATATAGAGACTACTTATAAATAGTCTCTATACAACAGGGAAAAATAATGGAGTGACAAATTAATAACATTCTTTATATATTAATTATTATATTATATTATTTTGTTAGCAATATGTAACTTGTGATTTAAATATAATACTACAATGTTAATTTGTCAATATTTTATTTATTAATTTTTTAAATTTTCTAATAAAGTTAATTCAGCTCTCTTTTGAGTATCATTATTCTTTATTAGGATTATAGTATGAAGATGTTTTGTAGTATTATCAAAGCGATAAATATATTTAATTTTCCCCCACTGAAAACCTTTAAAACGATTTGTTAAGGATCTATATCTAATATCAAATTCATTGTTATCTGGAATAATTCCGTTATATGTATGGTTAAAGGTTTTGTTTTTTTCATCTAATAAAAGGTCTATATCATCATTATGGATTACATTATTAATTAAAAAATCAAAATTATTATTTTTTGAGTTTTCAACAAAATCTTTTTGTCTAGTTGGAGAAAACATGAATATTGGTCTATTTGTAAATGAATCATATTCTCCAATAAACTCATAATCTGAAATAATTATTTTAATTAATTCTTGATGTTTATTAAATTTAACTAATATATTTTTTATATCATTTATGTTTGTGATAATGCATAATGCTTTTATTGGCATAGAATTGTTAAAAAGAGTATAACTAATTACTTGATACCAACCAATTTTATTATTCTTTAGGTTTACTCTTCCAATCCATTTGTTTTTTTGTTGTTTTAAAGTTTTATTGTAAAAATCTATAAAACTTTTATTATCATCTTTATATATAATATTTTTTTCTAAAAGAGAGTTTGGTAAGTTATTTATATATTTAGTTGAAAACTTTATTCGTGAATTTTCAAAAACATCTGTTTCAAATCTATTATTCACCATATCTACAATTAGAAATTTAGAATCAATATCATCTTGTAAAAGTACAGAATCAATTTCATTTGCTTTTGAATTATTAATATAATCTAATTCTTCAACAAGTGCTTTTATAATGATTTTATTTGATTTTCTAGTTACTGTTGATAAATTTTCTTTTACCCAAACAATTTTGTTATTCTTATCTATTAATCTATAAGCTACATAGTTTTTAGGTCTATTAGTTGAAAGTTTATTATAGATTTGCTTAAGATATTCTATATCATTTTTATGAACTAAATTAAAATAATCATTTTTAGCATACTTTAATAGTTCATCAGGTGTATAACCTAAAATCTGACAAAATTTATTATTAATTTTTTGTATTGTAAATTTATCATTCATGATATTTTCATGTGTACCAAATTCAGAATAAATTTCTTTCGGGTTAGATATTTTTATTTTGTTTTTATATTCATTGATTTCATCAGCTTCAAGTGGTTGAATAACCATAAAATATTTTTTTGTACCTGATATTTTTTTTAATACTATAGTAGCCATAATTTGAGAATAAGTATCAACTAATTTCAACCTACATTTATAAGAAAAAGGTAAATTTACTTTATTGTTGTTGAATAATTGGTGTTTAAATATAGCAACATCTGCTGTATGAATATATTCAAAGAAGTTTGTATTTAGTATTTTTTTTTCATCATTTAAAGTTAAATTAAATAATGATGCAAATTGGTTGTTTATTGATTCAATGGAAATATAATTTTTATTTTCATGCTTTGCAATTAATAATCCACCTTTTATATGTTGTTTAAATGCACCAGAATTATGCTTTGGCGGAGTTATATAATCAAATTTTAGTGATACTATTTTAGGAATATCTTCTTTGTATAAAATTGTTGAAAATAAACTTAATTCAAAACTAATATTTTTTTGTTTATTATTGAATCTTGCATTATAGTGAACATTATATACATTTTCAGTAACTTTATAAGAATATTCTGATATTTCTTTTATTGTAAATGAAGAGGGTATTAATGATATATCTAGTAAAAAAATAGCTTCTAATTGTTCATAGTTCGAAATTTCTGATAATTTATTTGGACCACACCATAAAACTTCATCTGAAAGATACTTAAATGTACTTTTTATATCTCTTTTTTTGTAAAAAGAAATACAAAAATTTTTTATTAATAATAATGCTTCTTTATTTTTATCAACCATAATTTTCTCTGTTTTTGTTTTCTTTATTATATTATCATTTTTTCATTTATGATATAAGGCATTTTTTTTTAATATTGTGATTTTGTTACTGATTTAAAAATGAATTTATTGTTTATTGATTAAAAATCATTAGTTGGAGTAAATAATGTCAATTGAAGTAGATAAGAATAGATGTCCTCAAAACCATCCATGTCCTGTAGTTAGAGTTTGTCCTACAAAAGCAATAATACAAAAAGGCTATGCTGCCCCTTATATTGATAAAGAAAAATGTATTGATTGTGGTAGATGTATTAGATTTTGTGGTTATGGTGCATTTAAACGTGCTTAAATTTTTTATTTAAGTAGATTAAAAAGCATGTTATTATAATTGTATGGAAAAAAAAGATATTGTTGAGAGATTACAAGAGTTATATATTTATGATTTATATGGCTTTAAAAGAGAATTGAAACCTTTAGCTATGATATTATTAATTGATGAAACAATTAATTGTATGGCTACTGCAATTATAGAAGGCAAGAGAAGACTTGTATGTGTAACTAATTTTAGAGTTATCATCCTATTTACTCCTCTTGTAGGTATTCCAGAAAATACAATTATTTTACGCAAAGCTATTGTAGATTATTCTGCTAATAAAAAATTCTATAATTCTTCATTTTCTTTTTCTACTAAGGATCTAACCTTTGAATGTAGAAATACACAAAAAAGAATAATAGATTTGTTTTTATGGTCTATGGAACAACCCATAAAAGAATATGAAGAATAAAAAAACAACCCCTTTGGTTTAAAAGAGACCAAAGGGGTAATTAATTTACTAAGTAATTAGCTTTATTTCACAATAGAATCTTCTTCTAACATACCAAGTTTTTTAGCAACAAATGTTGTACATGTTAAGTCACCAAATACGTTAAGAGCAGTTCTACCCATATCAAGTATAGCGTCAATACCTAAGATTAAAGCATAAGCACCAGCAATAGCAGTACCAGGTTCAATAGGCATTCTAACTTGTTGCATTACCATAGCTAACATAATAGCACCTGCGCCAGGAACACCAGCAGTACCAATTGAAGCTAAAGTAGCTGTAAGTACGATTAATGCTAAATCACTAGCTCCAAATAAGCCATGACCAACAGATAATGCTATAAAGATTGAACAAACACCTTGATAAATAGCTGTACCATCCATATTAATTGTTGCACCTAAAGGAAGTGAGAAAGAATAAACTTCTTTTTTAACACCTAATTCTTTAGCAGCTTCAATAGTAACAGGTAATGTACCACTTGAAGAACGAGTTACAAAAGCTGTAACAAATGGATTTCTTGCTGATTTCCAGAATGTTGATAATTTGATTTTTCCCATTCTTAAAATGCTTGTGTAAACTAATAAAATATGTAGGATATAACCTAAGAAACAAGCAATTGTAACAATAGCTAAGGAACCAGCTACAGAAGCACCTTGTTTTGCGAATACTCCACAAATTAATGCAAATACACCAATAGGGGCATATTCCATAATTCCTTTAACCATTTTCATCATGATTTCAGCAAAGCCATCAAAGAAGTCAAACATTACATTTCCAACTCTGTTTAATCTTTCGTCATCAGAAACTTTTAGATAAGATAAGCTAATACCAAAGATTATTGCAAAGAAAATAATTTGAAGAATAGCACCTGAAGTTAATGCAGAGAAGATATTCTTTGGAATGATTCCAGATAATGTATTCCATACAGAAACATCAGCGGTTTTACCAGCAGCTTCAGCAGCCATTGTAGCAGCAATTTGAGCATTAGGTCTAAAAATAACACCCATTAATAAACCAATAGCTACAGCTACAGCAGATGTTACTAAATAAATACCAACAACTCTTAAACCAACTTTACCTAAGTTTGCAGGTGAAACAGAAGCAGAACCAACAACTAATGTTGAGAAAACTATAGGAACTAAAATCATTTTTAATAGTCTAACAAAAATGTCCCCAAGCATTTGTAGCCAACCAGGAATTTGTGTAATACCACTAGCAGCTAAAACGATACCAACAATTGCACCTAAAACTAAACCAATTAAGATTCTGTACAATAAATTGAAATTGAAATACCAACCGAATAACCCATTTTTTTTAATAGGTGCATCTTTTGCCATAAAAAACCTCCATCAATAGTTAATTACTAACAAACTAATCTTATCATAAATTTCATATTTTGCAATTTTTTTTATATACAAATTTATGTGAAAAAGGTTACAAAAGTTTAGAATTTGAGTTAAACACAAAAAAACCTTACTAAAATTTAGTAAGGTTTAAAAGTTCGAGAGCGACGGGGATCGAACCCGCGATCTTCGGCGTGACAGGCCGACGCGATAACCATCTTCGCTACGCCCCCAAAGGACAAGACTTAAACTATAGAATTTATCAGTTATTGTCAATAGGATTATTACATTTTATTTATTTTTTTGTAGTTTATTAGCGATATCAAACAAGAAACTAAAAGAGATTTTTCTGTAAATCTTTAAAATTATAGTAAATTAATATTTTAGTTTTGACTATTTTAATTATATGACTTTATTTTAATACATTCTAAGTTTAGCTAATTATATTATTTGTTAAATTTAATTAATCTTAGAGCATTTAAAATAGCTAAGAACGTTACTCCTACATCTGCAAAAATAGCAAACCACATGTTTGCAAAACCTAAAGCTCCTAAAAGCATAACTAAAAATTTTATCCCTATAGCGAAAATAGTATTTTGTTTTACTATTCTCATTGTTTTTCTTGATAATTTAATAACGGATGGGAGTGTGTTTATTTCTTCACCCATTATTACAACATCACTAGCTTCAATAGCTGCGTCACTTCCCATTGCTCCCATTGATATTCCAACATCACTTATAGCAAGAGCAGGGGAATCATTTATTCCATCTCCAACAAATGCTACCGATTGATTTTTTCTTATAATTTTTTCTAATTCAGTTACTTTATCCTTTGGTAACAAATTAGACTTAAATTCATTTATTCCAACTTCCCTAGCAATTGTTTTTGTTGTTTCATAGTTATCACCACTTAACATGTATATGTTTTTGATTTTGTTTTTCTTTAGACTAAGTATTGCATTTTTACTATTCTCTTTTATTTTGTCTCCTATTGAAACAAGTCCACTAAATTCATTATCTATTGCAATATATATTAATGAATCAGTTAAACTTATATCTTTGTAATTTAGAATTTCTATTTTATTATTTATTAATAATTCCTTTTTACCAATAAGTACTATTTTATTATTTACAGAAGCTTTAATACCTAATCCATGAATTTCAATTAAATCTTTAGCCACATAATCTTTTGTGTCATCTTGTAATTTTTTGTATTCTTTAGTAATTGATTTTGCTATTGGATGATTTGATAATATTTCAACACTGTTTAGATAATTAAATAATTCGTTTTTTTCTATATTGTTACATCGGATATCATTGATTTTAAATGATCCTTCTGTAATAGTTCCTGTTTTATCAAAAACTATTGAATCTATTTTAGATAATTTTTCTAGATATATACTTCCTTTAACTAATATACCTTTTTTTGATATAGCACCTATTCCACAAAAATATGATAGAGGAATAGAAACAACAAAAGCACAAGGACAAGAAACAACTAAAAACATTAATGCTCTATATATCCATGTTGAGTATGTGGCATTGGTGATTAATAAAGGAGGTATTGTAGCCAATAGTAGAGCTGAATATACAACAATAGGTGTGTAATATTTTGCAAAACGTCTTACAAAAACTTCATTCTTAGATTTCTTTTCATTTGCAAATTCAACAAGTTTTAATATTTTTGATATTGTTGAATTTTCATATGTTTTATTAACTTTTACTTTTATAGGTGATGTTAAGTTCAAACTACCACTTAATACTGTAGAATTCTCACTTATATCTTTTGGAAGTGATTCTCCTGTTAGTGGGGAAACATCTAATGAAGAAGAACCTTCGATTATTATTCCATCGAGAGGAACTCTCTCTCCAGCTTTAACTAAAATTATATCATTTATTTTTATTAAATTTGGGTTAATATCTATTGTTTGATTATCTTTAATTAAATGTGTAATTTCACTTTTTAATTTTAATAACGATTTAATTGAGTTTCGTGATTTTTTTACTGCATAGCTTTCAAAACTTTCACCAATTTGGTAAAAAAGTAATACAGCAACACCTTCAGCAGAACTTCCTATAATAAAAGCTCCAATAGATGCTATAGCCATTAAAAATGTTTCATCTAAAAAATGTCCACTTTTTATATTCTTTAGTGATTTTAGTATAATATCGTATCCTATAATTATATAAGATACTAACATTAAATATATTTTGAAATCTTTGAATAATGTTAATGCTAATATAAAGAAAACAAAAGTTACAATTATTCTTTTTACTTTAAAATTCATCTTTTTTCCTTTATATATGAATATATATTCATATGTTATGCTAAAAATAAGAATTAGTTGATATCTAATTCTAGATGAATAATATATGAAAAAGTATTCATGTGTCAATTGAATTATTATTGATACTTATGATTTATATGTTTTAAAGCAATACTTATAATATCTTCAACATGATTATCATCGAAAGAGTAGAAGACATTTTTACCTTTTTTTTGAGATTTTATAACTTTTGCTTTTTTCAATATTTTTAGTTGATGAGAAATTGCAGATTGTTCCATGTCTAATTGATCTTTTAAATCATTTACGCATAGAGGCCCATTTGTTAATGCTAATATTATTCTCATTCTAGTTGGATCTCCAAGTACTTTGAAAAATAAACAACAAGAATCAAAATTCGAATTAACTTTGTTTTTTTCTATCATAAAATCTCCTGATATTTCATTCTATAACTTTTTCTAAATACATGTAAAGTATTTTAGATTTTGCACAAAATAATTAATTATTTGTTCAATATGTTAATTTAATTTGACCCTATATATTTTAGTTGTTACACTAAAGCTAACTTTTAAGTTAAAGATAGGAGAGTTTTTATGAAACCAACATTAGTTGTATTAGCTGCAGGGATGGGATCCCGTTATGGGGGAGTAAAACAAATCGACGCAGTCGGTAAAAACGGAGAAACTTTATTAGACTATGGTGTATATGATGCACTACAAGCTGGATTTAAGAAAGTTGTGTTTATTATTCGAAAAGATATTGAAAAGGATTTTAAAGAAAGATTATTTAACAGAATTAGTAGAAATATGGAAGCTGAATATGTTTTTCAATCTATGGATTCTTTATTAAGTGAAGAACAAATTGCTTTAAGTAAAGATAGAAGCAAACCTTGGGGTACTATCCATGCAGTATTATGTGCAAAAGAAGCAGTTAATGAACCATTTTGTGTTATTAATAGTGATGATTATTATGGTAGAGAAGCTTTTGAAATTATGGCAAAGCATTTATCTTCATTAGAAGAAGGTAGTACAGAACATGCTTTAGTGGGTTATGTATTGAAAAATACTATGAGTAAATCTGGAAGTGTTTCTAGAGCTGTTTGTACTGTTAATGATGATTATTTAACAAGTATGAAAGAAAATACTAGGATTGAGTTTGTTGGGGATAAAATAATTAGTTATCTTGATGGCGAAGAAATTGAGATGAAAGGTGATGAATGGGTTTCAATGAATTTCTTTGGTTTTGCTCCTTCTGCATTTGATTCTTTTGAAAAATATTGGCAAGAGTTTATTTCTAAAAATATTTCAACTGAAAAAGTAGAATGTTATTTACCTGAAGGTGCTAGCGAAATTGTAAGATCTAATCAAGGTAAATTGAAATTCTATACAACTGAAGAAAAATGGTTTGGAATGACATATAGTGAAGATAGAGAAAATGTAAAGAAAGAATTAGCAAATAAAACCGAAGAAGGATATTATCCTCAAATACTTTGGGAAAAATAATCTACTTAATTCTAAATAAACCTCTAGTTTTTTCTAGAGGTTTGTTATTATATATGTTTTGTTCTCCATGCAGCAGTTGCTATAGGAGTAAATCCCTCCCCCATGACTTGATAAGCATCATGAACTATTACAAAAGCATCTTTATCTATTAGATGAATATGGTTAATAAATTTTCCAACTTTATTATTAGTTATAACCGTCATTATTACAGGTCTTTCTTGATCTGTATATAATCCTTTTCCTTCTAATACTGTGCCACTATGATCTAAGTCGTCTAAAATGACTTTTTTAATTTCGTCTTTTTTATTTGATATAATATATAGCGTTTTAGAATTATAACTTCCCAATCCTAATAATACTTTATCTATTCCTACACTAGTTATATAAATTGTAATTACTGCATATAAAGCTGCTTCGATACCAAAAATAAATATACTGCTTCCAACTATTAATGCATCAATTATAAACATTGCAGTACCTAATGATAGAGAAGTAAATCTATTTAAAATTTGTGCTAAAATATCTGTTCCACCGGTGTTAGCACCACTTTTCATCACAAAGCCTAATCCAGCACCAAATAGGATTCCGCCAAAAATTGCAGATAATAAATAAGAAACATGAAAATCGTAATTTATAACACCTTCAAAGCCGAACATTCTAGTTTGAATAATTGTGAAACCTGAATATAATAAAGTTCCAATTAATGATTTTAATCCATATTCTTTGCCAAATATAAATAACCCTAAGAAAAATAAAGGTATACTTAATATCAAAATGGTTATACCTAAATCAAAATTTAATGTATGGAAGAGGATGATAGCTATACCAGTTACTCCTCCATTTGCTATTTGAGCAGGATTTGCAAATAATACAGCTCCAAGAGCTGTTAAAAATGTACCAATAATTATATAAAAATATTCTAACAGTCTATATTTTAATGGTTCTTTTTCCATTTTTTCCCTCCTAAACTTTTTGAGGTATATTTAATTCTTTGTTTTTCATATCTGTTATTAGAGTTTCAATATCTGTTGCTATTGATAAAGACTTTAATATGTTTTCTTTCATAAAGCCTTTTTGGCAAGCATGTTCTAAAAATTCATATAATGGTGTATAAAAATTATCTATATTTAATAAACCTATAGGTTTGTTGTGTATATTTAATTGCAACCAAGTATATGATTCAAAGAATTCTTCAAAAGTCCCTATTCCTCCAGGCATCGCTATAAAAGCATCACTTCTTTTATACATTTCTTTTTTTCTTTCATGCATATCTTCAGTAATAATTCTTTCTGTTTCGATATCTTCATTACAAACTTGTGGTAAGTTTAGTCTTTTTGGAAGGACTCCTATAACTTTAGCACCCTTTTTAGAAGCTGATGATGCAACAAGTCCCATTAGTCCAATATTACCTCCACCATAGATTAAATTAAAATCATTCATTGCGATGTAGTTTCCTACATCTATTGCGGCTTCACTATATATAGGACTGTTTCCTTTAGAAGAACCACAAAAAATAGCTATATTTTTTATTTTATTCATATTATCAAGATACATCATTAATAATGAAAGTTGCAAGCAATTAATCTTTTTGCTTTTATATTAAATTAAACGAACTTATTTTCTATTAAATACTCTTCAAACTTTTGTAGACTTTTTTCAAAATTATCTCTTCCAAAGCCCATTCTAAAATAATTTTCATCTATAGAATATATATTAGCAGGTAATAATAAAACGCCTTTTTCAGAAACTAAATTAGAACAAAATTCTTGTATTGAAAAGTCGATATTCATTTTAATAAAACAAACTGGACCCGCCATAGGTTTAATAAAATTGAATAAAGTTGGATATTTACTAAAAAAACTTTCAGCAATATCGATGTTCTTTTGAATAAGATTTAAGTTTTTATTTAATATTTGATCACTATATTTTAATGCTACTGTTGATAAAAATTCAGATGGAGCACTACAACAAATACTTGTATAGTGTTTCATTTTAGTTAGTTTCTTTAATATTTTTTTATCTTGAGTTGCAATCCATCCAATTCTAAGTCCTGCTAATCCGTATGATTTAGACATTACACCTAAAGAAATACCTTTTTCATATAGGTCAGCTAACCAATTTCTTTTCTCTCCATCTAATTCTAAACCTTTATAAACTTCATCACAAAAAATGTATATATTATTTTTTCTTGATATTTCTACTATTTTGTTTAATTCGTCATTCGTAAAAGTGTATCCAGTTGGATTATTTGGAGAATTAAGAATAATTACTTTAGTGTTTTCTTTAATTAAATTCTCTAACTTCTCTATATCCATTGTCCATTGATTATTTTTAAGTTCAATATTCCAATTTGAAATTTCACAACCAATGCTATTAGCTACTTCAAATAATGATTGATAAGTTGGGAATTGAGTAATTATATGATCATCTTTTTCTAAAAGAATATTCATAGTATTAAATATTGCTTCTTGAGCACCTGTATGGATTAATATATTATCATCCTTGATGTTAGAATATAGATTAGATATTCTTTTTCTTAGCTCTAAACTCCCACTAACTTCTGTATATCCTAAATATGATTCTAGAAATAATTCTCTTGAACCTTTTTCATAGCTTAATAATTCATTAATAGTCATAGATTGACAATCTGACTGTGTAAGTAAGTAAGGTGCACTAAATTCATACTTATTAAAATATACTTCTAATTTAAAATCATTTATTTTCATTTTTTAACCTATTTTTGTTTATATATATATAGTATTCAACTATATAGTATTCAACATATTATTTAAACAATGTTAGATAATATAAAAATTAAATTGTAAAGTAAATAAGATTATGTACATCAAAGAAAAAGTTATAATTGATTAGTTTACAAGCTTTTATCTTTTGTTCTTTGCATTTCTTAAAAATAGTATTATTATAATTATATTAGAAACTTTATCGAGAAAATAAATATATATAAAAAGTTATTTATAATTAGCAAATTGTTAATTTTTGTAACAAAAAGTATATTTTTTTGTTATATTTTATATGTTTAAATAAGAATTTTTACATCTATTTTTATTTTTGAGTTGTTTGGTTCATTTTTATTGTGTATTATGTAAAAGACTTCAAGTATTAAGAGAAGGAGAAAAGGGGAAAATATTTTCCCTAAAAGAAATTATGAAAAAAAGATTTATAACATTATTAGCTTTATTAGTATTATTACCTGTAATGGCATTTGCAACAGAAGTTGTAATTACATGGGAATGGATGCTTGATGATCCTCAAATTACTGGTTTTAGATACCAATTAGATGGTGAAGATCCTGATAATTGGACAGTAGTTGATGGTATGACTTCTTCTTGTGTAATTCAGAATTTAGATGGATCAAAAGAATATACCCTTTATTTACAACAAACATATGATGGTGTTAATTGGTCACCTAGTGCTATTTCAATAGCAATGCCTTTATATGCTAGTGAAACTGTAGAAGCTGTAGATGAATTAGTTGAAGCAGATGATACTGTAGTAGTTGCTGAAGCTGAGACTGAAACTGTAGGAGAAGTAGCAGCAGATTCAGAAATGGTTAGTGAAGAATTAGTAGAAGCTGATGTAGAAGAAGTAAAAGTTGCTAAAGTAAAAACACCTAGTGATTATTATACTGGTATTTCTTTAAGAGGTACTGCAGGATATACTATGACTGAAATCTCTGGTGTATCAACAAATTATGATCAATATAGTATCGCAGCAGGATTAGGTTTAGGATTTAATAATATTCTATCAGTTAAAAATGTTGGTTTCGGTTTAAATATTGATACTGACTTATTAGTATTACCTCATGCTGGTCATGCTAAAGACTCATTATTGAGCGTATTTACTGATACTTCAATTACTGATTATAGTTTAAGAGTGACACTAGCTCCTGAAATGCAATTAAACTTCAAAAAGGCAGAAATAGAATTAGCTCCTTTTGTGGATGCAATTTTAGTTGATTATCCTTATATTGGTTCAGCTGATTTAGAAGCAGATTATTTTGGCCATTTATCAATTGGATATGGTGCTCAATTAGGATTTAATTATAATGTTACTGATTTATTACAATTTGGATTAACCGCTAAGGCTAGACACAATAGTGATATTTTAGATTGGGATAATTTAGATTATTGGGGTGTTGAAGTAACTCCAGCTATTACATTTACACTATAATTATATAAGTAATAGTTTATAGGGTCAGTTGTTAACTGACCCTTTTCTTTGTACTACTTTAATGAAATTTAAGTTATATACCTTGCCAAAAATTAATGGTGTTTGTATTATTATATAGAATAAAATATTATATTAAGTAAGGAGACGGAGGTTTTACCTCCTATTGTAAAAAGAGATGAGAAAAAGCCGTATGCAACGTTGCATCGACTATATTAGATTTACTTATGAATCAGAAGGGTTTTCACTTTCTGATGACGATGAGGCTGATATACGAGCAGTATTAGACAAAGATATAACTGCTGATAGTTTGATTGAAAAATATATTATAACCAATTCATTAACGAATCATGACTACGTCGCAAGCGATGATGATTTTAATTATTATGAAAATACAAGATGTCTTTTTAATTTCTTTGATATTAAAGACAGAAAAAAATTGAGAGAAGTTGCAATATATATTACTTCAATTAGGACGGCTGAATTGATGGTGATGCCTATCGATGGTCCTTTTGATTTAGAAAAGTTAGAAGCTATTCATTCATCCCTTTTTAGTGACATTTATCCATCTGCAGGTACACTAAGGACAAAAATGGCTGCAAAACGTACTGAATTTTGTAGACCTGCATATATTGTAAGTTCTTCAAGAGATCTTTTTAATAAATTAAGTAAAGATCATTATTTAAGAAAATTAACAAGAGAAGAATTTATTAATGATCTTGCTTATTATATGGGTGAATTAGAAGCAATTCATCCTTTTAGAAATGGTAATGCTCAAGCCACTAGATTATTCTTTTGGGAATTAATATTTTTTGCCGGTTATGTAATTGATTGGAGAAATTGTGATCCTGATAGATTTTTAGAAGCTGATATATGTGCAATTGATGGAGATTATCAACCCTTAATTGATGTTCTTGAAGAAGTTGTATACGAAAAATAAATTATGATAAAGCAAACCATTTTGGTTTGTTTTTTAATGCTATTTTTAATTATTTATGTTTAGGATATTAAAAACAGAAAAGGAAGGAACAATGAACAGTTTTACTTATTACACTCCAACTAAAGTTATATTTAAAGAAAATGGAGAAAATGATGTTGCAAAAGAGCTATTAAACTTTAATGTGAAAAAAGTTTTAATTCATTATGGTGGAAAAAGTGCTATAAAATCAGGATTAATAGACAGAGTTAAAGCTTCATTAGATAAAGAAAATATCTCTTATGTTACATTAGGTGGTGTTGTTGCAAATCCTCTTTTATCAAAAGTTTATGAAGGTATAGATTTATGCAAAAAAGAAGGTGTTGATTTCATATTAGCTGTTGGTGGTGGTAGCGTAATTGATTCTTCAAAAGCTATAGCTATGGGTTTATATGATGGTGGTAATTTATGGGAACTTTATGAAGGTAAGCGTCCTGTAACAGGCTCTTTACCGGTTGCAACAATTTTAACTATAGCAGCAGCAGGTTCTGAAATGAGTAAAGGTAGCGTAATAACTAAAGATGAAGGAATGTTAAAAAGATCTTGTGGTCATGAAGATGCTGCATGTAGATTTGCTATTATGAATCCTTTATTAACATTAACTTTACCAAAATATCAAACTTTTAGTGGAATAGTAGATATTTTGATGCATACAATGGAACGTTATATAAATACTGATGGTGATCAAAATTTGGATATAACTGATGAAATAGCAGAAGGTTTAATGAGAGCTGTAATTAAAAACGCTATGATTTTATTAGAAGATCCAAATAATGTACAAGCTAGATGGAATATTATGTGGTCTAGTAGTTTATCACACAATGGTCTAACTGGTTGTGGCACTAATTCAGGAGAATGGGCAGTTCACAAAATTGAACATGAATTAGGTGGAAAATATAATGTAGCTCATGGAGCTGGATTAAGTGCAGTATTTACTGCTTGGGCTTTATATGTTTTCGATAAAATTGAAGATAGATTAGAAAAATTTGCTATTAAAGTATTTGATGTAGAACCTCAAGCAACTGCTAAAGAAACTGCATTACTTGGACTAGATAAATTAAATGAATTCTATCGTGCTGTAGATATGCCAACAAATCTAAGAGAATTAGGAGTTACTCCTAATGATAAAGAAATTGAAGAATTAAGTGTTAAGGCAACTAATTTTGGTGGTAGATTGGTTGGTAATGCTATAGGTCTTGATAAAGATGATTTAATCAAAATCTATACAATGGCAAAATAAAGTATTTTGTTTATTTATATTTGATAATAATTCCTTTTGTTGGATTTTTTCTAGCAGAAGGAATTTTTTTTAGTATTAGACAAATATTCTAATAAATTATATTATAATATTGAAACGTTACAAAATAAGAGGAAAATTATGCCAACAATTAAAGATATTGCTCATAAAGCAGGTGTTTCACACGGTACAGTCTCGAATGTATTAAATAATAGAGGCAATGTTAGTGTTGAAAAAATGAATTTAGTAAAAAAAGCAGTTGAGGAATTGGGTTATAAAGTAAATGTTCAAGCAAAAAATTTAAGACAAGGGAAAACTAATCAAGTTGCAATAATTATTCCTAGAGTAGATATAAAGAGATATATTGACTTATATATCGGGATAAATACTGTTTTATCTAAAAAAGGGTTTGATGTTACAATCCATTGTAGTAATGATTCATTTGATCAAGAAATAAAATTTCTTAATACAATAAGTGCTTCTAATCCCACGGCTATTGTTTTGATTAGTACATCTCAGAAAAATAAATTTTATGAAAATAATAATATTCCGTTATATTTTGTTTTGCAACAAGTGAAATTTCCGCCAAAAAATTCTGTTTATATAGGTTTTGATTACTATAAAATAGGATATGAATTAACTTTAAAAAGTATTGATGAAGGGAATACTAATATTTCTTGTTTTTGTGGTCTTCAAAGTTATTACAGTGATTTTTTATTTTATAAAGGTTATTGTGATGCTATAGAAAGATATGATTTTAAGAAAAAAGGCTTTTTTTCAGAAAATTCTACTAGCTTTCATAGAGCTTTTAAAATTATTAATGATTTGAAAAGTTATGATTCATGTATAGTGTTAGGTCAAGAAAGAGTTGAAAGTTTGATTTCAGCTTTAAAGATAAAACATAATGTGGAAGTTTTAAGTATTTATAGTGCAACAAGTAAGAGCTTTAATGAAAAAAATCAAAATTGTTATTATGAATTAAATTATAAATATTGTGGTACATTAGTCGCTAATAAAATAATTAATGAAGATAAAAATGATTTAATAATTAAAGTAAATTCTATTAATAACCATAAGAATAATATTGTAGTAAAGGATAATTTTAAGCAAATAAATTTTTTAGCTTTAGAGAGTCCTACAAGTGATGCATTGAGCTTGTTAGTGCCAAAATTTGAAGAAAAGACAGGTATAAAAGTTAAAATTATTAAATATCCATATCAAGAACTCTATAATAAAGCTCAAAAAGCACAAAATACGAAAGCGTACGATATTATTAGAATTGATATGGCTTGGTTATCAACATTTGGTGAAAAATTGTTTACCCCATTAGATTTGGACAGTAGTCCCTATAAAGATATTTGTGATTCCTTTATGCCAGGGATTCCAAATAATTATTTTTACTCTTATGGTCAGAGTTTTTCACTCCCTTTTGATACTAGTATACAGTTATTATATTATAGGAGAGATTTATTTGAAAATGCTTTGGTAAAGCGTGAATTTTATGAAAACACTAAAAGGCAATTAGAAGTCCCTCAAACTTATGAAGACTTTGATTTTATTGCAAAATATTTTACAAAAGCTTTTAATCCTAACTCACCTACGAAATATGGAACATCAATGATTAAAGGGTCTTCTGTTGCTATAGCTTGTGAGTTATTACCTAGAATAAAAGCTGCAGGTGAAAGTGTTGTATCAAAAGATGGTAAAATTGTAGTAAATACACCAAAAATAAAAGAAATAGTGAAAGAATATTTAACCTTATCAAATTGCACAAGTAAAGGCCAATATTCTTGGTGGGAAGATTCTATCGAAGAATTTGCAAATGAAGAGATTGCGATGACAATAGTATTTGGGAATCATGCCTCTAGGTTAGTACAATCACAAAATACAGAAATAATTAATAAAATAGGTTTTGCTCCTATCCCAGGTGGAGCTCCGATGTTAGGTGGTGGAGTTTTAGGAGTGTCGAAAAATTCAGAAAAAAAAGAAGAAATAGATCTTTTTTTAAAGTGGGTTTATTCAAGAGAAACAACAGATTTTGTTAACTATTTAGGTGGATATATAAATTCTAAAAATAATATAGAAAATATTGATGCGATAAATTTATATCCTTGGACAATAGGGATAGAGACTTCTTTAAAAAATGGATGGAGAATCCCACAGGGTGTAAAATCTAGTTTTGATGAATTTGAATTCGAACAAACTTTTGGTTCAGTTTTAAGCTCTATAGCTTCTGGGTTATTGGATGTTGATGAAGGTTTAAGCGAGGCTCAGAGAGCAATAGATTTACAATTCAATCAATAAAATTGAACGTTCCAATAAATATTTACGTAAATAACCTACATATTAGATCTAAATATGTAGGTTATTTGTATTAAGAGTAAAAATTTTTATTTTTTTTGATTGACACGTTCCAATAATATGGTATTATATATTTATTATTAGGAGTAATTTGATGCGAATTAATAAGAATAATGAAAAAATTGTAAAAAGTTGTATTGAAAATAACTTTTTAATTGCTGCTCATAGAGGGACAGTTGGTGGAAATATTATACCAAATACAAGTCTCTCTTTCAAAAATGCACTTCTTCATGGTGCAGATATAGTAGAAATGGATTTAATTTTAAGTAGCGATAATATTTTTTACGTATTTCATAATGGTGAAGAAAAAAAAGTATTAGGTATTGAAAAAGACATTAGAAAAATGAGTTCAAAAGAGATTGATGAACTGAATTGTTATAATAGTTTATTTTTGAAAACTTCAAAAAAACTAGAACGAGCTGAAGATGTTTTAAAGAAATTGGAAGGTAAATGTTTTATTAATATTGATAGATCTTGGTTTTATTGGAAAGAAATTATTCAATTTGTCGATTCATTAAATATGGGAAGTCAAATAATGATTAAATCTCCTGTTGAAAAAGAATTATTAGATATTTTGGAACAATCTAATTCAAATGTAATGTATATGCCAATTATTAAAAATATAAAGGAATTAGAAATTGTAAAAAGGTATAATATTAATTTAGCTGCAGTAGAATTAATTTTTGAATCTTTAGATTCAGATTTATTAAATAAACAAATAATTAATGAATTACATAATCAATCAATATTGATTTGGGCTAATGCAATTACTTTAGATAATACAATTGTTTTATCAGGATTTCTAGATGATGATATATCGATAGAAAAAGGGTTTGATGCTGGTTGGGGTAAACTTTTGGAATATGGATTTAATATTATTCAAACAGATTGGCCAGCTTTATTAAAAAATTATAGAGATAATATAAAAAATAAAAATTAGGAGAGTTATATGAAAAAAATAATTACTTTATTAATGGTATGTTTAATGGTTTCTTCTTTTTGTTTCTCAAATGGAACTACAGAAAAGAATGATGAAAAATCTGAAGATCAACAATTAGTTATTTACTCAAATTCAAGTAGTGAAGGTAGAGGTGAATGGTTAACAGAAAAGGCTAAAGAAAACGGGTTTGATATTGCAATTGTTAGTATTCCTGGTGGTGAATTAACAAATCGTTTGATTGCTGAAAAAAATAACAGCTTAGCTGATTTAGTATTTGGATTAAGCAGTGTTGATTATGAAAAATTAAAAAAAGAGAATTTATTAAAACAATATAGACCAACATGGGCTGATAATTTTGATACTACAGTAATGGGAGATGCTCAAGGGTATTATTATCCTATAGTAGTTCAACCTTTAGTACTAATTTATAATACAGATATTGCTGATGCACCTAATGATTATATTGATTTATTAAAACCTCAATATAATGATAGATATAATATCTTTCAATTATCAGGTGGAACAGGAAAAACTATTTTTTCAAGTATTTTGTTAAGATATGCTGATGAAAACGGAGAGTTAGGTATTTCTGATGAAGGTTGGACTGTTGCAAAACAATTTATTCAAAATAGTCACATGCATGTTGATGGTGAAGATTTTGTAGGTAATGTGGTAGATGGCTCTCGCCCAATGTCTGAATTATGGGGTAGTGGTGTTATTCAAAATCAAGTTGAACGTGATTATAAATTTGGAATTATGACTCCAGAAATTGGTGTTCCATATGTTGTAGAGCAAGTTGCAATTATATCTTCTTCAGAAAAAACTGAGTTAGCAGAGGATTTTGCTAATTGGTTTGGTTCTACAGAAGTTCAAGCTGAATGGAGTGAGCAATTTGGTTCGATTCCAGCAGATCCAGCTGCTTTAACAAACGTAACCGAAGATATTAAAGAATTTATGGGGAAAGTTCATCCTCAAGATATGGATTGGGGATTAGTAGCTGAAAACTTGGATGCTTGGATTGAAAAAGCAGAGTTGGAATTTGTGCTATAATTATTAAGTTTAGAAAGGAGATGTATTATATCTCCTTTCTAATTAGGAGTATTTAATGATTGATTTTAACAATGTAGAAATTTCATATGGAAAATTTAAAGCAATCCAAAATTTAAATCTTACGATAAATGAAGGTGAATTTTTTACTTTTTTAGGGCCTTCAGGTTGTGGTAAGACAACGACATTACGTTCTTTAGTTGGTTTTTTAAACCCTTCAGCAGGAACAATTTATGTGCAAGGGGAGAATGTTACTCAAATGCCTGTTGAGAAAAGAGGTATTGGTATGGTTTTTCAAAGCTATGCTTTGTTTCCTACTATGACGGTTTATGAAAATTTAGCTTTTGGATTGAAAGTTAAAAAATTGTCAAAAGAACAAATAGCTGTAAAAATAAAAAATATAGCAAAAACAATTTCAATTTCTGAGGCTCAATTAAATAGAAATGTATCTGAATTATCAGGAGGTCAACAACAAAGAATTGCTCTAGCAAGAGCAATAATTTTAGAACCTAAAATTCTTTGTTTAGATGAACCTTTATCTAATTTAGATGCTAAATTACGTGTGGAAATGAGAGCTGAATTAAAGCGTTTACAAAAAACTCTTGGAATTACAACTTTGTATGTTACTCATGATCAAGAAGAAGCTTTAACTTTATCAGATAGAATAGCTGTTTTTAATAATGGTTTTATAGAACAAGTTGGTACTCCATCGGAAATCTATAATAAGTCAGCTTCTAAATTTGTATGTGATTTTATAGGTGATATTAATAAGATAGAATTAGAGTTAATTAAATATATAAACGAAAAAAGTCTTTATAAATTAGATGAAAATAATGTTGGATATATAAGAATAGAAAGATTAAATATTAATCAAAAAGAAAATTATATTAGTTTGCCTTGTATTGTAAATGATTATGAATTTAATGGTGTTATGACTAAATATAATCTATCTTGTTTTAATCAAAAAATAAAATTCATTGAAGTTAATGATGGATATAAACAATTAGAAGAAGGTCAAAAATTGAATATATATATTAATCCTAAAGATATTATGCAATATGCTGATGAAAATTAGAGGTCATAAATGTTAAAGAAAAATACAAATATTGGGTCACTAATTATAAAAGGCTTTTTAATTTATTTAATAATAACTTTTATACTTTATCCTAATATTAATTTATTAATAAGCGTGTTTTTTAAAAATGGGCAATTCTCAACTGATGCATTTTATAAAATTGCAAAATCAACTAGAGCTATAAACAGTATGAGAAACAGTTTTATTTTAGCTGTTTCAATGATATTTACAGTTAATATTATAGGTGTCTTTATTGTATTATTAACTGATTATTGGGATATTAAAGGTGCTAAATTCTTAAATATTGCTTATATGAGTACCTTAGTCTATGGTGGTGTAACTTTGGTAACTGGCTATAAATTTGTTTATGGATCTGATGGTATATTAACAAGACTTTTAGTTAAAATTATTCCATCATTAAATCCTAATTGGTTTACTGGTTATTGGGCTGTTATTTTTATTATGACTTTTGCATGTACTTCTAATCATATAATCTTTTTATCAAATGCAATAAAAAGTATAGATGGACATATAATTGAAGCAGCAAAAAATATGGGTGCAAAGGGCTCGACTATTTTCTTTAAAATTGTATTACCTACTTTAAAACCTACATTATTTGCAATAACTATTTTAACGTTTTTAACAGGATTAAGTGCTATGAGCGCTCCATTAATAGTGGGTGGAGTTTCTTTTCAAACTATAAATCCAATGATAATTACATTTTCCAAAAGTCCTTATTCAAGAGAATTAGCGGCATTATTAGCAGTTATACTTGGTTGTTCGACAATTGTATTATTGGTAATAATGAATAAAGTTGAAAAAGGTGGGAATTATATTTCTGTTTCGAAGACAAAAATAAAATTAAAGAAACAAAAAATAATTAATCCTATATGTAATGTTTTAGCTCATGGAGTTGGATATTTTTTATCTATTATATATTTAGTGCCCATAATTCTAGTTGTTGTTTTTTCTTTTTGTGATTCTTTATCAATTAAGACAGGTAATATTACTTTTAATTCATTAACTTTGAATAATTATATACAATTTTTTACTCAATCTAATTCGTTTAAACCTTATTTAGTAAGTATTATTTATTCATTGACTGCTGCTGTTATAGTTGCTGTTTTTTCAATAATTATTGCTAGAATAGTAGTAAAAACTAAATCAAAATTAAGTCTATTTTTTGAATATAGTGCTATATTCCCATGGCTTTTACCTGGTACTTTTATAGCTTTAGGTTTGATGATGACTTACGATACGCCTAGAATGATTATAAATAATAAAGTATTAATTGGTACTTTAGGTATATTATTAATAGCTTATGCTGTTGTAAAACTACCATTTACCTATAGAATGATAAAAGCTTCATACTATGGTGTTGATGATAATTTAGAAGAAGCCGCAAAATGTATGGGAGCAAATTCTTTTAGAACAATGGTTCAAGTAATATTACCAGTAATAATGCCAGCTGTGGCTTCAGTTACTGTTTTAAATTTTAATAGTTTATTAAGTGACTATGATATTTCTGTATTTTTGTATCATCCTTTATTCCAACCTTTAGGAATAGTAATGAAAGCTGCTAGTGATGAAACAGCTACTGTTAATGCTCAAGCAATGTCTTTTGTTTATGCAGTTGTTTTGATAATTATTTCTTCATTTGCATTGTACTTTACACAAAGAGATAAGAAAAAGGTGAGAAAATAATGGTAGATGCAATAATATATGAAGGAAATATAATTGATAAAAGAAGAATAGTAGAATTAGTGAATTATTTGAAAAAAAGTAGCATTAATACTGTATTAATTACTAATGATTCTTCTGAATATGATATAGATTGCTATATTAACTCAAAAGGTAATCCATACGAAGCTTTTTTAAAAGCAATTTATGAACTTAATGCTGATAATAAATCTTGTATTGTTTATGATTTTTCAGAAAATTTGCAAACAAGAGCAGATGGATTAGGCTTTTTTACATGTGGCATAAATAATAAATGTAATAGAATTCTTTCTAAATTTTCAATTGAAGAATGTGTTAGAGGATTATTTCTTAATATTCCTTCAAAAATTGATAATATAGATTTATTCATATTAGATGCTGGAAATGTCTTGATATTTGATATTGATTGCATGCCCTCAATAGTAGAAGAATATTGTGTTGATGATGAGTATAAATCAGAAATAATTAAAGATTATTTTGATTATCAAGCTCCTCTTGATAGTGGAAATATGAGTACAGAAAGTTATTGGAAGCATATAGAAAAAGATTTTAATATCAAAGTTGTTGATAATCCTTTTGAAAAACATTTTTGTCCTAGGATAAATAATACTATGCAAGATGTTGTTTCTAAAATAATAAATAGAAACAAGAGAGTAGTTTTAGGCTCTAATACTTTTGCTCCACATATGATAAAAATTACAGCAACTGGAGCTTTAGATAAATTATCTAAAATATATACTAGTTATGAATTAGGATATTATAAACCTCAGAAAAGTTTTTTTGAAGCAATAATGAAAAAAGAAGGGGTAGCACCAAACAGAGTTTATTTTATTGATGATAATTTTGATAATATTGTAGCAGCTTCCTCTATTGGTATTAATACTTTTCATTATTATGGTGAAAATAAAGATGAGGTGCTTTTAAGTTTATTTAAAGATTTATAGTAAAAAAAGGAGATCCAAATAATTATTAATTAATGGATCTCTTTTTAACGCTTAATATTTATTAGATTTTATAATAAATCTTTTTTGATTACTTTTTTAGGATGTTTTCTGACTTTAATTTTTTGTCTTTCTTTAATCATATAACATTGGTGAATTCTTGGGTTTCTTTCAAAATCTAAACCAATAGAATCTGCTGTGATATCTTTTACATCATAATCTTGATAAATATAATCATCTAATTTGAATTTTCTATTATTGTTACTAAATATAAGAATACCATCTTTATCTAAGTGTCTCATACAAAGGTGAATAAGTCTTTTATGATCTCTTTGAACATCAAAAGAATCTCTACCTTTACCATTAGAGAATGTTGGAGGATCACAGAAAATTAAATCATATCTATCATAAGAATTATATAGATAATCCATACAATCTTCTTTGTAATAGAAGTGATTCATAGTTTTAAAGTTATTTAATTCCATATTCTTTATAGCCCAATCTAAATAAGTAGCTGAAGCATCAACTGATACTGTGGAAAGAGCTCCTCCCATTGCAGCTTGAACAGTTGCTGTTCCTGTGTAACAGAAAAGGTTTAAGAATCTAGTATCTTTAGCAAGTTCTTTAAGTTGTTTTCTAATAGGTCTGTGATCTAAGAAAATACCAGTATCTAAATAATCATCAAAGTTAACTAAATATTTAGCATCATTTTCTTTAACTATAATAAAGTGATTTTTGCTATTTAACTTCTTATATTGGTCTTTTCCTTTTTGCTTAGATCTGGTTTTTACATAGATTTTATCAATATCAATACCGGTTGCTCTCTCTGTTGCTAATACTAATTCTTCTAGATGTTTTTCAGCAACTTCTTCTTCAATATTAGATGGTGCAGCATATTCGCTTAATACTATATATTTACCATCATAAATATCGATTGATGCACTATATTCAGGCATATCAGCATCATATATTCTATAGTTAGTTACATTTTCTTTTTCCATTAATGGAGTAATAATATCTAAATTTTTAATTAGTCTATTATAAGCCATTTGAGAGCCTTCACTTAACGGAGCTGATAATCTTTCACGTCTTCTTTCTTCAGCTTTTTTAATAAATTCTTCTCTTTCAGCTTCACTAAAAACATAATAGTGAGCTACTTGGCAAGAAATACTTCCATTCATGACTGAATTAGTTCTATTAGGTTTCATATTAACATAACCTAATAATTCTTTTTCTCCACAAACTATAGTTGCATGCCAACCACCAAAATATTCATTTAAAGTTTTACCCATTTGTGAATATAATGATTCAATTGATGTATTTTCTAATCTAATACCATATGGTGGGTCTGTTACTATATATCCAGTTTCGCAAGGTACATCATCTTTAGTGACTTTTGTAAAATCTTTTACACTAAACTCAATCTTATCTTCAACGCCTGCAGCTTTTGCATTTTTTTGTGCAACTTTTATAGCTTTAGGATCAATGTCCCAACCATAGAATTTAAATTCTCTTTTAGCGCCTTCTTCTTCTTCTAGAATTGCTTGATTTAATACTTTTGTCCAAATCTCTTCATCATGAATAGGAAGTTTTAAAAAGTCATATCTTTCAGCATCTATTAAACCTGGAGCAACTTTGCTTGCCCATAATGCTGCTTCAATTAATATTGTACCAGCTCCACAGAAAGGGTCTAATAATGAAGGTATTGTATCTAATTCTTCATCTTCTAATATTCTTCTATATTCACTTCTTTTTAAAATAGTTGCTGCTAGAGTTTCTCTCATTGATGCATCAATAAAAGATAAACGATATCCTCTTTTATGTAGTTTTCTACCAGAGAAGTCGACAAAATAGATTACACTATCGCCTTTTACATGAAGATGGAAAGTAACGTCTGGGTTATCTTTTTCTACATTAGGTCTTTCCCCATCATACTTATCTTTTATTCTATCAACTACAGCATCTTTAATTCTAATTGCTGCAAAGTGAGCGTTTTTTAACCATCTGCAATGTTTAACTGTTTGAGTTATTGCAAAAGTTTTTTCAGGGTTAACCCAATTTTCCCATGGGATTTCCATAGCACTTTGATAAAGTTCATCAGCGTTTATTACATCATCATCATGGAATAATGCTAAAAGCAATCTAGAAGACACTCTAGTATATAGTGAAAATTTATAAGCAGTTTCTAAATCTGCTTCGAATTCTACACCACCGTTTGTGATGTTTGTTTCTTCAATACCTAGAGCTTTAATTTCATGCTCTAAGATATCCTGTTGGTTTGCTGCGCACGTTGCAAAAAAAACCATAATTTCTCCTCACCTCTGAATCCCCAGAGATTTTAATTATATTTTCACTTACATTTCGTTTGTAAGTAATTATCTTAAAATATTTCTTTTATTTCCTTCTTACTAAATTCATAATGACTGTTACAGTTAAAACAAGTTAGTGTAAGAGGAAATGGTCCATTTTCTAATATCGCATTTTTTTCAGTTTTAGGTAAACTTGCTAAATGTTTAGAAAAGTTGTCTCTTGAGCAAGGACAAGAGAATCCAACAGTCTCATGAGCTAAGTGTTTAGCTGTTGGAAAATTTGCAATAATATATTCTTTTATATTTATATCTTTAGTAATGTTTTTCCCTAAAGAAGGTAATTTTGAAGCAATTTCTTGCATCTTTAATAAATCTTTATCTTCACAGTCAGGTAAAGCTTGAATGAATAAACCACCAGCTCCAACAATTCTACCATCTTTATCAAAATCAATTGATAAATTAAAAAGGGAAGGTGTTTGTTCACTTTCACTAAAATAAATTGCTAAATCTTGTGATAAATTTCCACTTTGTAGCATGACTTGACCTGTAAAAGGTGTTTTATTACCTTCGATAAGTTTAGAAATAGATAAAAAACCAGGTCCATATAAATCGCTGGTATCAAAACTGGTTAAAGGTTTTTTTAATTCAATCGGATTATTCTTTAAATAACCTCTTACAGCACCACAAGCCCAAGCTTCAGTATATATACCTTCTATTGGACCTCCACATTCAACTGTTAATTGAATACGATCATTGCCTTTTACAGTTGCTGATAAAAGTCCACTTGCTATATATGCTTGACCAAGAATTAATGATTCTACAACACCAAGATTATGGTTAGCTCTCATTTGATTTAATAAATGGGTTGCACTAATTATAGTTGCTCTAAATTTATCGTCTTCTAATAAGAATACTTCTCTTGCATCATCCCTAAGATTTGCTAAATGTTCTACTAAATATTTATCTGTTATTTCTTTTTTAATCATAGCGCACAAAGAGTAGGGTAAAAGGTTTATTTTTTCAAGATTGATATTGCTTTTATGATTTAGAAAATTAGTAATTTTTAATATTTTTTTAAGCTTGTATTTCTTGATATGATGAAAAATATGTAAATTTATTGTTTTTTATATATATTTTTGATGGTGGAAATATTATATTATTATTAATAGAATTGTGAAATAAAAATATAAAAAAGGTTTATTGATTATTTTTGTTAGCATAGATTTTAGATATTTATATTAAATTGTTAAAAAAATGAAGAAAAAAAGAATAATATTAATAACAGGAGCAGCTACCTCTTTAGCAAAAGAAGTAGCTAAAGAATTAGCAAAAGATAATTTAGTAATAATTCACTATAACAATAGTGAAAAGGATGCTTGTAATCTAAAAAATGAGAAAAATATAAAACTTATAAAAGCTGATTTTTCAAGTGTTGAACCTTCAGCTTTTTTTAATTCAGCTTTATCTTTATATGATGATATCGATGTAATTATAAATGCAGCATCTATCTTTAAAAAGGTGAAAATAGAAGATTTAAATAAAGAGAATTTAAATATGTATTATAATATACACTCTGTTTTCCCTTTGTTGTTAACTGTTGAATTTTATAAGTATTTGAATCTTAAAAATACAAGAGGATGTGTAATTAATATAACAGACTCTCAAATTAATGATTTTATTGAAGGGCGAATTCCATATTATTTGTCTAAAAATTCTTTATCATATCAAACAAAATTACTTGCAAGTTCTTTAGCTCCAACTTTAAGAGTTAATGAAATAGCACCAGGTTTTACTTTAGCTAAGGAGTATGAAGAAAAGTATTTTGAAAAAGTAGATAAGGTGTTACCTTTCAATATTACAAACGTATTAGAAATAGTTAATGCTATTAACTATTTTCTTAATAGTGAACAAGTTACTGGTCAATGTTTGAAGGTCGATAGTGGTCTTTCAACATTACCGAAGAGAATATTATAAGAGGAGGCCAAGTTTTCTTGGTTAAATTAATGAAAAAAATAAAAGCTTTATTATTAGGTCTTATTGTTTTATTTAGTTGTAGTTTTTTAAGTGCAAATACTCTTGAAACCTTAGTAAATAATTCAATTGATAAAAGTGACCAAATAACAAATTTGAAATTGAATAGGGATTATACTCTTTTAACCGTAGAAGCAAGTGAATTAGATTCTAAAACAGTAGTGACTATAGCTCCTAAAATATATACAACAAGTTTTGATGAATATGTTTTAGAAACTAATAGTAGTAGTTTAGTTTCAGTTGTTATACCAGGAGACTATGTTCCAACTACTTCATCGGGAGTTAGTGATACTACAACTATTTTAGCTGATACAACTTTAACCTATGATGTAAGTGGTAACGATTTTGATATGTCTCTTTCTAGCTTAAATGTATCACACAATTTTTTGTTAGGTGATTATACAAATAATCAAAGAAATCTGAATAATCAACTTACTTTACTTAGTGCAAATCAAGCATATGAAACTGGTATAGTTAATTATAAAAAAAATGTATATTCTTATGTTTCTAATATAATAAGTAATGAAAAATCTCAAAAAGATGTAAAAAAGAATTTTGAAGACCAAGAAAAAATAATTAATGATAGTTTAAAATTAAAACAAATAACTAAAGACTCAATAACATATAAACAATATTCTTTATTATTAAATTCATATAAAGATAGTTTAGAAAATTTAGAAATACAAAAAGAATCATTGTTAAAGAATTTTAAAGATTATACTGGTATTGATTATGAAGAAGTTAATGATATAAGAGAGCCTGTTTTAGATATAGACTCATCAATTGATGAAAGTTTAACAATTCAAATTGCACAGCTAAATGTAAGGATAAAACAAGATACAATTGATCAAGTAGAAAGAGAAAAAACACAAAGTTATATTAATTTAAATACTGCAATTGCTGATTATGGTGTTTATGATACTTCTGAGGATATGAGTATAGGAGTATTAGCTACTTATAATGCTAATAACCTTTCATTCAATGCGGGTACAAATTTTGATTATACATTAGGATCTTCAGCATCCTTCACTCCAGCTGTTCAAGTTGGTGCTACTTGGACTAATGATACTACTAGTGAAAGTGATATTATTGAGAACAAATTAAATGAAAATGCATTAATTAGTTCCCAATTAGATTTAAATTCTGCAATTCAAAGTAAAGAATTAACAAAATTAACATTAAATACTCAAATAGTAAATTGGAAATCACAATATAAGCAATTGTTAGATAATATCCAATACCAACAGGATACTTTAAAACTAAAAAAAGAAATGTTTGATTTAGGTTTAGTATCAGAAAGTGATGTGACTGATGTAGAATTTGAAATAGAACAATTAAATTATGATATGTTAACATTATTGATTGATGGATTAACTATTGAACTTGATATAGAAAAATTAAATCTTTAGGAGGCTTTATGGCTGATATATATAAAAATGACGATGCAGTAGATATGGAAAATACAAAAACTGAAAATGACACAGAATCACAAGTTAGAAAAGAAATAAAGAAAAAAATTAGACGAAAAAAAGTGAAAAGAACTATAGTTTGGTTAATTGTTTTGGCTCTAATTATTGTAGGCTATTATACATACAATTTTTATAACACAAACAAAAGATTACCATGGCAAGAAGAGAGCGTTAATGCGCCAGTTGAACAATCATATACTGATTCTTTAGTAAAAGAAGAGATTACTCATCCAATTGTTAATATAAGTGGTTCATTAAGTGCTTATGACTTACAAAATGTTATTCTTAGGACTAGTGGAGCAATTACTGCTGTTAATTTTGATGAAGGTGATACTGTAAAAAAAGGTGATATTGTTGCAACAGTAGATGATACAGAACAACAATATATGATTGCAAAATTAAAAAGTGATATTGAGAGTGCTGAACTAACTGGAAATCTTAATAATGTTGAATTATTAGAATTGCAATTAACAAATGCTATAAATAATTTAGAATATACAAAAGCTCTTGCAAATTTTGATGGAGTTGTAGCGGTTCAAAACTGGGAAGCTGGCGATTATAATACTGTAGGTGACTCAGGAAATATGATAATTGCTGATTTAAGTAAGTTTAAATCAACAGTTGAAATAGATGAAATGGATATAAATAATATAGTTGTTGGACAAACTGCAATATTAAGTTTTGATTCACTTCCTGGAATAGAAGCTGAAGCAAAAGTTACTAAGATTCCAATGTTAGGAAGATATAATGCCCAAGGCTTTGGTGTTATGGATGTTGAAATAACTATTGAAAATCCACCTTCAAATCTTAGAACCGGTTTTACTTTTAATGGAAAAATAGAAAGTGAAAAAGAAATCAAAAGAGTTATTATAGATCAAGCTACAATTAGCCAAAGTGGTGATGATACAATTGTCACAAAGAGAATGGAAGATGGTAGTTTAATAGATCTTGTAGTAAATGTAAAATATTTAGGCGAAGCTAAATGCCAAGTACTATCAGGTGATATAAAACCTGGAGATACTTTAGTAATAAAAAATGCATTAACTTTTGAAGAAGAAATGCAAAATGGCATGATGGGGAGAAATAACTAATGGATAAAAAGGTTATTCATCTTGAGGATGTAAAAAGATATTATCTAGTAGGTGATTTCTTTGTAAAAGCTCTAGATGGAGTTTCTCTTGAAATCGCAAAGGGTGAATTTACTGCTATAATGGGTCCTTCGGGTTCTGGGAAATCCACAATGATGAATTTAATTGGTTGTTTAGATACAGCAACTAGTGGAAATATTTTTATTGATGGTGAAAATACTGCTGGATTAAATGAAACAGAACTTGCTTATATCAGAAATAGAAAAGTTGGCTTTGTTTTTCAACAATTTAATTTATTAGGAAAAGAAAGTGCCCTAAGAAATGTTGAAACTCCATTATTATATGCAGGTATTAAACCAAGAGTTAGAAAAAGAAGAGCTATGGAAGCCTTAGAAAAAGTAGGCTTAAAAGATAGAATGTATCATAGACCTAATGAATTATCGGGTGGACAAAAGCAAAGAGTTGCTATCGCTAGAGCAATTGTAAGTAATCCTGCCATATTATTAGCAGATGAACCTACTGGGGCTTTAGATTCTAGGACAGGTAATCAAATAATGGAAATATTTGAAAACTTGAATGAAGAGGGTAGAACTGTTGTTTTCGTCACTCATGATAGAGATTTAGGAAATAGATGTAGAAGACAAATCCATATTAGAGATGGAAAGATAGAGAGATAGTATATGTTTTGGGAAAATATAAAATTAGCATTATCTGCAATGATTAGTAGCAAAATGAGGACTGCTTTATCTCTATTAGGAATTGTAATAGGTGTTGGTGCAGTTGTTGCTATATTAAATCTAGGTGATAGTGCTACAGAAAATATAACAAAAAGTATTAATGCAGGTGGAACAGATATAATCCAAATTTGGACACAACCAAATGAAAGAACAGAAGATGTTTTCACTAGTGAATTTTCACAAACAATAAAACAAAGTGTTTCAGGAATAGATGAGGTTATTCCTCAGATGATGAGTTCTGCATTAATTAGAGCCAATCAAGAAGGCGTAAATGCACAAATAATGGGTACAGAAACTTCTTTTTTTGATGCACAGCAATTAGTTTTTGAAAAAGGGTCCTCATATACAGTTCAACAAAATATTAATAATGAAGAAGTTGTAGTTTTAGGAAATGAAATAGCAAAAGATTTATTTAATCTTGAAAACCCCATTGGAAAAAGAGTTAATTTTATTATGAGCTCTGGTATAGTGAAGAGTTATGAAGTTGTAGGTGTTTTAGAAGATAAAGAGCAATCCTTTACGATGAGTTTTAATAATTCTGTATATATTCCTTTTAATACATTTACTACAAAGCTTGTTCATGTTAAAGTCGTTTCAAGTTATATAGTAAAAACTAATAAAAATTATAATACTATAGAAGTAAGTGATAATGTAAATAAGTTTTTAGATACTTCTGTAGGTAATGATAGCTATCAAAGTTTCTCTCCTGCAATGATAACCACAATGGCAAGCGAAGTTACTGCAACACTTAGTTTATTTTTAGCTGCAATAGCTGGAATATCTCTTTTAGTAGGAGGTATTGGAATAATGAACATTATGTTAGTATCTGTTGCGGAAAGAACAAAAGAAATTGGTGTTAGAAAAGCTTTAGGTGCTTCCCCTTCTGTAATTAGAGGACAATTTATTGTAGAAGCTGTAACTCTTACCCTTATTGGTGGTTTTTTAGGTATATTATTCGGTAGTTTTATTAGCTATGCGGTAACTAATATAGCGGGATGGACATTAACACTTTCATATAAATCATTTATAGTAGCTGTAGGATTTAGTATGTTTGTTGGAATATTTTTTGGATGGTATCCTGCAATGACAGCTTCAAGACTAGACCCTATTGAAGCATTAAACTATGAATAGAAAGAATTAGGTATAAAATGAAGAAATATAATAATTCAATAATTAATGGTAAAGAACACTTATTTGTAATAAGTGGTCTTGCTGTTGCTTATGCTTTAATATTGATTTTTGTAATTTCTTTATTTAATGCTTTTCAAGATAGAGAATATTTAAAACTTCAAATGGAAGCTGAACAAGCTTTTAATAGTGTCTTTTATTATTTAAAAGATGATCCCATAACTGCTAATGATGAATTACAAAGTGAAGGGATAATTGGAGTTGGTGTATATTCTTTTACAGGTAAAGAAGTTTTATCTTTAGGTGATGTTCCAAGTATTTTATCACAAAGTATTATAGATGATTTTAGTAAGTGGAGTGATGATACTAGTGGTGGAACAGCATTATATAATGAAGAAGATGATACAATTGAATATATAAGATTTATTAATAGATTAACTGTCCTTTGGGATGTTATAGATCCTTCATTAGTATCACTTTCTGATTTTAAAGCACCAACAGTTAGTTTTCCTGATGTGTTATATATTGTTTTAGAAGGTAAAGAATATCAAACTGCACAAAATAATTTAAGAATGGCATTAATTGGTGCTATTGTTTTGATAACTATTTTATTTGTATTTATTTTTAGAATATATAGTAGTAATAGAAAATATAGGATTAAATTAGAAAGCCAAAGAAATCTTGTTAATTTAGGACAAGCTGCAAGAACATTAACTCATGAAATAAAAAATCCTTTAAGTTCTATTAATATACAGATTGCGATTTTAAGAGTAAAAGTTAACCCTTCTTATAAAGATAATCTTGAAGTAATTCAATCTGAAGTTGATAGAATAAAAGTATTAACTGATAAAGTAAGTGAGTTCTTACATAATCCAAAAGGGATTCCAAGTGACTTTGAATTAGTCAATTTTATAAATGATATTATATCAAAATTCCCAAATACAATTAAATTGAAATCGTATTCACAGTTTTTTGTAAATATGGATAAACAACGAGCTAGAAGTGTTTTTGAGAATTTAATAAAAAATGCAATTGAGAGTGGAAACAATCCTCAAGTTGAGGTTATAATAAAAAAAGGTAATAAGCCTAAAACTGTTGTTATTGAAGTTCTAGATAGAGGTGAGGGTCTTCCAAACGGAGTTAAAGATAAAATTTATGATCCGTTTTTTACAACCAAAACCACTGGAAGTGGTATTGGACTTTCAATTAGTAGACAATTTATCAATGCAAGAGGTGGCAGTATAAACTTATCAAACAGAGAAGGTGGGGGTACAATTGCTCAAGTTGTTTTACCAACCATTACCTCTCATACTTATAGGAGAACCCCTTGAGAGTTTTAATAGTAGATGATGAAATAAATATAAGAACATCGCTAAGTCAATTTTTTAGTGTATATGAGATAGATAGTGAATTAGCTGAAAATGGATTAGTAGCTCAACGGCTACTTTTTTCAGATACATTCGATGCAATGGTTGTCGATCTAAAGATGCCAGGTATGGATGGATTAGAACTAATTAAATGGATGAGAGAAGAAGGAATTGAAATTCCTGTTATCATGGTAAGTGCACATGGTGATATTTCGGATGCTGTTTCAGCTCTTAAAGGTGGCGCTGCTGATTATATTGTAAAACCTTTCAACCCTGAAGAATTAGTTAATAAAATAAAAAAAATGGTTGAAGCTAAAAAAGTAAATCAATTAGTAGCTGAAGAGATTTTTGAAAATCCTTCTTTTGTTGGTCAATCTTCTCAAATGAAAGATATAAAAAAGACAATAACTCGTTGTGCTAAAACAAAAGCAAATGTATTGATTACAGGAGAAAGTGGTACAGGTAAAGGTGTAGTTGCTAAAGAAATACATCGTCAAAGTTTTGGTGATGATGGTCCTTTTCAATCAATTAACATTGGAGGAGTTCAAGCAAATCTTCTTGAAAGTGAATTATTTGGTTATGAAAAAGGTGCTTTTACAGGTGCTGTTGGAAGAAAGATTGGTTTATTTGAAGTAGCTAATGGTGGAACTCTCTTTTTGGATGAGCTAGGAGATCTTCCATTAGAATTACAAGTTAAATTATTAACAGTAATAAATGATAGACAAATTCAAAGACTTGGTGGAACAAAAAAAATAGATATAAATGTTAGAATTATTGCAGCAACAAATAAAGATTTAGAATCTATGGTTAACGAAGGAACTTTTAGAGAAGATTTATATTTTAGATTAAATGTTTTAAGAATTAAAATCCCACCATTAAGAGAGAGACGTGATGATATTCCATTATTAGCTGCTGGAATTTTAAAAAGATTAAAAAAAGAGCAAGGCTATGATGTAATTGAAGGTTTTTCTCCTAACGCAATAGAAAAGTTGAAGAATGGAAAATATTATGGAAATGTTAGAGAGTTAGAAAATGTTGTTGAAAGATCATTGATTTTTTGTGATGACGTATTAATTCATGAAGATGACATAAATTTAGATGATAATGTTAAAATTACTAAAAACTCTTCATATGTTGCATCTCAAAAATCTTCATCGGAAGTTAAATCTTTGAAAGAAGTTGAGAGAGAAAAAATTATTGAATCTTTATTAAGATGGGCTGGCAATAAAACTAAAGCTTCAAAAGAACTAGGCATTAGTAGAAGAACATTAATTAATAAAATTAGTGAGTATAATATCGAAGAATATAAAAAAACAAAATAAAATATAAGAAGGCATATGTGCCTTCTTGTTTTTTTACTAAATTCGATAAAAAAGTATCTAAAAGCCTTTTATAAAGTTTTCATTTTTGTTATATTCTCAATAGATAAAAATATACTTATTGGAGAAATAATTATGGCAATGATAATTGGCGGACCAAGTAGATATGTTCAACAACAAAATGCATTAGGCGATTTAAGTTCTTTTGCTAAAAATCTAGGTGATAATCTATTAGTATTAATTACTGAAAGTGGTAAAAAAAGATTAGGAAATATTATTGAAGATGGTTCAAAAGATAGTGATGTTACAATAAACTTTACATATTTTAATGGTGAATGTTCTAAGAAAGAAATTTCTAGAGTACAAGAAGAAGCTAAAAAATATGGTTCTAATGTTATTGTTGGTATTGGTGGTGGTAAGACTATGGATACTGCAAAAGCTGCAGCATATTATGAAAAACTACCTGTAATTATTTGTCCAACAATTGCAAGCAGTGATGCTCCATGTTCTGCACTTTCTGTTATTTATTCAGAAGAAGGTGTATTTGAAGAATATTTATTCTTAAGTGAAAATCCTAATATGGTATTAATGGATACTTTAATTATTGCAAAAGCTCCATCTAGATTAATTGTAGCTGGAATGGGTGATGCTCTTGCAACTTATTTTGAAGCTAGAGCATGTAGTGCATCTAATGCTATTAACTGTTTAAACGGAACTGGGTCTTTAACTTCATCTGCATTGGGTAGATTATGTTATGAAACTTTAATAAAGGATGGTTATAAAGCAAAATTAGCAACTGATAATAAAGTATGTACAAAAGCTGTAGAAAATATAATCGAAGCTAATACTTATCTCTCTGGTGTAGGTTTTGAATCAGGTGGTATTGCAGCAGCGCATGCAATTCATAATGGATTGACAGCTATTGAAGAAACACATAGTATGTACCACGGAGAAAAGGTTGCTTTTGGAACTTTATCTCAGCTTGTATTAGAGAATGCTTCAACTGAAGAAGTTAACGAAGTTTTATATTTCTGTAATAGTGTAAATCTTCCTATTACTTTAGCTCAATTAGGTATTAAAGAAATAAAAGAAGAAGAAATAATGCAAGTAGCAACTTTAGCTTGTGCTGACGGTGATACAATGGGAAATATGCCATTTAAGGTAACTCCAAATGATGTTTATGCAGCTATTTTAACTGCAAATGAACTTGGAAAAGCCTATAAAAACTAAAATAAATTGAATTACTAACAAGAATTCTTGGATATCCTAATATTTAGGGTATCCTTTTTATTTGGTTGACCACTTATATATTTATATGTATTATTAGAGGTGTAAATATATTTTAATTCTTTATTCTATAAAGAATTAAATGGTAAATATTCAAATACTTATCAGATAAAGATTTAGAGAGCTTAATATATAATAATAATAATATAAGGAGATTTGAAATGGGATTACCACATTGGGATTTAAATGAGATATATACTGGTTGTGATAGTGATGATTTTAATCTAGCATTAAGAGATTGCAATGAAGATTGCACTAGGATTAAAGCTTTAATTAAAGATAATGCTTCAATTGAAGAAGTAATTAAAACTTGGGAGAAAGTTTTAGATACTTTTGAAACTTTAGATGCTTATACCTCTGTATTATTATCAGTTGAAACAAATAATAGTGACTACATGTTAGCTTTAAATAGAGTATCAAAATTGAGTTTAAGCGTTAATAATTTAGAAGTTACTGTAATTAATTATTTAGCAAATAATAAAGATAAAGTCTTAAAAGCTCAAGAAAATGAGTTAAGTGAATATGGATATGTATTAAATGAATTGTTAGAAAAACATAATCATATGAAGAGTAGTGAAGTAGAAGCTGTAGCTGCTGATTTAAATAGAAGTGGTACAGAAGCTTTTGAGAGATTGCAAGAAGCTTTAATTAGTAGGACAACTATAGATTATTTAGGTGAAGAGAAAACAGTAACTGAATTGAGAAGTCTTGCATTTGATAAAGATCAAAACGTTAGAAAAGAAGCTTTTGAAAAAGAAGTTCAACTATTAAAGAATAATGAAATAGCTTATGCAGCTAGTTTAAATGGTGTTAAAGGTGCAACAATTTCTTTAGATGAATTACACCTTTATGATTCTTTAGGTAGAAGTCTATCTCAATCAAGAATAAATGAAAAAATAATAAATGCACTAATTACAACTTTAGAAAAAAATTTACCATTATTTAGAAAATATTTAAATAAAAAAGCTGAAATCTTAGGTCAAGAACATTTAGCTTTTTATGATATATTTGCTCCTATAAGCGATAATGTTAAAAGATATGAATTTGAGGATGCAAAAGCTTTTATTTTAGATAAGTTTTATAATTTCTCTAAGGAAATGGGAGATTTTGCACAAAATGCTTTTGACAATAATTGGATTGATGCAGAACCTAGAAAAAATAAAGTTGGAGGAGCCTATGATGTAGGTTTTCCTGATGCAGGTGTTTCTAGAGTTTTATGTAATTATGATTATACTTATAATGGTTTATCAACATTAGCACATGAATTAGGTCATGCATATCATGATAGTGTTGTTCTTCCTAAATCGCATTTGCTTAGAACATATCCAATGACACTAGCAGAAACTGCTTCTATTTTTAGTGAAACTATTGTATTACAAGGAGCTTTAGAAAAGGCTAGTGAAACTGAAAAGTTATCATTAATAGAAACTTTCTTACAAGATACAACTCAAGTTTGTGTTGATATCTTATGTAGATTCTATTTTGAAAGAGAAGTTTTTAAGAGAAGAAAGGAAAGTGAATTAAGTAGTGAAGATTTCTGTGAAATTATGATCGATTCACAAAAAAATACATATGGAACTTTAAGTGAATATCATCCCTATATGTGGGCTGTTAAAGGCCATTATTATAGTAGTGCTTTCTCTTTCTATAATTATCCATATGCTTTTGGACAATTGTTTGCTTTGGGTGTATTTGCTCAGAAAGAAAAGTTAGGTGATAGCTTTACTAATAAGTATAGAAATATGTTAGAGAATACCGGAAAAGATAGTGCAAAAAATGTAGCTGCTTTGTTAGATTGTGATATAGAAAGTGAAGAATTTTGGCAATCAAGTATAGATATAGTTGCTAAATATGTTGAGGAATTTGTTAATGCAAGTAACAATTAGTAAAATGGCCCAAGGTGGAGAAGGAATTGCTTCTTTACAAAGTGGTAGGACAGTTTTTGTTGATGGTGCTTTAGTTAATGAAGTAGTTGAAATTGAAGTATATCGTGAGACAAAGTCTTATGCAAAAGCTAAAGTTATTAATATAATTCATGCTTCAAAAGATAGAGTAAATCCTTTTTGTCCTTATTATGGTGAATGTGGAGGATGCAATCTTCAACATTTAAAATATGAAGAACAAGTAAAATTAAAGGAAAATCTTGTATTAGAGCATTTAAAAAAAATTGGTCAACTAGATTTAAATAATGTAAAAATTTTATCAACTGAAATATCAGATGATAGAAATTATAGAAATAGAGTTAGATTTCATGTTTCTATGGCAGATAAGAAAGTTGGGTTTTTAAAAAAACATAGTAATGAATTGTGTGAAATAGATAATTGTCCTTTATTGGTAAATAAAATAAATGAAGCACTTAATGATGGTGATATATTAAAAGCTGCAAGAGCTAATATGTTTAGTAACAATACAAGGGGTAATTATATTCAAGTCCCTGTATTTGCTGGAGATGATGAGTTAAGTTATTCAAATGAAAAAGTGCAAATTAATATAAATAATCACAAATTTATTGTAAATGCTAATGTCTTTTTTCAATCAAATCCTAAGTTATTATCTAAATTAGCTAATTATGTTGTATCTAAAATTGATAGTGATTCTGTTATGGATTTATATAGTGGGGTTGGAACCTTTTCTGCTTTTTTACCTAAAAACACTATTGCTGTAGAAAAACAGAGAGAGTGTTTATCATTAAGTAAGCTTAATGCTTCAAATGCAGTATCATATACAGGAGAAGTTGAAAAATGGGGAAGGAAAAATAAAGAAAAAGTTGATACAGTTGTTGTTGATCCTCCTAGAACTGGATTATTTGAAAGTGTTCCAAAATTAATTAAAAAATTTGGTGCTAAAAAAATAATTTATGTATCTTGTAATCCTGTAACTCTTTCTAGAGATGTAAAAGCATTTTTAAGTCTTGGATATAAGGTTGAAGAAATAAAAATCTTCGATTTTTATCCTCATACTCATCATGTTGAAAGTGTTGTTGTATTAAAAGAGGAAATATAATTAATATTAACTAAGCTAACTTCTGAGATAATAATAAATTATACTTAGATAATATTTTATAAATTGATTTTTTTTCAACTTCAGTAATTGGTATTATTGGAGTTGGATTTTTTTCAAAATCTAAGATATTTTTTTCGTACCAAACTACATCTCTCCAAGCATTGAATTTGTTTCCGGTGTTATGGAAAACTCCAATCTTAGAAAAACCTAATTTACTGTGAAGATTTTCACTTTTCTCATTTGGTTGTGTTATTACTCCATAAACATTATGTATATTTTGAAGTTTTAGCATATCAATTAAGGCACAATATAATAATTTTCCTATTCCTAAATTTACATATTCTTGATTTAGATAAATTGATAATTCTGCATCCCATTGATAGGCTTCTCTTTCTCTTAATCTACTACCATAAGCATAACCGATAATTTTGTTATCAACTTCGCAAACTAAATAGGAATATTTTTTAGAAATATTTATAAGTCTTTTTTCAAAATTGACTAATGTTGGGACCGTGCATTCAAAAGTGATTGATGTGTCTTCTATATATGGTTTATAAATATTTAGTATTTCTTGTGCATCTTTAATTTCCATTAATCTGAATTTTATATTATTCATTTATGACTCCTATTCTTCTTTAATTAAAGCAATAATTTTTAAATTTGACAATCAAGAAGAAAAAAAAAGTTATAATCTATATGTTTTATAAAAATAAAATATGATAATATTAATAATTGATTAAAAAAGGAGTATTTATGGTTAATTTTGCAATATATGATTTTATGTTTGGTAAACTAAAAATAGGATATGAAGATGATTGTTTAACTTATCTCAAATTAGTAAAAGGCGATATTGTTGATATGGGCCATAAATCAGATTTTAGTAATTATGTGTATAAACAGTTAAATGAATATCTTGAGGGGAAAAGGAAACTCTTTGATGTAAAATATAAGATAGAGGGGACGGAATTTCAAAAAAAAGTTTATAAGGCTTTATGTGATATCCCTTATGGTGAAACTAGAAGTTATAAAGAAATAGCTATTGCTATAGGTAATGAAAAAGCTGTTAGAGCCGTAGGTATGGCGAATAATAAAAATCCAATTACTATTATAGTCCCTTGCCATAGAGTAATTGGATCTAATGGAAAGCTTGTGGGTTATGCAGGTGGGCTTGATATGAAAGAATATTTATTAGATTTAGAAAAAAGGAATAAATAGTAATTATTATGGTTTTAGAGACAAAAAGATTAATATTAAGGAATTGGAGAGATTTAGATGCTAAAGATTTATATATTGAGGCAAAAGATCCAAGAATAGGCCCAATTGCAGGATGGCCACCACATACTAGTGTTGAAAATAGTTTAGATATAATTAGAAACGTGTTAAACAAAAAATACACTTTTGCCCTAGAATTAAAAAGTGAAAATAGAGCAGTTGGTAGTATTGGATTAATGCTTAAAGAAGATAGTAATCTTGATATTGGTGAAAATGAAGCAGAAATTGGATATTGGATAGGTGTACCGTATTGGGGAGAGGGTTTAGTTCCTGAAGCTATTGATGAGATTATAAGATTTAGTTTTGAAGAACTTAACTTAAATAAAATATGGTGTGGATATTTTGAAGGTAATTTAAAATCTAAGCGAGCACAAGAAAAATGTGGATTTAAGTACCACCATACAAATAATAATGTTTATTGGTCTTTGATGGATGATATAAGGACTGAACATGTTTCAGTTTTAGAAAAAGATATTTGGTTAAAAAACTAATGTCCCAAGTTTGGGACATCTTACTAGAGCAATTTAGCAATGGATTTTGCAGAGTTTTTTACTTGAATTATAGTATCTTCAAATTGGTTTATTTTTCCTCTTTCAAAACAATTTAATACTTTAATAACATCAACAACTTCATAGCCTAAAGCTTCAAGAGGTTTTTTCATAGCTTCAGCTGTATATCCCATATCAGCTTCATCTTCTTGTTCGCAAATAGCAATTACAACAGCTTTACGATTTTGATTTGCAAGTGAACTTGACCATTTACCTGGTCTTGGATTTTCAAAATTGTAAAAGCAATATAGTCGATCAATAAATGCTTTCATCCAAGCTGTTATATTATAATTATGCGTTGGACATACTAATACTAAAGCTTCGCTTGAAATAATATCAGGATAGAAATTAGTCATATCATCTTTTAATCCTGTGCATATTTTATCTTTTCTACATCTTTCACAACCTACACATCCAGAAAAATTATAATCTCTTAGATTAATAGTTTTATTGTTTATTTTATTTTTTTCTAATTCTTCCATAAAGTATGAAAGAATTATGTCAGAATTTCCCTTTTTTCTAGGGCTACCATTAATACCTAATACTTGTTTTTTAATTTCTATATCCATAAAATCCTTTATTTTTTTTATAATCAATAAGCATATAATGAATGATAGCATAAAGTAAAAAATTGGGCAAATTGCAAAAAAAACAATGTGTGTAAAATAATGCTTGACAAAAGAGTATAGTATGTATACACTATTATTGATATGAAAATTGACAATATGAATTTCAAGAAAAATACAAAACTAAGTTATACATTTTTGAGACTGGTTACAAAGATTTCAGAAATTGATAAAAAAACTAGGAATTATGAAACAGATCAAAAATTACATACTGCTGAAATTCATATGATAAAAGCTATTTATGAAAACAAAGGTATTCATGTTACAGCTTTAGCTGATATGTTAGGGGTGACAAAAGGTGCTATCTCCCAAGTATTGTTGAAGCTACAAAAAAAAGAGATGATTTTGAAGAAAAGTGATCCAAAGAATCTCTCTAGATTATTATTGTATGTAACCCCTAAAGGCGAAATTGCTTATAAAGCTCATGAAAAAATCCATAGGGATTTTAATGTAACTTTTTATAAAGCCTTAAGTGAGTTTGATGATGAGCAAAAACAAATTGTTAAAAAGTTTTTGGATAAGTTAGAAACAGGAATTGAAAGATTTGAGGAAAATGAATCTTTTTAATATTAGTGGTAATTTTATTTATATAAAGAGTATAGGTGCTAAACTGTTTTTTTTTATTAAAAGTGTATAGTAGCTATACAAATAATAAAGGAAGGAATATATGATTTCAAATGACAGAAAAATTAAGATGATGAGAGATGGTTCAATTAATAAGACCCTTTTAAGATTAGGAATTCCTACAATGATAGGTATGATAATTAGTGCATTATACAGTGTTGTTGATGCATACTTTGCAGGAAATTTAGGTGTTCAACAAGTTGGTGCTATTTCAATAGTGTTCCCTATTGTTCAGATTATTATAGGTCTTGGTATGATGTTTGGAACAGGAGCTGCTTCATATCTCTCAAGATTATTAGGAGATGAAGATAGAGTAAAAGCGAATAAGGTTGCAAGTTCTGCATTATTTTATAGCATATTTGTGGGACTATTATTAATAATTATATCGCTATGTTTTTTAACTCCTTTACTAAAAATTCTCGGAGCAACAAATACAATATTACCGTATGCAAAAAGTTATGCAATTATTTTTATAAGTGGGTCAATACTTAATATTTTTAATATAACCATGAATAATCTAGTTGCAGCAGAAGGTAGAACAAAATTAACTATGACCTCAATGATAGTCGGAGGAGGTCTAAATATTATATTAGATCCTATTTTTATTTTTGTATTTAATATGGGTATACAAGGAGCAGCTATAGCTACAGTTGTATCACAAGCAATAACAAGTCTTATCTATGTTAATTATATATTAAGAAATAAAGGTTGTTTAAAATTTCATTACTCATTTGTTGAATTTGATAAATCTACTTTGAAAGAAATATTGAAAGTTGGGATACCAATTCTCATATATCAATTTTTAACAAGTTTTTCTATGGCTATGATGAACTCAAGTGCAAGTAATTATGGAGATTCTGCAATAGCTGCATTTGGTGTTGTAATGAGATTAATGACATTAGGAACTTATGTAGTTTTTGGCTTTATGAAAGGGTTTCAACCTTTTGTTGGGTATAATTATGGTGCTAAAAATTATAGACGTGTAAATCAATCAATTAAAACAGTTCTTATTTGGACAAGTTGTTTTTGTTTCCTATATACCCTTATAGTTTATATATTTAGCCAATCTATTATTACAATTTTTAGTAAAACTAATGATTTAAAAATGATTAATATAGGCATAAAAGTTTTAAGAGTTAATTGTTTCTCAATGTTATTTTTTGGATTTGAACAAGTTTATTTGTCTCTATTTTTAGCTTTAGGGAAAGGTAAGCAAGGAGGCTTGTTATCATTAGCAAGGCAAGGTTATTTTTTAATTCCTCTAATTATAATTTTACCTACTTTTTATGATATAAATGGTTTAATCTTTGCTCAACCAATAGCTGATATTTTAACAAGCTTATTAACCTTGAAATTCTCACTAGATTTTTATCTTGATTTTGTACCTAAGTTGAGTAAAAAAATATAAGTAATTATAATATAAAAGTTGAAACCAAAATATAAGATTAAATGTTTAGCTATCTATTAGGATAGCTATTTTTAACTATATATTGTTAGTAGCAACAAACATATATAGCTAATTTATAATAAAATAATAAATAAAATGGCAAGTAAAGGGTTATTTTTTTATTTTAATTGTTGACAAGTTAGTTATTGTTAACATATTATATTAGTAATGTATGACTTAGTGAGGTTTGTATGATGAAAAAATGTTTAATTATTTTTTGTAGTTTTTTCTTTGTTGCATCTTTAGGGGCAAAAGGTGTTAATGAAGAAAATACTACACAAAAATATGGTGGGGAAGAAGGCAAAATTACTGCTTATATTTCAGGTCCTGAGAATATGTTAAAAGAACTTGAGAAAACTTTTGAAGAAGAAAGAGGAGATGTATTAGATATTGTACAATTAGGATGTGGACCTTTGAGACAAAGAGTTTGGGCAGAATCTGAGACAGGATGTATTAATGCAGATGTATTTTGGGGTTCTGATCCTTTATTATATGAAGCTTTAGCTGATAAAGGTTTATTAGAAGATTATAAACCTAAAGGGTATGAAAATATAGATGATAAATATAAAAGTGATAAACCCTATGTATTAGTTAGTGAAAGATTTGGTGTTATTATTTATAACAAAGATAAAGTAAACTCAGATATCTCTTCATATAATGATTTATTAGATAAAGATTATTATAATCAAATTGTTCATTCTGATCCTGCACAATCTTCAACAGCGTTAGCTATAATTGCTAGTTTATGGGATTTAGAGGATGGAAGTGGTTCATATTATAGTAAATTAATTGAGAATGGCTTATTTTTAGCAAAAAAAAATAGTGATGTTCCATCTAAAATACAAGAGGGTGAATTCTTATTAGGTATTGCCCCACATGATGCTGTATGGAGATTACAGAAGTTAGCTATAAAAAAAGGTTATGAAACACCTTTAGCAATTAGTTGGCCAAAAGAAGGTGCAATAGCTATACAGAGACCTGTTGCAATAAGTAAAAATATCAATAGGTATGAAGAAAATGAAGTATTATCTCAAGAATTTGTAGATTTTCTAATATCAGAAAAAGCACAGAATATCATATTAAATTATGGATTTATAAGTGTATTAAAAGATTTTGATCTACCTGCTGGCTTGTCACAAGATATAGTAACATTAAATATTAATTGGGAAGACTTAGCAAAAAAACAATATGAAATAAATGAAGACTTTGAAAAACTCTATTAATAAAAATATCTTTGTGATAGGAGCAATAATGCTTTTATCAGGTATTTTAATATTATTTTATATTTTTCCAACTATCTATTTATTTTATAAGGGTGTTGTTGGATCAAAATTTACTCTTTATAATTATCTAGGTCCTTTATTCAATTCCATAAAAATATCTATTTGGGTATTTTTATGGACTAGTTTAATTGGGTGTATTTTAGCTTGGTTAGTAGTAAAAACAGATTTTCCATTAAAAAAAGTAATTGATGATTTTTGTATAGTTGCTTTTGCAATTCCTCCATATATTATAGCCTTATCATGGTTACAAATATTTGGGAGAAATGGTTATTTTGAAAGGTTTATTAAAGTTGTTTTACACTTTGATAATTATACAGCAACTCCTTATTCTCTTAATGCTGCTATTTTTGTATTAACTTTACATTTATTTCCTTTAATGTATTTTTCAGTAAAAAATGCATTAAAAAGTATAGAACCTAGGTTAGAATATGCAGCTCAAGTATCAGGTGCTAAAAATGCATTAGTATTTAGAAGAATCACTTTTCCTTTGATTAAGCCAAGTATTATTACAACAGGTTTATTTATTTTTTCTAGATCTTTGGCTAACTTTTCAGTACCAGCATTGCTTTGCTTACCTGCAAGGGTGGAAGTTGCAACTACTAAAATTTATTCATCATTAACTATGTTAGATTCTTCTAAAGCAGCATTTTATTCTTTAGTATTAGTAGTTTTTTCAACTTTTCTATATTTTTTACAAGCTTTTCTAATTAATAAAAATCAAAAGATTAGTTTAAAAAGTACTATTTCATCTAGAGATATTAGTACTGTAAGATTAAATAAATATAAACTTATTAGTGTTATTATAGTGCTATTGTTTTTTATTTTAGTCAGTGTTATTCCTGCAATTACAATGATAATTTCTTCTTTATTAAAAAGATGGGGATTATCATTAACGATTAATCATTTTACATTAGATAATTATAAAGAAATATTTAGCTTACACTCTAAGTCTCTTTTAGCCTTTAGAAATAGTTTTTTATTTGGATTGATTGCTGCAGTTTTCGCTACAATAATTTCACTATCCTGCCTAATTATATCTCATTATTTAGGTAAAAAATTTAGAATTTTTGAGGCTGTTGCTTCATGGCCAATGGCTATTCCTAATACAGTTTTAGCAGTAGCTACAATATATTGTTTTAATAGCTATCCATTGAAACTATATGGCACAATTTGGGGGTTAATATTTACTTATATGGTTTTATTTACTCCAATAATTATGAATCAAATAAAAGGATTATTGAGTTCTCAAGATATTAAATTGTTACAAGCTGCAAGATTGTCAGGATATAATAGCTTTTTATCCTTTTTTAAAGTTGTTTTTCCTTTTTTACTTCCAGGAGTAAAATCTGGAATAATAGTAGCTTTAATGATTTCATTAAGAGAAATCCCTATTTCATTAATGCTATATTCGACTAATCAAGAAACTGTAGGTGTTTTATTATTTGGAATGCAATCACAATCCTTTGGGTTAGAAATGACCTCGGCTCTTTCTGTAGTTGTTGTTTTAATAATTATTTTAGGAAACTACGTTAATCGTAAAAACAAGGAAGGTAAACATGGGAAATTTAGAAATTAATAATTTATCAAAATATTATGATAAAAATTGCGTAATAAATGAGTGCAATTTAAAAATTGAGAGAAAGAAGTTTTATACAATTTTAGGACCTAGTGGGAGTGGGAAATCAACATTATTATCGTGCATAGCTGGTATTGAAAATCCAACAATGGGTGTTATTAAATTAGATTCTAAAATTCTTTATAATGATGTAAACGAAATAAATATAGTGCCAAATAAAAGAAACATTGGTTTTGTTTTTCAAAACTATGCTCTATGGCCTCATATGACTGTTGAAAAGCATTTAGCCTTCCCCTTAAAAGCGAAAAAAATGGATAAAATTACAAAAAAAAATAAATGTTCTAATATAATGAATTTATTAAATTTAGAAGATAAAATTCATAATTATCCTTATCAATTAAGTGGAGGGGAACAGCAACGTGTAGCTTTAGGTAGAGCTTTAATTATGGAACCTGAGTTATTATTATTAGATGAACCGTTATCTAATCTTGATGCGCTTTTAAGAGAAAAAATGCAATATGAAATTAAGTCTATTCAGAAAAAACTTGGTATTACAACAATATTAGTAACACATGATCAGGAAGAAGCTAAATTAATGTCTGATGAAGTTATTGTTATGAATAATGGTAAAATCGAACAAGTTGGAGAGTTTAATGATTTAGTTTATAATCCTCAAACTGATTTTGTAAGATGTTTTATAAAGAGAAAAAGGCTGTATAAAATGAATAAATGTAAGCATATTATTTAATTTTCTACTTCATAATAATAATGGGTTTTAAAATATCTTGCTATTTATCAAATGCCATAATAGTATTAATTAAGTACTTTATGGGAGTTATTATGAATAAAATTATCATTTATTCTAGCAAATATGGTTCTGCTAAAAAATATGCTTTAGAGTTATCGAAAATGACTAAAATAAATCATAAGTCAGTTAATGAGGTAGATGATGTAAAATCATATGATTTTATAATATATGTTGCTCCATTATATGCTGGTAATTTAAGATCCTTTTCAAAGTTTATTAATTCCTTTGATTTATCAAAAATTTCTAAATTAATAATTGTATCAGTGGGACTTACTAGTCCTAATGATATAGAAGCTTATAAAGGGATAAATAAAGCAATTAGTGATAAATTACCTAATTATTTATTGGATAAATATGAAATTTTTAATTTACAGGGTGATATTGATTATAATAAACTAATTTTTATCCATAAGCTCATGGTGAAAATGCTTTATAGTAATTTAAAAAAATCAGGTAAAAAAGAATCTGAAATTGTTCAACTAATGGAAAATAAAGAAAAGAAATTAAATTTAATAAATTATAACTCTCTAAATGAAATAAAAAAAATACTTCATTAGTTAATCAGAGAGAAAATTTGAGGTGAGATATGAAAGGTTTAATCATTTTTGCTAGTTATTATGGTAGTTCTAAAAGATATGCTAAAGAACTTTCTAATAGACTTAGTTTTGATTTAATTGAGTATAATAAATTAAATAATACTGATGATTATTCTACTATTATATATGTTGGTGGTCTTTATGCAGTAGGTATATTAGGCTTAAAAGACGTAATTAATAAACGCCTTATTAATTTTGATAGACAAAAAGTTGTTATAGCCTCTGTTGGTTTATCAGATCCACTAAGTGAAGAAAATGTTGATAATATAAATAAAGAGTTGGATAAGCTAATTGAAAAAAAATATGATGATATTGTAAAAAGGTACTATCTAAGAGGAAGTATTGATTATAAAAGATTAAGTATAAAACATAAAATAATGATGAAAGCCTTATTTCTAAAAGTAAATAAAATCCCTAAAGATCAAAGGACAAAAGAAAATATTGAGTTTCTTGAAACTTTTGATTCAACAGTTGATTTTGTTGATTTTAATACATTAAATGCCATAGTAGATTTTATTAAAAAGTAAAATATTTGAAAAATTTATATAAAAAATATAGATATTTTAAGAATAACGAATATTTTTTATTGATATTTATCTCTAGTTAGAGTATATTTATCTCTACATAGAGATAAATAAGGAGAACTAGATGGATTTACAATTAAAAGTTTTTATTGCAATGAATAGGGCTTTAAAAAAGATTAATATAAATAATAATAGGGTTTTAAGAGATTATAATCTTACTAGTTCTCAGTTTGCAGTATTAGAAGCTTTATATCACAAAGGTGAATTATCAGTAGGTGATGTTCAAGATAAGATTTTGAGCTCAAGTGGTACAATTGCACTAATTATTAGGAATTTGGAAAAAAATGAATTATTATATAGAAGAACGTGTAAATATGATAAGCGTAAATTTTTATTGCAAATTAGTAAGAAAGGAAAAAGCTTAATTGAAAGTGTTTATCCTATTATAGAAAAAAATATAGTAGATAATATCGACAACTTAGATGAAAAAGAACAAGAGAATATTCTGCTATGTTTGAAAAAAATGAGTGGATATGATTATGAGAAGAAAAGTTGATAAAATTGTAAAAGGGTATAATACAGTAGATGGTGATAATGTTCATTTAACTAGGGTGTTATCAAAAAATACATATAATGATTTTGATCCAATTCTATTGCTTGATTCTTTTGATAGTGAAAATTATGAAGAATATAAAAATGGTTTTCCATTTCATCCTCATCGTGGAATTATTACAATTACATATATTGATAAAGGTGTAATGATTCATAATGATAGTTTAAAGAATAAAGATGAATTAAGTAATGGGGATATCCAAATTATGGTTAGTGGTTCAGGTATTTATCATCAAGAAAAGTTTAAAAAATCAAAATACCTTAAAGGTGTTCAATTTTGGATAAATTTGCCTAAAAAATATAAGATGGTTAACCCTTTTTATAAAAAAATTAAAAAGCAAGAGATTAAAAAAATCTTTTTTGAAGGTGGTGAACTAAAGCTACTATTGGGAAATTATAAAAATTATTCAACCAATATTAATATTTACCACCCAATTGATTTATATCAAATAACTCTAAATAAAGACAAAATGTTTAATCTAAAAGTAGATGAAAATAAAATGGTTGTAGCTTTTATTTTATCTGGAAACATATCAGTTGAAGAGGATAAAATATCAAAAAGATCAGCTGTCTTATTTACTGAAGGTGATGAATTGAATATAAAAACGGATACTAATAAATCAAAATTTCTTTTATTAATTAGTGAAAAACAAAATGAAAAAATAGCGTGGAAAGGCTCTATCGTTATGAACAAAGAAGAAGAACTAAATCAAGCTTTTAAAGATATTGAAAATAATACTTTTATTAAAGCGAATTTAGATAATTAAAAAAGGATACAATTATGAAAATTATTGAAACATTAAAAAAAAGAAGATCGTATTATAAAATAAATAAAAATATTCCAGTATTTGAATCTCAAGTCTTTGATTTGGTAAAAGAAGCAACAGAACTTGTTCCTGATTCATTTAATATGAAAAGTTCAAGGGTAGTTGTCCTTACCAAAGAAAAACATGATTTATTATGGGATAGCATATATGAAGTATTTAATGGACAAGTAGCAAGAGAAAAAATAGATTCATTTAAAAACGGATATGGTACTATACTTTATTTCATTGATAAATCTGTTGTTAAATCTCTACAAGATCAATTTCCACTCTATAAAAATAAATTTGAAATATGGACAAATCAATCAGTTGGTATGCTTGAACTCTCTATTTGGAGTGGACTTAGAGAATTAAACATAGGAGCTTCCCTTCAACATTATAATCCAATAATTGATTCAAAGGTAAAAGAGTTATTCAATATACCAGAAAGTTATGAATTAAATGCTCAAATGCCATTTGGTGGAATAGAAGCTGAAGTCGAACCTAAGGAAAAAGAAAATATTGATGAAAGAGTAACTATTTTATAAATCTTTTAATATATTTAGAAATCATAAAAACCAACATTATACTATGTTGGTTTTTATTTCATATATTTTTAAATTGACAATAGTGTGTGTTATACACTATACTAGATATGAGGTTACTTATGGATGATAAAAAAAAGATAATTGAAAACTTAACAGCAGAGTTGAGAAGGGGGACTTTAGTAATTAGTGTTTTGATTAACTGTTTAAATCCTATATATGGTTATTCTCTAGTACAAAAGTTACAAACTAAAAAAGTAGATGTTGATAAAAATACATTATATCCCTTACTTAGAAGATTAGATAAACAAGAATTATTAACAAGTTTTTGGGATACAAGTGAAAATAGAGCAAGAAAATATTATCAAACTAGTGAATTAGGTAATGAAGTTTTACATAAATTATTAGTTGAATGGAAGAAAATAAATGTGAGTATAGAAAGTATGATAGAGGAGTTGTGATTATGGAATTAGTAGATAAATATATTTATTCAATAGGAAGAAAGCTTCCTTTAAATTCAAAAAAAGAAATCGAAAAAGAATTAAAGTCTTTAATTTTAGATGAAATAGAAACTAAATATGGAAAAAATCCAAGTAAAGAAGAACAATTAGAATATATAAACGAATTTGGATCTCCAAGTGAAGTTGCACAAAAATATAGAAAAAATGATTCATTAATAGCTCCTCATTATTCTCAGGCCTTTATAACGTTAATTAAAATATTGACTTTTGCATTATCAATAGCCTTTATAGTTGTTTTTATAATAAATGTTGTATCAAATATGGATAATCCTGTGATTATAAAAAATGTACTTAAACTTTTCTCTAATATATTTACATCAAGCTTATGTGCTATAGGAGGATTAACTATATTTTTTATTTTCTTAAGTAGGTATTTTAATGAAACAGATATTAATTTTGATATACCTTGGGATGCTAAAGAACTAGAAAGTATAGAGATAGATAAAAAAAGGGAATCTAAAGTTTCTATTGCTTTTGAATTGATTCTTTCAATTATTTTCTTATCATTAATAAATTATGCGCCAAGATTTATTGAATTTGCACAAAGGGTTTTAGATAAAAGTCCTATCCAATTAGGTCATTATATTAATATCGAAATATTTGAAACTATTTTAATTTATATAATTATTGTATGGGTAATAGAAATAATATCCATGGTTATAAAACTAGTAATTGAAAATAATAAAATTATTGATACTGTTGAGTTAATAGTTAATTTATTAAATATAGGATTACTAATATATATAATTCAATTAAATGACTTATACGTAAATTATCAATCATTGATTGGTTTTAGAGGTTTATTTGTATTTGTTTTAATTGTTTCAATAATTGAAGTTATTTCTAATTTGTTTAGTTTTGTTAAAAACTCTATAGTCGAAAGATATAAATAAGAAAGAGAAGATTATTCTTTAAGCTTATTTTAAGGTTCCTCTTTTATGATGTATTTAGGTTAAGATTGATTATAGTTAGGGGATGAAAATGAATAAGAAAAATAATACAGTATTTTTGTATATTTTAATTAGCATTTTTTTATTAGTAAGTTGTAATACTAATACCCCTACTAATTCTTTATCAAATATTATTTATGTAGATATAAATGCAAGTGGTAAAAATGATGGTTCTTCTTGGGAAAATGCTTATAACTCATTAGTTGATGCATTAAAATTTGCGAACCCTGAAAATGATATTTGGGTTGCAGAAGGCACCTATTATCCATGTGAAACTAGTGATACTTCAATTAGCTTTACCATGAAAGATGATGTTGATATATATGGTGGTTTCACTGGAATAGAAGAGAGTTTAGATCAAAGAGATTGGGTTATTCATGAAACTATTTTATCAGGAGATATTGGTATTCGAGGAAATAGTACAGATAACAGTACTAAAGTAGTTATTGCTGCTAATAATATTATAGACGGATTTACAATTACTGGTGGATATTTTGATAATGAATCAAGATTAATGATTGCTAATGCTTCTTTAGATAATATAGATAATAATAGAATGGGCCCTCCAAAAAATAGAGAAAACATAGATGGTTCTAAAGAAATGCTAGGACCTCCTCCAAATGGTGAGAAGTTAGATAGACCAATGGGTCCTATTGATGATCAAAAAGCTTTAGATACTTTAAAAAATGATATGGATATATCTATAGATAATAGTAATGATTTAAATAATTTTTCTACTGAATCTTCTATACAAGATAATAATATGGCAGTAGGCCATATGACTTTTGAATCAGTTATGAGTGGAGATGCGACCTTATCTTCAAATGGTAATGGAATTATTATTTGGGAAGTCGCTCCTACAATTGTTAATTGTACAATTATTGATAATAATGGTAGTAAAGGTGCTGGTGTATACATTATTGGCACATCTGATTTAGATAACATACCAACATTTATAAATACTATTATTAGTAATAATACTGCGGAAGGTCGTGGTGGTGGAGTATCAATTGATATGAAGAGCTCTGCTTATTTTATTGATTGTATTTTTGATGGGAATTCTTGTTCTAATGGTAAAGGTGGGGCAATTTATAATGATTATGGTGGCTCTCCTTTATTAGAAAATTGTTTATTTGTTAATAATTTTGCTCAATCGGGTGGTGCGATTGCTAATGATGGTGCTTCAAATCCAATTGTTTCAAATTGTACTTTCTATAATAATACAGCAAGTGAAGCAGCCGCCGCATTATATCAAGGTTCAGGACCTTTCAATGATCCTGTAATAATTGATTCAATTATTTGGTCAAATTATTGTGAATTAGATGAAGTAAGTATATATAATTGGAATGAATGTAATCCAAGAGTTGAATACAGTATTGTTGAAGGTGGATATGATGGAATTGGCATTTTAGATATTGATCCTATGTTTATTGATCCATCAGATTATAATTTCTCATATAGTGTTGAATCTAATTTAAATAATGCTTCACATGATAATAGTATGATAGGCTTTGATTCAGATTTATGTTTAACAAGAAGTACTGAAGATTATAATACTATTAAGAATTATTTAAATTCTATTGAATTAAATAAAGAACCTGTTCAAATAAATGTGAATAATCCATCATTAGATTCCCAAATAGATATAAATTTAAGAACATTATTTGTTGATATTTCAAATGGGGATGAAGGTGATGGAAGTAGTTGGGATACTTCTTTTAATTCACTTCAAACAGCTATTAACACAGCAAATGCAATATATGAAGTAACAGGTGAGACTGTAGATATTTGGGTTTCTAAAGGTACTTATTATCCAGGTCAAAATAGGAGTGATTCATTCATTTTGCATGAAGGAGTTAATATCTATGGTGGGTTTAATGGTACTGAAAAAAGTTTAAGTCAAAGAAATTATGAAAAAAATATTACAAGATTGAGTGGTGAAATTGGAGATAAAAATAGTTTATTAGATAATTCTTATCATGTTTTAGTCGGTAGTGATAATGCATTAATTGATGGATTTACAATTAGTGATGGATATGCTGATGGAGTAGATGGCGAAGTTTATGATAATAAGGGTGGAGCTTTAATTAATTATTTAGCAGGTAATCGCGTAAGGCCTGATATAGAACCAACTTTAGGTTTTGATACTGAACTATATAATGTCATATTTATAAACAATTATGCTAATGAAGGTGGGGCTGTATATACTTACCATGGGGGAAACCCAACATTCACTAATTGTAGTTTTATAAATAATAGTGCAAAATACGGAGCTGCAGTTTTAGATAGAGCTGGTACTAATGCTATATATACTAGTTGTAGTTTCCAAAACAATTTTTCAATTTATAAAGGTGGTACAGCTTTTTGCGACTATGGGTCAATGCAATCTTTTTATAATTGTGAATTTATAGATAATGAGTCAGAATCAGCTGCAGGAGCTATATATATAATTGATAGAGCTTCACAAGCAATACCGAATGAAACTGACTTTGATTTAATTGATGAAACTTGGGCAAATTTAAGCGATATATTCTCTTCAGTTTATATTGAAAATTGCGATTTCATTAATAATACTGCTAAAACAAATGGCGGTGCAATATATGTATATGAGAGTGGATATGCTAAAATAGTAGATTCAACTTTTATTAATAATACGGCTGATGATGCAACAGTAGTAGCAAATAACTCTGGGAAAATCTTTATAACAATCACAACTACATTTAAAAACAATTCCCTAGCAAATACATTAAAAATAGGGTCAAAATCTTCTATTGTTAATATTGATTAACCGTATGGTGTGCCTCTTTTATTAGAGGCACACATTTTTTATTGTTATAATCTATTTTCATGATACATTAAGTACATGATAAGTTATAAAAATATAATAATTGAGTTTGATGATGTTCTAATACAATCTTTTTTACAAGGTTATATGGGCTATTCAATTTTTGAGGATAAAAAGAATCCTAAAAGTGTACAAATAGTAGTTGGCGATTTTTGCTTTTTTTCTGGAACCCCAAATGAACATTTTATAAAAGAAGCTAAAGCTGATATTATTACTTTTCAAAATGAAGCATGGGAAAATTTAGCTGAGAAGTCTTTAATAAATAAAGTAATAAAAAGTAAAAGATACAAAATGAAAGCTGAATTGAATTCATTTAAAAAAGACCAACTAAAATATTATGTAGAATCTTTAGATAAAGATTTTATTATTACGAAAATAGATGAAAACATTTATAAAGAAGTTTTAAATAAGAAATGGTCAAAAGATTTCTGCTCTTTGTTTAATTCTTATAATGAGTTTAGCAAAAAAGGTTTAGGTTTTGTAATTCTTTATAAAAATCAAATTATATCCGGGGCTTCATCCTATGCTTATGCAGATAATTGTATTGAAATAGAAATAGATACTAAAAAAGAATATAGAAATAAAGGATTAGCAAAAGCTTGTGGTTCAAAATTAATTCTTGAATGTATAAGTAGAAATATTTATCCAAGCTGGGATGCTCAGGATTTAAGATCCGTTCATTTAGCTACCACACTTGGATATAAAATTGATAAAGAATATAATGTTTTTATAAAAAAGAACTAAAGATATATTCCTAAACTTAATGTTAAGTCAGTAGAATATATAAATGAACTATTTGCATAAGAAAAATCATTATTTATAATAAATGCATAAGCAATATCGTTTTCTTTTCCTCTTAAGTTATTCATTTTGGCTTTTATTATTCTTCCTAATTTTAGTGAAATTGTTGGTTCATCCCAAATGTAGGAATAAGACAAGTTATTATTATAGTCTATATTAAAATTAATTAATGGAACTGAAATTCCATAAATTAAACCTGTAAAATAGTTTTTTGAATATGGACTGTCTATATTAATTATGTTTGTGCCAATTTCAATTCCTAAATCGTAGTCAATATTAGTATTGTTATTATTATAAGATTGATGATTAATTCCTATATAACTATATGAAGTTTTTTTATCTTTTGTTTGTTGATAAAAAGGGACTTTTATACCTAAATCAATTGTTGAAGATGAATTATTTGAATTAGTAAAATCATAAGAATAATTGAGAGTGTTATAATCAATAAAGATGTTTGGAGCTTTGTAAGTAGAAGCAAAAAGAAAAATTGATTGAACTGATATTAATAGTAGTGCTAATGTTTTTTTCATGATATAAAAATCCTTTTTTAATAAATAATATTTAGAGTATATAAATAAGTTATAATGAATTGCAATATAATATTATAGTTAATTATTTTTATTGTGTATTAAATATAGAATATTATATGTTAGCATATTGTAACAATTAAAGTTTAGATATATATTTTATTTGGAAAATTTTAAAAAAGCAAAAAAGGATGGAATATTTTATGGAAAGTGTTAAATGTGCATTTGGAACAGATGACGGGATTGATTTTACTCAAAGACATTTTGGTGATTCTAATCGTTTTGATATGTATGATATTAGTAAAGAAACTGTTACCTTTATTAAACAAATTGAGAATAATAGTGAAGAAGAAAGAGTTCATGCAGATCCAAGGAAAGCAGGTAGTATTGCTAATATTTTAAAAAAGGAAGAAATACAAGTTGTTGTATCAAAACAGTTTGGGCCTAATATTTTACGTATTAAGAAGAAATTTGTTTGCATAAAAGTATCTGCTGATAAAATTGAAGAGGTGAAAAAGGTTATTCAAGAAAATTTTGACTTTATTCAAAAAGTAATAAATGAAAAAGAAGAAAGAGGTTATATAGTTCTTAGAGATGATTTCTCAATTAGCTATGTGAAAAAGTAAAAACACTTGTTCTTTAAAAAAGAACAAGATATTTTAATTATTTAATGCAAAATCTACAGCAGCTTTTGAGTGTATGCTAGTTGTATCAAAAACCTCTATATCTAAATCATTTTGATTGATTAGTAATGGAATTTCAGTACAACCTAGAATAACCCCTTCTATATCAAGGTCTTTCATTTTGTTGATTATATTTAAGTATTTATTTTTACTTTCTTTCTTTATTATACCTTTTACCAGTTCATTATAAATAATATTATGAATAATCTCTCTATCTTCTAAATTAGGTATAAGAGTATCAATTTTATTTTCACTTAAAATATCTTTATAAAAACTTCCTTCCATAGTAAATTTAGTTCCTAGTAATAGTACTTTTTTTAAATTTTTATTATTAATAGCAGTTGCTGTTGCTTTTGCTATGTGAAGTACTTTAAGATTTGTTTGTTTTTCAATTTCATTTGCCATTATGTGCATTGTATTTGTACAAATTACTATAAAATCAGCACCAGCTTTTTTTAAGTTATTTGCCTCATTTACCATTGAAATAGTTAGTTCATCCCATTTCCCATTATGTTGTAATTCTTCAATAAGCTGAAAATCATAAGAATAC